>JAUYQQ010000022.1:0-300000 GCA_030697165.1 Acidobacteriota bacterium
AAGGCCGGTTTGATCCCGGCAATGCCGCACCCACAGGGGGCGCTCGCCGGCGAGCCGGCTCGCGCTGACCGCAGAAAACAGTGATTAGGAGGGGGTCAGTTTTAGTGGCGCAAGGGGGTCAATTTCCCCTGTCGTTTGACACATCGATCAGTTCGCCGGCGTGTTCGAATAACTTCCGTCATGACGCTTGACCCCGAGTGGGTGCCGCACTTGATGCAGGAACAAGGCGGGATCAGGGCGCGGAGTCGTGGGTTTACCCCACGTCCATTAGCGCGCGAGGATATTCGCGGTGACCATCTACGGAGTCCGCACTGCCACTGACCGTGCGCGGCGCCCTTGCTACCACTCCTGCAAGTCTTGGCGGAAACGCACAGCTCAGGTTTAGGGCGATCAACTCTGGCACGCGCGACGACGCCCGGCTCGCCATCGATCACCGGCGCGAACTGTCGGAGGTGCTGACGCTATCCCGTCACCAGCAACTTCGACGCCGCGCGCGCGCCGATCGTCATGCGCGCGTCGTTGGCGCCCTTGAGGCGGACGCTGTCGGACACTTCGTCGCGCGCTTCGACCTCGATGGTCTGGCCCGGCTTGAGGTTGTTGCCTTCGATGAACTGCAGAAACGCGGCATCCTGATCGGTCACGCGCGCCACGGTCACCGGCGTATTGAGCGGGCAGGTCAGCAGGCTTTCGAGCGTGCGATGGGGCAGGTGGCCCTCGGCGGTGGGAATGGGGTCGCCGTGCGGGTCCACTTCGGGTTGCCCGAGCATCTCGTCGATGCGTTCGATCAGGCGGTCCGACACCACGTGCTCCATCTGCTCCGCATCGTCGTGCACCTCGTCCCACTTCATGCCGATCACCTGGACGAGGAACAGTTCGATCAGGCGGTGGCGCCGCAGCACGCGCGCGGCGAGCTTCTGCCCGGCCGGCGTCAACCGCACGCCGTTGTACGGCTCGTAGACCACAAGGTCTGACTCGGATAGAGCCTTGACCATGGTGGTGGCCGTGCCGGGAGCAATGCCCAGCGCGACGGCCAGCTGACCCATCGGCACGAGCTTCTGGCCGGCCGCGAGGTGGGTCTCGCCAACGTAGATCGCTTTCAGGTAGTTTTCGACGGTACTCGACGGAAGCATTTATTTTTCAGCATGTTACCAAACTTGCGCAGGAAGGCCATTTGACTTTTTGTCAGCTGCCGTGATGTAATTTTGATGACTCAAAATTGTTGATCTACCTCATCCTTCTGCTCGTCGCCGCACTCGGACTCTTTGCCCCGACCTTCGGGTTGGTCGCGCAGGTGCGCAAGTACCGCCTTTCGCTGACGCGCGAGCGCACCGAGAACGCCCTCAAGCACCTGTTGCGGCAAGCCACCGACGGCCACACTGCGTCGTTTGCCTCGCTGCAGGGCGTGCTCCGCATGGGTGACCGGCAGTTGATGGCGCTAACGCAGAGACTCGAGCGCGAGGGCCTGGTCCGGTCCGAAGGCGCGCAGTTCCAGCTGACGCCTGAAGGGGAGCGCGTGGCGCTGCACGTCCTGCGCGCGCACCGGTTGTGGGAACTGTACCTGGCCGACGAACTCGGCGTCCCGATCGATCGCGTTCACGAGCAGGCCGAGCGGGCCGAACACGGACTAACCAAGCAACAACTGGATCGGCTATCGGCATCGATGGGCCATCCCGCACACGATCCCCACGGCGACCCGATCCCCTCCGGCGACGGGGCCGTGCCCGAGTCACCGGGCACACCACTCGGCGCGTGGCCGCCCTCGACCCCCGGCCGCATCGTGCATCTCGAGGACGAGCCGCCGCTGGCCTTCGCGCAACTGTCCGCCGAGGGACTGCGCCTTGGGCAGGTCATCCGCGTGATCGATCGCTCGCCGACCCGCGTCGTACTCAGCGACGGCGAGAACGAGTACCGCCTGGCTCCCGTGGTCGCGGCCAACATTCATGTCGCCGCGGTGCTGGCCGAATCGGCGCCTGCCGCCTGGCCCGACGGAGTGATCCCGCTGAGCGGCCTGCCGACCGGCGCTACCGCGGAGGTCGTCGCGCTCGATCCCGCGTTTCGCGGCTTCGCCCGGCGGCGCTTGCTCGATCTGGGTTTCACGCCGGGCGCGCGCATTCGCAGTGACCTGGCGACCTTTGCCGGCGACCCGCGCGCCTATCGGCTGCGCGGCACCACCATTGCGTTGCGGCGCGAACAATCGGATCGCGTACTCGTCAAGCGGCTGCCTGATGAAGGATTGAGAAGCGCATCATGAGCGTCGAACACAATTGCGAAGCCTGCCCGGTGCATGCCGAAATGGCGCAGCTCGGCGCGGCCGTCGGGGCGTTCGATCGCGTCGTGGCCCTGGCCGGCAATCCAAACACCGGTAAGTCCACGCTGTTCAACTCGCTGACCGGCCTGCGCCAGCACACCGGCAACTGGCCCGGCAAGACCGTCACGCGCGCCGAGGGCGGCTTTCAGTTCGGCGGCGTCCGCTACAAGCTCGTTGACCTGCCGGGTACCTACTCGCTGTTGTCGGCGTCCGACGATGAGGAGGTCGCGCGGAATTTCCTGTTGTTCGGCCGGCCGGATTGCACCGTGGTCGTGGTGGATGCCAGCGCGCTCGAACGCAACTTGTACTTGGTGCTCCAGGTGCTCGAGATCACCGATCGCGTCGTGGTGGCCGTGAACCTGATGGACGAGGCCAAGCGGCGCGGCATCGAGGTCGACACGCGCAGCCTCGCGCGCGACCTGGGCGTGCCGGCCATCCCGATCGTGGCGCGCACCGGCGAGAACATGATGGCACTGCTTGGTGAAGTGGCGGCGGTCGCCTCGGGCGAGGCGGTGACGCAGCCGCTGCGGTCCAAGGGGACGCCGGAGTTCGAGCGCGCCATCAGCACGCTGGTGCCGATGATCGAAGCGGCGGCGCCCGGCGTGCCGAACGCGCGGTGGATTGCCATCCGCCTGCTCGACGGCGACGTGCCGGTGGAAGAGGCGCTGGCCAGCGGCCGGCTGGCGGAACTGGTGGTGCGGCAGCAAGCCCCGGATGCCCGCTTCAGCAAGAAGATCGCGCTGCAGGGGGCGCAGTGAGCGAGGCGAGCGTCGTCACTCCCGCGGACATCGTCCGCGAGGCGGCGGCCCTGCGCCGCTCGCTCGATGCCGGCTTTCGCGAAGAGGTCGTGACGTCGCTATACGGTGAGGTGGAACGGATCACGCGGCGAGCCGTGCAGGATGCCGGTTCGCGTCCGCTCGAACTCGATCAGCGGATCGACCGGGTCGTGACCTCCCGGCTGTTCGGGCTGCCGCTGATGCTGGTGATCCTGGCGGTGATCTTCTGGCTCACGATCATCGGCGCCAACGTGCCGTCGCAGATGCTGGCGTCGGGGTTTTTCTGGTTCGAGGACCTGGCGGCCGGCTGGTTCACCGAGCTCGGCTCGCCGTGGTGGCTCACCGGTTTTATCTGGCACGGCGTGTTTCGCGGGCTGGCCTGGGTGATTAGCGTGATGCTGCCGCCGATGGCGATCTTCTTTCCCCTCTTCACCATTCTCGAGGACCTGGGCTACCTGCCGCGGGTGGCCTTCAACCTCGACTACCTGTTCAAGCGCGCCGGGGCGCACGGCAAGCAGGCGCTGTCGATGGCCATGGGCTTTGGCTGCAACGCCGCCGGCGTGATTGCCACGCGCGTGATCGACTCGCCGCGCGAACGGCTGGTCGCGATCCTGACCAACAACTTCGTGCCCTGCAACGGCCGTTTTCCGACGTTGATCATGCTGGCCACCATCTTTGTCGCCGCCGCGTTTCCGCCGGCCGTGGCCTCGCTGGTGGCCGCCGGGTCGGTGGTGGGGATCGTGCTGGTGGGGGTGCTGTTCACCCTGGTCGCGTCGTGGGCGCTGTCGAAGACCGTGTTGCGGGGCGAGGCCTCGGCTTTTACCCTCGAGTTGCCGCCCTACCGCCGGCCGGCGATGGCGCGGATCCTCTACACCTCGTTGATCGATCGCACGCTGTTCGTCTTGTGGCGCGCCATTGTCACGGCCGCACCGGCCGGCGCGGTGATTTGGCTGCTGGCCAACATCTCGCCCGGTGGCGTGAGCCTGGCGACGCGGACCGCGACCTTCCTCGATCCGCTCGGCTGGGCCATGGGCCTGGACGGCGTGATCCTGCTCGCCTACATCATCGCCATTCCGGCCAACGAAATCGTCGTCCCGACCATGCTGATGGTCTACATGTCGCAGGGCATGATGACCGAGATGGACTCGATGGACGGGCTGCGCGCCCTGCTCGTGGACGAGCACGGCTGGACCATGCTGACGGCGGTCAACCTGATGTTGTTCTCGCTGCTGCACAATCCCTGCGCCACCACCATCATCACCATCTACAAGGAAACGCTGAGCGCGAAGTGGACCGCGATCGGCGCGTTGATGCCCCTGGCGCTGGGCTTCATCGTCACGCTCCTGACCGCCGCGATCGCCCGCACCCTTTTCGGGTTCTGATGTCCCTGCGGACGGCGTTCGACACTCCTGACCGCAAACGCGCCCACAACCGCGCGCTGTTTGCGACCATCGCCGATCGTTACGACCTGATCACCAAGCTGCTCTCGTTCGGACAGGACGCGCGCTGGAAGCGCACCCTGATCGCGCGGGCGCGCCTGCAGCCGGGGGAGCGCGTGCTCGACCTGGCGTGCGGCACCGGCGACCTGGCGTTTGCGGCCGCGGCACAGGGTGGGCGGGTGGTCGGCCTGGACCTCACCCATCGCATGCTGCAACTTGCCGCGCGCAAATCGGCGGCGGCCAGGTTGGTCACCGGCGACATGACCCACCTGCCGTTTGGGCCGCGGTCGTTCGACGTGGTGACCACGGGCTATGGGTTGCGCAACGTGCCGGATCTCGCGGCCGCCATCGACGAGATCGCCCGCGTCTTGCGGCCGGGCGGCCGCTTGCTGTCGCTCGACTTCAACCGCCCCGAGCCGCCGCTGGTCCGTGGCGCCTACCTGGCGTACCTCACGGTCGTCGGCGCCGGCCTTGGCTGGCTCCTGCACCGCGACCCCGACACCTATCGCTATATTCCCGCTTCGATTCGCCGCTACCCCGGTGCCGCCGGTGTGGCTGAGCTGCTGACCGCGCGAGGCTTCACCGCAGTGACGGTGGTGCCGCGGTTGTTTGGGCTGATGACCCTGCACGTCGCACAACGCGCGCGCTAACGTTGGCTCCCTCCTCAACCGATTAACTAAGTGAACGCGGTGTTCGAAGTGTGCACTGCTATGCAGCGCCCTGCACTTTGGCACGCTGACAGTGTGGCACCCTAGGCACCTCAGGCACCTCAGGCACCGTAGGCACCGTAGGCACCGTATTTTTTGTGGCATTAGTCGAATCCCTCCTTTCCGCGATGGTCCGCGCCGACGGCGACGCGCTGGTGATGCACGTCGGCGAGCGGCCGTACGTCGTGGTGGGTGCCGGGACGCTCGACCTGTCGACGCAGATTCTCAACCTCGACGCCATGACCGGCATGCTGCAGCAGCTGTTGCCGACGGCCGCGCAGGATTCGCTCCAGGAGTTTGGCGCGGTGGAGCATCGACTCCCGGCGCACGAGGGCGACGCCTTTACCGTCGTCGCCGCGCGCGGCG
The DNA here is from genome assembly GCA_030697165.1 of Acidobacteriota bacterium. NCBI lineage: Bacteria > Pseudomonadati > Acidobacteriota > Acidobacteriota bacterium. Next base: position 5,597 of record JAUYQQ010000022.1, read on the forward strand.
GCGACGACATCTGGATCGAGATTCGCCGGCGCCGCCAGGCGGCCGTGGCGGCGGCCCCGGCGGCCGTGGCCCCCGCGCCGCCAGCTGCCGTTGAAGTCGTGACCCCACCGGCGATGGTCGAAAGCGTTCCCGACCCAGTCATCGAAGCTGTGGCCGAACCCGGCGTCGAGATGGTTGCCGAACCAGCCATCGAGAGCGTGGCCGAGCCCGTTATCGAAAGCGTCGCGGAACCGATCATCGAGAGCGCTGCCGAGCCCGTCATCGAACCCGTTCACGAACCCGTGATCGAGAGCGCGGCTGAGCCGCTCATCGAAAGCGCTGTCGAACCAGTCATCGAGAACGTGCCCGAACCGATCGAGATCGCTCCCGAACCGGTTCTGGTTGAAGCCGTCGCGGCTGTTGAAGTGGCGCCGCCCATCGAAGCACCGCTCGCCGAAGCGCCCGTGGTCGTCGAGGTCTCATTGTCTGAAGACGAACAGCGAGTGCTCGACGAACTGCAGGCGATCGAGGACGCGCAGGCCCTCGACGAGCCAGTGCTGACCGACGCGGACCTGTGGCCGCTCGCCGACGAGCCGCCACCGGTGGCCGAGATCGCGGAGATGGTCGTCGAGACTCCCGAGCCGGTTGCCGAGAGCCTCGAGATGGTCGCCGAGGTTCCCGAGCCGGTCGCCGAGATCGCTGAGATTCCAGAGCCGGTTGCCGAGGAGTCAGCCGCCGCCGAAGCGCCGTCATCAGTCGAGATGCTCGAAGGGCGGCTGTGGCCACCAGCCGAGGTGCCAGAGGTGCTCGAGCCACCCTTGGCCGAGCCGATGGTGGCACTCGAACCGCCCGTCACGATCGCAGAGCCGGTTGCACCAGAGCCACCGGCTGCATACGAGCCTCCCGCGGCTTACGAGGCGCCTGCGGCATTCCACCCTCCCGACGTTCCAGAACTGGCGCCCGTGCTCCAGATGACGCGGACCGTCCGTATTGAAGTGCCGCCCCGCTCCACCAACGTGCGCGTCTCCGGCGTCGAGCGGTTGCTGCGGCTTGCCGCCGCGCGCACCGCGTCGGCGCTGTTTGTCACGTCCGATTGCCGTCCCTCGATTCGCGTGGAGGGCGACATCCGCCCGCTCGAGGGCGAGCCCACCATGAGCCGGGCCGACGTCGAAGCGGCGGTCATGGAGATTGTGCCCGAGACGGCACAGGAAGCGGTCGGCCGCGGCGACTCCACGGAGTGGATCACCGAGTTCGCCGACCTCGGCCGCGTCCGTTGCATGACCTTTACCGATCACCGCGGGCCAGGCGTGGTGTTCCGGATGATCGCGACCCGCGCCGCCACGGCCGAACAACTCGGCCTGTCGCGCGAGGTGCAGGCACTGGCCACCGAGCCGCAGGGCCTGGTGCTGGTCGCCGGCTCGCACGGCAGCGGCAAGTCAACCCTGGTGTCGGCGCTGGTGGACCTCGTCAACCGTCAGCGGGCCGAATACGTGGTCACGCTCGAACGGCAAATCCGGCTCGTCCACGACAACCGCACCGCCATTGTCAGCCAGCGCGAAATTCGCGGTGGCGCGGACGAAGCGCTGACCGCCGCGCGCGCGGCCCTGCGCGAGGACCCCGACGTGCTGGTCGTCGATGACCTCGTGTCGGCGCAAATGGTCCCGCTGTTGCTGCAGGCCGCCTCCGAAGCCCTGGTGTTCGTCTCGATCGCGGCGCCGTCGATGACCGACGCCGTTGAGCGTTTCGTCGAGCTGGCGCCGGCCAGCACGCGCGCCGGCGTCCAGGCGGCTATGGCCGAGTCGTTCCGCGGCGGCGTGTCGCAGGTGTTGTTGAAGAAGGCCGGCGGCGGACGGGTCGCGGCTCGTGAAGTGTTGCTGGCGACGGCCGCGGTCACGCGCGTCATCAGCGACGGTGTGCCGGGACAGCTGCAGAAGGCGCTCGAAGGCGGACGCAAGCACGGCATGGTGCCCATGGCCGACGCGCTGGTCGCCCTCGTGCATTCGGGAGTGGTCGATGTGCGCGAGGCGTTCCGCAAGTCGCCCGATCGCGACCGCTTGCTGGCCGGCCTCAAGCGCGAAGGCATCGATACGAGCGTCGTCGAACGCCTGGCCTAGCGAAGGGGCCAGCCCGGTCGGTGTTTAATCTGCGCCAATCTGTGGCCTACAAGAGCCAGGGCCGCAGTTCTTCCAGCAACATCTCGATCACATCGTCTTCCGTCAGCTGTGCCAGCGGCGTGTTGCCCTTGATCGGGCGATCCGATTGCACGATGCGGCTGCCGCGGACGCGGGTGATGGTGACGAGCGGCTGCGGCGGGTTGGCGGCGGTGTCCAGCTCGAGCTCGATGCTGTCGTCGCGCTGGCGTTCCGACTGCAGCCGCGCGCCGCCGGCCGGGGTCATTACCTCGAAGTGCAGGCCCTCGGATTTCAGGATGTTCGCAAACATCTTGAACACCGGGATCGCGGCGCCTTCGAGGAAGGTCTCGTAGGCCTTGGTGGCCTCGGTGACCCGGCCGCGGCGTTCCGCCTGGTCCCTGCGAGCCTGCTCAATCGCGGTCTTGACCCGCTTCCGGACGACAGCCACATCAGCCATTGCTCTGATCTTACTCGTTCAGACCACCCGGGTGTTGCGAAGGGCGGCCACCTCCGCCGGCGAGTAGCCCAGTTCGGCGAGCACCGCGTCGGTGTGCTGGCCCAGCACGGGCGGCGCCGTGCGCAGGCTGGCGGGTGTGTCCGACAGCTTGATGGGCGCGCCGATCACGCGGGTGGCGCCAATGGTCGGGTGCATCAGCGTCTGCACCATCTCGCGCGCGGCCAGGTGCGGGTCGTTCAGCATCTGGCCAATGTCGCGCACTTCGCCGTTGGGCACCCCGGCCGCGTTCAGGCGGGCAATCCACTCGGCGCTGGTCGCCGTGCGGAAGACAAGGTCGATCGGCGGACGCATCTCGTCGTAGTTCGCCATGCGGTCCTTGTTGGTCGCGAATCGCGGATTGGCGGCCAGTTCGGGCAGGCCCGCGGCCGGGCAGAAGCGCTTCCAGATCTCGTCATTGCCGACCGCGATCACAATTTCGCCATCGGCGGTGGTGAAGGTTTCGTACGGGGCAATGGTGGCGTGACGGTTGCCCTGGCGCTGCGGCGTCTTGCCGGTCGCAAACCAGTTGGCGGCCTGGTACGTCAGCAGCGCCGCCGTGGTGTCGAGCATGCCGATGTCCACCCGTTGGCCGCGCCCCGACCGTTCGCGCGCCAGCAGCGCGGCGGTAATGCCCTGGGCGCAGTAGAGGCCCGACACCATGTCGGTGATCGCCACGCCCAGGCGGTAGCCGGGCCGATCGGCCTCGCCGGTCACGCTCATCAGGCCGCCCTCGGCTTGCATCACCGCGTCGTAGCCGGCCTCGTTGCGCCGCGGCCCGGTCTGCCCGTAGCCCGCGATCGACGCGTAGACCAGCCGCGGAAAGCGCTCGTGCATGGCCTCCCACCCGAAGCCCGCCCGCTCGAGCGTGCCGGGCCGGAAGTTCTCGACCAGCACGTCGGCCTGCGCGACGAGTTTCTCGAGCACGGCGCGGCCGGCCGCCGGCTTGTAGTCGAGCGTGACGCTTTCTTTGTTGCGGTTGATGCTCAGGAAATACGCGCTCTCGGCGCCGATGAACGGCGGACCCCACGCCCGCGTGTCATCGCCCTTGCCGGGCTGCTCAACCTTGATGATGCGCGCGCCGAGGTCGCCGAGCACCATCGTGCAGTACGGGCCCGACAGCACCCGAGTGAGATCCAGAACAGTAAAGCCTGCTAACGGTCCGGGCATGAGCTTCCACGAATCAAAAGGGTTGGTTACAGGTCGCGCAGGCGTTGCGAAATGCGCGAGAGGTCGCTCAGCAGCGCATACGCGGTTTGCGTCAGGTCGCCGGCGCGTTGGACGATGCCAACCTCGCCGAGCAGGTCGGTGTTGAGATAGAGCGCGTTCTCGACGCCCTCGAGACTGGCGAGCGGGTCGGTGCGGTCGAGTACCTCGGGTTCAACCCGCGCCCGCACCTTGCCGCCCTGGCGCGTCGCCGAGGCGACCAGCCGGATGCGGCGGTTCCGGCCGAGCGCGTCGCGGACATCGAGCCCGGTGACGTCGCGAATGCCGGTCCGCGCGACATGATGCGGCGTCATGGCGCTGCCCATCAACACGTTCACCAGCGCCGCCGTCTTGGCGGCCGCGTCCCAGCCGTCGACGTCGAGCGTCGGGTCAGCTTCGGCAATGCCGCGCGCCTGCATCTCGGCCACCGCCTGGTCGAACTGCTTGCCGCGCTCGAGTTCGGTCAGGATGAAGTTGCAGGTGCTGTTGATCACGCCGCGGAAGCCGTCGATGACAATCGCCGGCATCGTCTCGCGCACCAGGTTGAAGACCGGCACCCCGTCCATCACCGCGCCTTCGAAGAAGAAGATCCGGTCAACCGATTCGGCGAGCGCCTCGAGTTCATGAAACGCGAACGCCGCCGGCCCCTTGTTGGCCGTCACGACGTGCGCCTGGCCTTCGAGCGCCGCCCGCACGTGCGACACGGCCGGTTCGCCGCGATCGATGTCGAGCACCGTCGTCTCGATGCACACCAGCCGCCCCTCGGCGGCCTCGTCGGCCAGGGCGTCGGCCACCTGGCGGATCACGTCGATGCCGCTGCGCTCGCGCGGCTCGGGGTCGAGCCGGTCGAGCGACTGGCGGCCTTCCACGATCGAAATGGCGCGCGCGACGTCAATACCCTGGGTGTCGATCACCGAGCCATGGTGCTTGGTCGCGATGCCGACCACCTTCCAGGTGAAATCAAGGCGATCCGCGGTCTCATCCAGCAGGCGCAGAAAGCGGCGCGCCACGTTGCCGAAGCCAATGAGGACGAGCGGCAGCTCGGGCTGGCTCATGCGAACGAGGGCGCCCGTGGCGTCGTGGCGCCCGCCGGCAGCGTCGCGAGCACTTCGCGCAGCCGGTCGAGGCCGGTGCGGTTGTAGGCCGGCGGCTCGCCGAAGCCCAGTCGCAGGTACCCATCCATGCCGAAGTGATCGCCGGGCACGATCAGCACGCTCTTCTCCTCGCGGACGCGGTGCGCGAGCGCCGTCGAGTTGATGGCGTGGCCGTAGCGCACGTAGACAATGGCGCCAGCTTCGGGCCGAATCCACTCGAAGCCGCCGGCCTCGCGCAGCCAGGCTTCGATCAGCGGCAGGTTGGTGCGCAGGATGGTTCGCGTCCGCTCGAGCAGGCGCTCGCGCCGTGCCGGCGCCATGGCCACCCGCGCCAGGCGATCGCTGAGTGCGCCCGGGGCGATGGTCACGTAGTCGTGGTACGACCAGAACGCGGCCACGAGCGGCGGTGGGGCGACGATCCAGCCGATGCGCAGGCCAGGCAGGCCGTAGGCCTTGGACAGGCCGCTCGTGACGATCGCGCGCTCGGACCGGCCCCACATCGACGCGGTTTCCTGCCCGTCGATCTCGGCCCCGCGATACACCTCGTCCGACAGGATCCACGCGCCGTGGCGGTCGGCGATGTTGGCAATGCCGTCGAGGTCGCTCGCCGTGAGCCGGGCCCCGGTCGGGTTGTTCGGGTTGCAGATCACGATCATCCGGGTCTTCGCCGTGACGAGCGCTTCGAGCGCGGCCAGGTCGACCCGCCACCGGCCGGCGGCGCGGTCCTCGATGAACCGCCATTCGCGCACCGTGGCGCCGAACGCCCGCGCCAGGCCCCAGGTCTGCATGTAGTTGGGCACCAGCATGACCACCTCGTCGCCGGGCTCGATCAGCCGGAACGTGGTGATGAAGTTGGCCTCGGACCCGCCGTTGGTCACCTCGATGTGGTCGATGCCTGCGCCGGGATACAGCGCGGCAATCGCCGTCCGCAGCTCGATGGTGCCGTTCGACTGGGAATAGACCAGCGGCTGGTCCAGGAGCCCGTCGAGCCCGGCCGCATCCTCCACCAGTTCCCGCGGCGTCAGGGGGCGCACCCCGCTCTCCGACAGGTTGAATTCAACCAGGTTTTCGAAAGTGGACTGCATCCGTTCCATGTCGAATTGTTCGAGTCGCATGCCCGGCAGTTTATACTGCCTGCGACCCCCCGGATGCGTGATGACCCAATCCCGCGTTTCGTTCGCGTCCCCGCCGGCGAGTTCGCCATGGGTTCGGACGAGGGCGCCGACGACGAGCGACCGTCGCATCCAGTTCATGTGGACGCGTTTTATGCGTCGATCCACCCCATTACCGTCGAGCAGTACGCCGAGTTCGCCCGCGAAGCGGGCTACGGCGCGCCGGCGATTCGCGACTTGCCGCTGTTCGTGACGCCAGCCCAGGAGTCGGCATTCCGGGAACTCGCGGCGCCGTACGTGTGGCGCGGCGGCGAGCCCCCGCGCGAACGCGCGCGCCACCCAGTGACCCTGGTCACCCATTCCGACGCGACCGCCTATTGCCGGTGGCTGAGCGGGCGCGTCGGCCGGCTGGTCCGGCTGCCGACCGAAGCCGAGTGGGAGCGCGCCGCGCGCGGTGGCCGCGTCGGCACCCGCTATCCCTGGGGGGATGACGTGGACGCCTCACGTGCGAACTTTCTGCCCGACCCGGCGCTGAAGCGGCACCGGGGGACGCGTCCGGTCGGCTGCTATCCGCCCAACGAGATGCAGCTCTACGACATGGCCGGCAACGTCTGGCAGTGGGTGGCCGATTGGTATCGCGCCGATGCCTACCGCAGCGGCGAAAACCGCAACCCGCGCGGGCCGGGCAGCGGCACGTTGCGCGTGCTGCGCGGCGGCTCGTGGGTCACGCACGACGTCGACCAGCTTCGCTGCGCGCATCGGCACAAGGTGCCGCCCGATACCTATGCCTACAGCATTGGTTTTCGCGTCGTCTACTCGGACGACGGGTCGGGATAGAAGCTAAGGTGCCTAAGGTGCCTAAGGTGCCAAAGTGCCAGGCTCCGTGGCACACTGGCACCATGGCACTCCTAAGAATCGCTTTCGCTTTCGTGATCGCCTCTGCCACCGTCGCTGCCGCACAAACGGCCCCGCCTGAGCCGCCGACGGTGGTGGTGTCGGGCGAAGGCGTGGTGAAGGCCGTACCCGACCAGGCGTGGGTGACCATTGGCACCGAGAGCCGATCGAAGGTTTCGAAAGAGGCCCAGTCGCGCAACGCCGAGGCGATGACCGCCGTGCAGCAGAAGCTCGGCGCGCTTGGCATCGCCAAGGATGCCATTCGCACCATCGCAATCGACCTGCAGTTGGAATACGACTACGCCAATGGCCGGCAGACGCCGCGCGGCTACGTGGCTCGCAACACCATTGAAGTGCGGGTTGACGACTTCGCGAAGCTCGGCGACGTGCTCGATGCCGCCGTGGGATCCGGCGCGACCAACCTTCACGGCCTTCGTTTCGAGGTCAAGAACCGCGAGGCGCTCGAGCGCGAGGCGCTGCAGCTGGCCGTGGCCAATGCCATGGGCCGCGCCGAGGCGCTGGCCGCCGGTGCGAAGCGCACGATCGATCGCGTGATCCGGATTGAGGAGTCGTCGGTCGGCCGCGGCCCCGAGATGCCGGTGATGGCCATGCGCATGAAGGCCGAGGACGCGAGCACGCCGGTCGCCGCCGGCGAGCTGGAGATCAGGGCGCAAGTCAGGATAATCGCCGCGCTGAAGTAGCAAGTCGGATATGTCCCTTCCCACTATTACCCCGAGCAGCACCTCGTCGATCGTTGACGTGGTGCCGGGGCAGGTCATTCTCGACGCCCCGGAAGGCGCGTCGATTGGCGGCACCAACTGATGGACGGTCTCGTGCTGCAGCCGGCCGTCGATGCCGCGATTCGGGCCCATGGCCGGGAGGCGTTTCCGCATGAATGCTGCGGCGCCATGCTCGGCCGCGACGGCGTGGTGCACGAAGCGCATCCACTGCCGAACACTACCGAGGAAGGCCCGCGCCGCCGCTTCCTGGTGCGGCCCGACGATTATCGCGGCGCCGAGACGCGCGGCCGCGAAACCGGGCTCGACCTGCTCGGCTTCTATCACTCGCACCCGGATCACCCGGCGCGGCCGTCGCAGTACGACCTCGACCACGCCTGGCCGTCGTTTTCGTACGTGATCGTTTCGATCATGGCCGGCGAGGACAAGCTGCTCACGTCTTGGCGCTTGAAAGAAGATCGCTCCGCTTTCGAGGAAGAGCCAGTCGCGATCACCACATCTCCAAATCTCCAAATCAGTGAATCCCGAAGCCAAATCACCAGATCACCAAGCCACCAAATCACCAAATCATGACCAAGATCCTCATTCCAACGCCTCTCCGCCCCTTTACCGACAAGCTCGACACCGTGGAGGTGAGCGGCGCGACGGTCGGCGAGTTGCTGCAGAACCTGACCACCCAGTACGGCGGGTTGAAGCAGCACCTGTACGCGGCCGACGGCAAGCTGCGCAGCTTCGTCAACATCTACGTGAATGACGATGACATCCGGTATTTGCAGAAGAACGAGACACCGGTCAAGGCGGGCGACACGGTCAGCATCATCCCGTCGGTGGCGGGCGGCGCCCCTTCGACTCCGGCACACCCCGAGTCGCTCGGGGCAAGGCCCAGTGGTGAATCGCTGCCCGAGTTGTCGGGCGACGAGATCAAGCGCTACAGCCGCCACTTGATCATGCCGGAGGTCGGCGTCGAGGGGCAGCGCAAGCTGAAGGCGTCCAAGGTGCTGTGCATTGGCGCCGGTGGCCTCGGTTCGCCCGCGGCGATGTATCTCGCCGCCGCCGGTGTCGGCACCATCGGCATTGTCGACTTCGACGTCGTGGACTTCAGCAACCTGCAGCGGCAGTTGCTGCACGGCACGCCCGACGTGGGCCGGCCGAAGCTGGACTCGGCGAAGGATCGGCTGAACGCGCTCAACCCGAACGTTCACATCGAGACCTACGACGCGGCCTTGAGCTCCGAGAACGCGATGGAGTTCTTCGCGCCGTACGACGTGATCCTGGACGGTACCGACAACTTCCCGACCCGTTACCTGGTGAACGACGCCTGCGTGCTCAGCGGCAAGCCGAACGCCTACGGCAGCATCTTCCGTTTCGAAGGGCAGGCATCGGTGTTCGCGACCAAGGACGGTCCGTGCTATCGCTGCCTGTATCCCGAGCCGCCGCCGCCGGGTCTGGTGCCGAGCTGCGCCGAGGGCGGCGTGTTCGGCGTGCTGCCCGGGATCATCGGCGTGATCCAGGCGACCGAAACCATCAAGCTGATCCTCGGTATCGGCGAGCCGCTGATTGGCCGGTTCATGATCTACGACGCGCTGCGCATGCGCTTCCGCGAGTTGAAGCTGCGCAAGGATGCCGACTGCCCGGTGTGCGGCACCCACCCGACGGTGACCAAGTTGATCGATTACGAGCAGTTCTGCGGCGTGGCGCCGCACCAGCTGGAGGCGGCAAAGCCAATGATGACGAACGCAGACGCTGTAACGGCCCGCGAACTGAAGGCCGAACTGGACCGGGGCGAAAAGGTCGTGATCCTCGATGTCCGCGAACCCCAGGAATACCAAATCAACAAGATCCCCGGATCGATCCTTATTCCGCTGGGCGACCTGCCGAAGCGCTACGTGGAGCTCGACCCGAACGCCACCATCGTGTCTCAGTGCAAGTCGGGAGTCCGCAGCGCCAGGGCACAGGAATTCCTTCGTTCTAAAGGGTTTACGGGTGTTCGCAACCTCACCGGCGGCATTCTGGGCTGGATCGACCAGGTCGATCCGTCTCAGCCGAAGTATTAGTCCGGCTGAAGCCGGACTCTACCTTCAGATGTAGCGTCCGCCTGTAGGCGGACTATTGCCGACTTGCAGTGTCGGATATCCACAGGCTAATATAGGACTCCTGCGGTCGTATATGCAGAATCCGAAATTATGCTGAGACTTTCGAAGAAATCCGATTACGCATTGCTCGCGATGAAACACCTGGCGACGCGCCCCGATGGCAGCGGCTCGTCGAGCGCTCGCGAGATTTCGGAGTCGTACGACATCCCCCTCGAGTTGCTCGCCAAGGTGCTGCAGCGCATGGTGCGCGCGCGCCTGCTCGTGTCGGTGCAGGGAACGCGCGGTGGCTACCGATTGGGCCGGCCGGCGGCGACGATTTCCGTCGCCGACGTGATCCAGTCGGTGGATGGTCCCGTGACCGTCACGGCCTGTTCAGACGATGACCACACCTGCGACCAGTACACCAAGTGCAACATCCGCGACCCGCTGTGGAAGATCAAAAATCGCATTCTCGATGCGTTGAACACGGTCAGCGTGGCCGAGATGGCAGCGGAAGCGGAGGCCGCGATGGCGGCACCTGCGCCGACGGTATCGCGAATGATGTTCGTTCCGGCGATCGGCGAGGCCAAGGGCGTTGTGAGTGAATGAACATGATCTACCTCGACCACCACGCGACGACCCCCGTGGATGCGCGTGTGCTCGAGGCCATGCTGCCGTTCTTCTCCGAGAAGTTCGGGAACGCAGCCAGCAGGCAGCACGCGTTCGGTTGGGCTGCGAGCGATGCGGTTGAGCGGGCCCGCAAGCAAGTGGCCGCGCTCGTCGGCGCGGGCGGCAAGGACGTGATCTTCACGAGTGGTGCGACCGAGGCGAACAACCTCGCCATCAAGGGCGCAGCGAAGGCACGGCGAGAACGCAACCACCTGGTGACGGTGGCCACCGAGCACAAGGCGGTGCTCGACCCCATGGCGCGGCTCGCGCACGAGGGCTGGACGGTCACGGTGCTGCCGGTCAACGGCGCCGGCCTGATCGACCTGGGCGAGCTTGAAGCCGCGATCACCGAGCGCACCGCGCTCGTCAGCGTGATGGCGGCGAACAACGAGATCGGCGTACTGCAGCCGATCAAGGACGCGGCGGCGCTGGCCCACGCGAAAGGCGCGTGGTTCCACACCGACGCGGTGCAGGCGGTGGGGAAGGTGCCGTTCGACGTCGAGGCGCTCGATGTCGACTTCGCCTCGATCACGGCGCACAAGGTGTACGGCCCAAAGGGCGTCGGCGCCTTGTATGTGCGGAGGAAGGGTCGGACCGTCGCGGCGATTGCCGAGATCGATGGCGGCGGCCACGAGCGCGGCTTGCGGTCGGGCACGTTGAACGTGCCGGGGATTGTCGGCTTCGGGCAGGCGGCGGAGATTGCCCGCGCCGAAATGAAGGAAGAGGCCGGGCGCACCGCGGCGCTTGGCGAGCGGTTGTTGAAGGCGCTCTACGCGACGACCGACGGGATGACGGTGAACGGCTCGCTCGATGCGCGGCTGCCCGGCAACCTCAACGTGAGCTTCGATGGAGTTGACGGGGAAGCGTTGCTGGTGAGCCTCGACGACATCGCGGTGTCGTCGGGTGCCGCGTGCACCGCCGCCGAACCGTCTCACGTGCTCGTTGCGCTCGGGTTGTCGAAGGACCGGGCACTGGCCTCGCTGCGATTCGGCATCGGGCGAGGCACCACGGCCGAAGACGTCGATTACGCGGCCGCCAAGGTGGCGGACGTCGTGACGCGGCTGCGCGCCATGTCGCCGGTGTAAGACGTGCGCTACTCGGACGAGGTGCTCAAGCGCGTCCGCGAGCCGCAACGGGTGGGGGCGCTGCCCGCCGGGGCCGACGTCGGCTCGGGCGTGTTGGGAACGTTTGAGGAAGGCACGGTTACGCGGATCGATGTTCGCGTGAACGGGGATCGCGTCGTGGAAGCGCGGTTCAAGGTGTTTGGCTGCAGTGCGGCCATTGCGAGCGCCAGCCTGGTGGCCGAGTGGCTGGAAGGCGCGGCGGTAGACGAGGCGAAGGCACTGACAGCCGAGCGCGTCGTCGAGGCGCTCGGCCTGGCCCCGGAGCGAGAGTACGTCGGGCGCATGGCGGTTGACGCCGCGCACCAGGCATTGGCGAAGGTAGAGAGATGATCGAAATTACTGAAAGCGCATCGCGCGTCATCAACAAGCAGCTGACGAAGAACCAGCACCCGGGCGGCGGGTTGCGGATTGCCATCAAGGCCGGCGGCTGTTCGGGCTTCAGCTACCAGTTTGCCTGGGACGCCTCGGCCCGCGACAGCGACGTCGTGTTCGAGGGCGCCGGTGGCGCGAAGGTGTTTGTCGATCCGCGCAGCCTGAAGCTGCTCGACGGCACGGTGCTCGATTTCGACGAGCACAACATGATGGCGACGACGTTCACCTTGAAGAACCCGCATGCGACCAGCACCTGCGGCTGCGGCACGTCGTTCTCTGCTTGACCGGTTCCGGGAGTCGGGAGTCGGGAACCGGGAGTCGGAAAAAAACACAATGAGTACAGCAACGAAGCAAATCGAAGAACTGGCGAATACCGAATACAAGTATGGGTTCGTCACCGATACCGAGCAGGACATCATCCCGGTTGGGCTCAATGAAGACGTGGTCCGCCTGATCTCGTCCAAGAAGGGCGAGCCAGAGTGGATGCTCGAGTGGCGCCTCAAGGCGTTCCGCGCGTGGCTGAAGATGGCAGAGCCGCACTGGCAGAACGTCAAGTACGAGCCGATCGATTACCAGGGCGTGAGCTACTACGCCGCGCCGTCGGAGAAGAAGAAGCTGAACAGCCTGGACGAGGTCGATCCCGAGATCCGCGCGACCTTCGACAAGCTCGGCATCCCGATCGAAGAGCAGAAGCTGCTGTCGAACGTGGCTGTCGACGCCGTGTTCGACTCGGTCTCGGTGGCGACGACGTTCCGCAGCAAGCTGGCGGAGCTGGGCATCATCTTCTGCTCGTTTTCGGAGGCCGTGAAGGACCATCCCGACCTGATCAAGAAGTACGTCGGTTCGGTCGTCCCGCACACCGATAACTACTTCGCGGCGCTCAACTCGGCGGTGTTCAGCGACGGCAGCTTCGTCTACATCCCGAGGGGTGTGCGCTGCCCGATGGAGCTGTCCACCTACTTCCGCATCAACGCCAAGAACACCGGCCAGTTCGAGCGCACGCTGATCATCGCGGACGAAGGCTCGACGGTGAGCTACCTCGAAGGCTGCACCGCGCCGATGCGCGACGAGCACCAGTTGCACGCGGCGGTCGTCGAACTGGTGGCCCACAAGGACGCGACCATCAAGTATTCGACCGTCCAGAACTGGTACCCCGGCGACAAGAACGGCAAGGGCGGCATTTATAACTTCGTGACCAAGCGCGGCATCTGCAAGGGCGACCGCTCCAAGATCACCTGGACCCAGGTCGAGACCGGCTCGGCCGTCACCTGGAAGTACCCCAGCTGCATTCTGCAGGGTGACGATTCGGTGGGCGAGTTCTACTCGGTGGCGGTGACCAACAACTACCAGCAGGCCGACACCGGCACCAAGATGATCCATCTGGGCAAGAACACCCGCAGCACGATTGTCTCGAAGGGCATTTCGGCCGGGCGCGGCCAGAACACCTATCGTGGCGCCGTCAAGATTGGCAAGAACGCGGCCAACGCGCGCAACTACTCGCAGTGCGACTCGCTGCTGATCGGCGATCGCTGCGGCGCGCACACCTTCCCGTATCTCGAGATCAAGAACACCACCGCGAAGGTGGAGCACGAGGCCTCGACCTCGAAGATCGGCGAAGACCAGATCTTCTACTGCGAGTCGCGGGGCATCTCGAAGGAAGACGCGATCAACATGATCGTGTCGGGTTTCTGCAAGGAAGTGTTCCGGGAGCTCCCGATGGAGTTCGCGGTCGAGGCACAAAAGCTACTCGGTATTTCTCTCGAAGGGTCGGTCGGTTAAATCATGCTCGAAGTCAAGAATCTGCAGGTCCGGGTCGAAGACAAGGAAATTCTCCGCGGCATCAACCTCACGGTGAAGGCCGGCGAAGTGCACGCCATCATGGGGCCCAACGGCTCGGGCAAGAGCACGTTCGCGCGCGCCCTCGCCGGCCATCCCGGCTATGAAGTGACCGGCGGCGAGGTGCACTACCAGGGCCACGACCTGCTCGACATGGACCCGGACGAGCGCGCCCGCGCGGGCGTGTTCATGGCGTTCCAGTACCCGGTGGAGATCCCCGGCGTCAACAACGCCTATTTCCTCAAGGCGGCGCTCAACGCCAAGCGCAAGCAGCAGGGGCTCGATGAACTCGACGCCATGGACTTCATGGCGCTCGTCAAGCAGAAGCTCAAGGTCCTGCACGTGGACGAGTCGATGCTGATGCGGTCGGTGAACGAGGGCTTCTCGGGCGGCGAGAAGAAGCGCAACGAGATCTTCCACATGGCCGTGCTCGAGCCGACGCTCGCCGTGCTCGACGAAACCGACTCGGGCCTCGACATCGACGCCCTGCGCGTGGTCTCGGACGGCGTCAACGCGATGCGCAGCCCCGAGCGCTCGTTCATCGTCGTCACCCACTACCAGCGCCTGCTCGAGTACATCGTGCCCGACTACGTCCATGTGCTCGCCGACGGACGTATCGTCCGCTCGGGCGGCCGTGAACTGGCCCTGGAACTGGAAGAGAAGGGCTACGCCTGGACCGAACCCACCGGAGCGAGGAAGTAATGGAAGCTCTCGTGCAAGCCGCGCCGGCGTGGGTCAAGGAACGCCGCGAGGCGGCGGCGACGCATTTTGCCGCGGTCGGCTATCCGACGACCCGACTCGAGGATTGGCGCTTCACCAACGTGTCGCCGATCGCCGAGGCCAACTGGCCCCTGGCGCAGGGCGCGTTCGCGCAGGCGGCGGAGCTGGTGTCATCCGTCAACGTTCCGGGCGCCGTGCGCCTGGCCATCGTCAATGGCCAGTTTGCGGCGGGCCTGTCGGACTTGAGCGCGTTACCCAAGGGCCTGCGCATTGCCAGCCTGCGCGACGGCGCGCGCGATGCGACGGACGGGATCGAGACGCACCTCGGCAAGGTGTTCAGCATCGCCGCGCATCCGTTTGCGGCGCTGAACACGTCGTTCCTGGATGACGGCGTCGCGATCATGGTGACCAAGGGGGCGGTCGTCGAGACGCCCATTCATATCGTGATCGTCACCGGCGGCGACCAGCCGGTGGTGGCGCATCCGCGCGTCCTGATCGTGGCCGGCGAAAACAGCCAGGTCCGCGTGGCGCAGTCCTTCATTGGCGCCGCGGGTGCGACGTACTTCAACAACGCGGTGGCGGAGGTCGTGGTCGGCCAGGGCGCGCGGGTCGAGCTCTACACCGATCAGCGCGAGTCGGACCAGGCCTTTCACCTCGCCAACATCCAGGCGCATGTCGAAGCCAGGGGCGTGTTCGAGTCGCACGCCTTCTCGACCGGCGCCCGCATCATGCGCCACGACATCGGCATCGGCCTCAAGGGCGAAGGCGCCGACTGCACCATGAACGGCGTCTACCTCGCCGACGGCGAGCGGCTCATGGACACCCACACCTCGCTCGATCACGCCATGCCGCACTGCACCAGCCACGAAATCTACAAGGGGATCCTGGCCGGCAAGTCGAAGGCGGTGTTCAACGGCCGCATCATCGTGCAGCTCGACGCGCAGAAGACCGACGCCAAGCAGACCAACCGCGCGCTGCTGCTGTCGGACGATGCGACCATCAACTCGAATCCGCAGCTCGAGATCTTTGCGGACGATGTGAAGTGCACGCATGGGGCAGCGGTGGGGCAGTTGGACGAAGAGGCCTTGTTCTATCTGCAGGCCCGCGGGTTGAACCGCGAAGAAGCCCGCGAGATGCTGCTGCACGCGTTTGCCGGCGAGGTCATTCAGGGCCTGAAGATCCCGGCCTTGCGCGAGCAGATCGAGAGCAACTTCTTTGCGCGCCTTCGCAAGGACACGGCCCGCTGATGGCCACGCTCACCAGGGCCGCCGTGCCGTTCGACGTCGATCAGGTGCGGGCCGACTTCCCGATCCTGTCCGAGCGGGTGCATGGCAAGCCGCTGGTCTATCTCGACAGCGCCAACACCAGCCAGAAGCCTGAAGCCGTGCTGAAGGCGATGGACGATTACTATCGCCACGCCAACGCCAACATCCATCGCGCGACCCACTTGTTGAGCGAGCGCGCGACGGCCCTCTACGAGGGCGCCCGGGCCAAGACGGCGACGTTCGTGAACGCGCCCGACCCGCGGACGATCGTGTTCACCAAGGGCACGACCGACGGCATCAACCTGGTGGCCCAGGCCTACGGCCGGTCGATGCTGAAGCCCGGTGACGAAATCCTGCTGTCGTGGCTCGAGCACCACTCGAACATCGTCCCATGGCAGATGGTGGCGGAACAGACCGGCGCGGTGATCAAGGTCGTGCCGATCAACGAAGCCGGCGAGCTCGAGCAGGAGGCTTACGCGGCGCTGTTGTCGGCGCGCACGAAGATCGTCGCGGTCGGGCATGTCTCGAACGCGCTCGGCACCATCAACCCGATCAAGGCCATGATCGAACAGGCGCACGCCGTCGGCGCCGTCGTCCTGGTGGATGGCGCGCAGGCGGCGCCGCACCTGGTGATCGACGTGCAGGCGCTTGATTGCGATTTCTACGTGCTGTCGAGCCACAAGATGTTCGGACCGACCGGCACCGGCGTGCTGTACGGGCGCGCGGCGTTGCTCGAGGCGATGCCGCCCTACCAGGGCGGCGGCGACATGATCGCGTCGGTCACGTTCGAGAAGACCCTCTTTAACCAGGTGCCGTACAAGTTCGAGGCCGGCACGCCCAACATGGCGGGTGTCGTCGGGTTGGGCGCGGCCATCGAGTACCTGGCGGGCATCGACCGCGAGGCCGCGCTGGCCCACGAAGATGCCGTGCTCGCCTACGCCACCGCGCAGGTGAAGCAGATGCCCGGCGCCCGCGTGATTGGCGAGGCCCGCCACAAGACCGGCGTCCTGTCGTTCATGCTCGAGGGCGTGCATCCGCACGACGCGGGCACTATTCTCGATCAGCAGGGTGTCGCGGTGCGCACCGGCCAGCACTGCGCGCAGCCGGTGATGGATCGCTTCTGTATTCCCGCGACCATCCGCGCGTCGCTGGGCATTTACAACACGCGCGAGGACATCGACGCCCTCGTGCGAGGCCTGCATAAGGTGCGGGAGCTGTTCGTATGAGCGAGCTCGCCGACCTCTACCAGGAAGTCATCCTCGACCACAACCGGCGCCCGCACAACTTCCGGGTGATCGAGGGGGCGACCAAGCAGGAAGGCTACAACCCGCTCTGTGGCGATCGCCTCACGCTGTACGTGGCGATGGAGGGCGGCGTGATCAAGGACGTTGCGTTCCAGGGCTCGGGCTGCGCCATCTCCAAGGCCTCGGCCTCGCTGATGACCGACGCCCTCAAGGGCAAGACCGCGGATGAAGCGCGGGCGTTGTTCGACCAGTTCCACGCCATGATCACGTCGGACCATGACGGCCCGACGGCGGATCTGGGCAAGCTGTCGGTGCTCGCGGGCGTGCGCGAGTTTCCGACGCGCATCAAGTGCGCCAGCCTCGCCTGGCACACCATGAAGGCGGCGGTCGCGCATGAGAGCGACGCGCCGGTATCCACCGAATGAATTTGCCAGTCATGACCACCGGCGGCCTGCCCGAAGACAGCGCCGCCAACGAAGTCAGCCAAGCAACCGGCGACATCACGCCGGATCCGGTGAAGATGGACACCATCGCCCCGAAGGTGGTCGAGGCGCTCAAGACCGTCTTCGACCCGGAGATCCCCGTCAACATCTATGAGATGGGGCTAATTTACGACGTCATCATCGACGCCGCCGGACTGGTTGGCGTCAAGATGACGTTGACCGCGCCGGCCTGCCCGGCCGCGCAGTCCCTGCCGATCGAAGTGCGCGACAAGGCGCGTTCGGTCGAGGGCGTCACCGATGCCAAGGTCGAGGTGGTGTGGGATCCTCCCTGGACCAAGGACCGCATGTCGGATGCGGCCAAGCTCCAGCTCGGGATGCTCTAGCTGGGGTTCGCGCGACACGCCGATTTCACCTGGCCTTGTGAGACGACTCCACCAGGACCAGGCCGGCGCCGAGCCCTGCCGGGAGCCGGTCGCCCAACCCGCTCAGGTTGAAGCCTTCGCGAATCTTCCCTTTCACCACGACCCGCGCGCCGTCGCGCGGGACGCCCTTGTCGGAGACCACCCAGAGCTGCCCGGAACCGTCCCTGAGGCGATACGCGCCTCGGGAGCCGACCGAGAAGCTGTCGGTGACTTCGCCCGACACGTTGACCTCCTGGTCGCGATAGCGGCCGGGATCGCTGAGGACCTTGTTGATGGTGACCGACGCGCACGCCGCCGTCGCGAGGGCCGCCAGCAGCGCGAGCGTGCCGAGCGCCAGGATTCGTGGTCGATGGCTGGTGATGCTCATAAGTAAAGCTTCGCGCGTCGGGCCGGGTTGAATCTGTGCCGGATTGCACAGCACCACGGACCAAGCCCCAAGCCCCGTTCCGGCGTCATAATGGGCATATGCGGGTATTCGCGCTGACCGCTCTACTTCTCGGCCTGGCGGCGCCCGCGTGGGCGCAAGAGCCACCGGCCGAGGCGCCCGTGGACCCCAACCGGTTCGGCGTGTCCCTCGAGCGCATCCAGAAGGGGCTGTTTCTCACCGAGTCGCGCGAGAAGGATCAGCAGGCCGGAACGGCCTTCCGGCTCGAGTACCAGGTCCAGGTGTACGGCATGGCCCCGAAGATCGAAGTGCTCAAGGGCGTGGATCTGTTCAACGGCCCTGTGCCCGGTTCGGCCCCCTCGCACCGGCAGTTCATCGAGCATGTCACGCCGCAGATCTACCGCACGCCCGGCCTGCCGCTGTCGGCTGGCATCTTCTGGCTCGCGAACCAATTCTGGGAGTCGAGCAAGAAGTCGCGCTGCGAGGAGGAGATCGCCAACTATCGCGCCCTGCTCATGGAGGGCGTGAACGTCGCGGCTCCCCGCTGCACGCAGTAGCCGTCAGCGAATCCCGACCAGGCCCTTTACCGACTGGACGAGCGCCGGCGCGTCGTAGCCGGCGCCGTCCTTGAAGACCAGCGTCATCTGCCGGATGTCGCCGGGCGTGGTAATCGGGTTGCCGCGAATCACCGCCAGGTCGGCGATCTTGCCAGCCGTAATCGAGCCCAGGTCCTTGTCCACGCCGAGCATGCGCGCGCCGTTCAGCGTCATGATCCGGATGGCTTCGACCGGCGTGAAGCCCGCCTCGATCAGCAACTCGTAGTTGCGCTGGTCGCCGAATCCCGGCAGCGCGCCGCCGACGCCGGTGGGATCCACGCCCGAGCCCAGCAGCCCGCCCGCGCGCACGAACATCACCTCGAACTGCTGCGCCCGCTTGAACAGCTCCGGCATGGTCGACTGGGCCGAGCGCGCCGAGAACTCCTTGCGCGCGGTGAGGTACTCCTCGCGCGCTTCCGGCGACAGCGCCTCGAGCACGCGATCCTCGAGCGGCGGCCGGTCGGGGAACGACAGCTCGTAGACGGCCAGCGTCGACGACATCGCCACGCCGTTCTTGATCATCTCGGCGATCGTCTGCTTCACCTCAGGGCCGTTCATGTCGACCTTGAGCAGGCTGTCGCGCATGTTGTCGTGACAGTGGTCCGGCTGCCGGTTGGGGACGTAGTCGCTGTTGGTGAAGAAGCCGTGCTCGAGATTGTCAATCCCGAGCGCCACCGCCTCGCGGAACGACACCGAGCAGAGATGGCCGGTAAACTTCAGCCCGCGCGCGTGCGCCGCGCGGACCGCCGACGCCAGGGCCTCGCGGCTGATGTCGGTGTAGGCCTTGAACCAGGTGACGCCCTCATCGGCCCAGTAGTTGACGATGCGGCGCGCCTGTTCGGAGGTGCCGACCTGCGCCATGGTCGAGGCGCCGCCCGGCCCGGTGAGGTAGGGGCCGGTCAGGTGCAGGCGCGGCCCCGGGATCTCGCCGCGGTCGATGCCGCGCTTCATGTTGATCTCGTGATACGGCGAGGTGCCGCCGGTGGTGCGCGCGGTGGTGATGCCCGAGCCGAGGTAGAGGCGCGGTGACGAGAACTGCAGCTGCACGCTGCGGCCGCGCGTCGTGTAGAAGGTGTGGTTGTGCATCCCGACCAGGCCGGGAATCACGGTGTGGCCGGCCAGGTCGAGCACCCGCGCACCGGCCGGAATCGGCGCGGCGGCCGCGGCGCTGACGCTACTGATGCGGCCGTCGCGAATCACGATGGTCTGGCCCTCGGCCGGCGGCGCGCCGGTGCCGTCGACCACGCGCACGTTGGTGAGCGCCACGACCGCCTCCGGCACGGTCACGTATTGCCGGACCGCCGGCGTTAGTTTCGAGGCCGGTTGGGCAGCCGTGGCCACGGGGCACAACAGGAGCAGGACGAGGAGCGATCGATTCATGGTGTGACCTCGAAGACCATTCGCATGCCGGTCTCAATGTGCTCGGCGACGTGGCAGTGTAACATCCACTTTCCGGGATTGGTGACCTCCATCAACACCTCGGTGGTGAAGCCTGCCGGCAGCAGCACCGTGTCTTTCCAGACCAGGTGACTGTTGGCCACCCCGTTGGTGGACACCACCAGGAAGCGCTGGCCGTGGATGTGCATCGGGTGGTGCATGGCGTGCAGCGACGCGCGATCGTTCACGAACCGCAGCTTGACCATGTCGCCGACCTTGAAGCGCCAGTGGATGTCCATGTTGGTGCGGCCGGTCGCCGTGTCGCGCAGCAGCCACTGCGCCTGCCGGCCCGACACCACCCAGTCCATTTCCGGCATGGTCCCGGTCCACTCCACCGGGTTGCGGTAGACCGACTCGAACGTCATCATCGGCCGCAGCGGAAACGGCAGGTCGCCGGCCTGCAGCGTGACCAGCAGCTCGTGATCCACCGGCCGCGCGAGGTGAGGCCGCATCACCGCCAGCTCCGCCGCCGCGGCGGCCGGCTCGCGCAGCGTTCCAAACGCGGCCGCCAGGTCGGGGGACGCGGGCGCGCTGCCGACTGAGACCACGCCGACCTCGATCCGCTCCTCGAAGAAGCGCGCCTGGATGTGATCGATGGCGCGGACACGATTCACCAGCGACACCGTGCCGGACTCATCGAAGCGCGCATCAACGATGAAGCGCTCGGCCGGGGCGATGGTGATGTTATCAACCCAGGTCTCGCGCGCGTAGCGGCCAAGATCGGAGGCGACCAGCTTCATGCGCACGCCGGAGCGGCCGGGCCGGCCGGGCCGCTCGAATGACAGGTTGAACACCCGCGTGCTCGACACGTTGGTGAGCAGCAGGCGGACCACTTCCCCCCGGCGCGCCGTGGCCTCCCAGCGCGGCTCACCGTTAACCATCAGGTAGTTGCCGAAGCGGCCCATGATCGCGTGCGTCGGCGACTCGCGGCCGTAGCCGACCGGCCGGTCGCCCGCGACCAGCAAGTCATCCAGCATCAGCGTCTCTTCGCGGTGCATCGGCCCGAAGAACCCGGGCTCGCGCGAGCGGACCAGCAGGTTGCCGTAGAGGCCGAGGTCCTGCAGCACGTCCTCGCGGTGATGCGGGTGATACCAGTAGAGGCCCGCGTCCGGAAACCGCACGGTGTACTCGAACCGGCCGCCCGGCGGCACCGGGTCCTGGGTGACGTGGGGCGCGCCGTCAAAGCGATTGTCGAGCCGCAGGCCGTGCCAGTGGATGGCGGTGGCGAAGTCGGTGTGGTTGATGAACGTGATCGTGACCGACGACTGTTCCGTGACGTCGAGCAGCGGCCCGGGATATTGGCCGTTGAACCCGAGCATGGTGAACGTGCGGCCGGCGACCTGGCGCCGCACCGGCGCGGCGGTCAGCGTGAGTCGATCGCCGTCCTGGAGCCGCATCACCTGCCGCGGCCGGGCGAGCGGCGTGTCGGCGGCGTCGGCCGGCAGGTACGACGACACGTCGGGCCGCAGCGTCATCATCGCGGGTGGCATCGACACGCCGGGATACATCGGCGGCGGCGTCCAGGCGCCGGGAGCCGGCATGGCGTGGCCGGCATGATCGGCCGCCGCGCCGCCGGCATCGATCATGCCGGCGAGCAGAAACGCGAGATCGTGCGGCTGCATCCGGACGCTGGCTGACGTGCCGCGCAGCACCAGCCGTCCCTCGCGAGTGGCGACGCCGGCGCGACGTTCCGCGGTGATCAGGATCAGGAACCGATCGAAGGGGATCCGTCCCAGCGTGACCTCGCCGTTGGCCACTTCGCCGAGCCGCAGCTCCGGGGTCATCTGCGGCGTGGTCGCCCACGCCACGTAGGTGGTGAAGTCGCCCAGGGACGAGGGCGGCGGCAGGCCGCGTAACGTCAGCCGCACGTCGTGCAGCGTCTCTCCCGCCGGCGACACCGCGATGCCAAACGGCGTCGGCGGCGGCACCAGCTGCGCCCGCCCGGTGCCCTGCTCGATCCCCATTCCCGGCAGCAGCTCAATACAGTAGAGATCCGGGTCGCCCGACGTCCGCGGATCCACCGACGCGCATGACACGGCCGGGGTGGCCGGCTGACCCGCCCCCAGTGTCGCCATGGCCAGGACGCCGACGATCGCCAGTCCCTTCACGACATGCATCCTAGCTGAGCGTCTCCACAAGAATGCAAGTATCCGTCAACACCGCTCATCGTCCACCGCGCTAAGATGATCGCCATGGTCACCGCGAAAATTCTGGCCTTTGCCGGCAGCGCGCGCCGCGACTCCTGGAACCGGAAAGTGCTGGCCGTGGCCGCGGCGGCGGCGCGTGACGCCGGCGCCGAGGTGACGGTCGTCAGCCTCGGCGACTATCCCATGCCGATCTACCACGCCGACTGGCACGAGGAGCACGGCGTGCCGCCGGCGATGCTCGAGTTGCGCGGCCTGATGATGGCGGCGAACGGCCTGCTGATTGCCAGCCCGGAATACAACACCTCGATCACGCCGCTGCTCAAGAACACCATCGACTGGCTGTCGCAGGACGCGAACGGCGAGAGCGGCCGGGCCCTATTCGAGGGCAAGGTCGGCGGGTTGATGGGCGCGTCCAACGGCGCGTTCGGCACCATCCGCGCCCTGCCTCATGTCTCGATGATCCTCGCCAACCTTGGGGTGCTGATGTTGCCGTTCGTTGCGGTGCCCGGCGTGGCGAAGGCGTTCGACGAAGCGGGCACCATGACCAACGAGCGCGCCAAGAAATCGCTGTCCGCGCTCGGCGCGCGCCTGGCGAACACCATCGTCAAGCTGGGTTAGCGCGGTGCTGCCGACCAGCGAATACGATCGCTTCGCCGACATCTACCAGGCCTGGACCGAGACGGCGGGCTCGACGCAGGCCAACCTGGCGTTCTACGTTGACGCCTATCTGAACGAGACGGGTCCGGTCGTGGAGTTGGGCGTCGGCGACGGCCGCATTGCCGTGGCGGCCGCGTCGAGGGGACAGTCCGTGATCGGCGTCGACTTGTCGGCCGCCATGCTCGAGCGCTGCCGCGTGCGCGCCCAGGACGCCGGCGTGCTCGATCGGCTCACCCTGCTGAACGCCGACTTCCGGACCTTTCACCTCGATCAGCCGGCCGGCTTGATTGCCTTGCCGTACCACAGCCTCGGCCATCTCGTCGCGCTCGACGACAAGCGCCGCGCGATCGCCCAGGTGTTTTCCCAGCTCCGGCCTGGCGGCCGCTTCGTCTTCGACGATTTCCTGATGACGCCGTCGCTCGTCGCTCACATGCGGCAGGTGCAGTTGCGGGCGGAGTACCAGCTGGCATCCGGCGCCGAGGCCCTGCTGTGGGTCACGTCACTCGTGGACGAGGCGGCGCAAACGATCCGGGTGGTGACGTGGGAAGATGAGCTCGACCCGGAGGGCGCGCTGGCGCGGCGGCGGTATCGCCGGCTGAGTCTCAGTTGGCTCGATCCGTCACAAGCGCGCACGCTGCTCACGGACGCCGGGTTCGTGGTCGACGCCTGCTTCGGTGACTTCGACGGCACGCCGTTCGCGGACCGCACGGCGCGCGAGCAAATCTGGATCGCCCGGAAGCCCACGTAGGAGACAATCACGTCATGATTGGAACTGCCGGCCTGCAAGGCCTCCGGGTGGAGTGTATTGTCGGCATTCTCCCACACGAACGTGCGGCCCGGCAGGCCGTGCTCTTCGACATCGCTCTGGACTACGACTTCGCGGCGGCGGCGGCGGCTGACGCGATTGGCGACGCCGTGGACTACTCGCGTGCGGCCAGCCTCGTTGCCGAACTGGCCGAGCGACGGGCCTTCCAGTTGATCGAGACGATGGCTGAAGAGACGGCGGCGATGTTGTTCGCCGAGTTCCCGCAGGCGCGGCGAGTCCGGATCGAGATTCGCAAACCGGCGGCGGTTCCGGCCGCCGCGTGCGCCTTCGTCCGCGTCGAACGGGTGCGGCCATGAGCGCCGCTGCGCCCGTCGCCGTGGTAACGGGCGGCGCCCGCCGCCTGGGCCGGCACCTGAGCCTGATGCTGGCCACGCGCGGCTACGACCTCGTGATTCTCTACCGCAGTTCCGGCGAGGAGGCGCAGGCCCTGGTGCAGGAGATCGCCGCCGCCGGACGCCGCGCACGCGCGATGGCGGTGGACGTGGCCGATGAGTCCCAGGTGGCCGCGGCCTTCGCAGGGATCGCGAACGACGACGGCCGGGTCGATCTGTTGCTGAACAATGTCGGCAACTACAACCCGCAGGACGTCACCGAGCTGACCCCGGCGGTGTGGGATGCCACGCTGGCCGCCAACTTATCGGGTGCCTACTACTGCTGCTTCCATGCGCTCAAGGTGATGCCTGCAGGGGGCAACATCATCAACATCGGGATGGCGGGCCTCGAGGGCATCCGCGCCAACGTGCGGGGCGCTGACTACTACGTCAGCAAGACCGGCCTGTTGTCGCTGACCCGGTCGCTGGCGGTGGGCTATGCCACGCGTCAGATTCGCGTGAACATGGTGTCGCCGGGCCAGCTCGATAACTCCATCGATCTTCCGCCGCCAGACGAGATTGGGCTCACCGTGCCGCTTGGCCGGGCCGGCGCGCTGCCGGACGTCGCCCAGGCGGTCGGCTACTTGCTCGATGCGACCTACGTCACCGGCGCCAACATCGACGTCGCCGGCGGCTACCGGCTGTAGGGTTGACGTTGATCACCAGCGCCTCTGCGCTAGTGCCGCTATGGAACCGCGGCGCCGAATGGGAGCGCCGCCTCGCCATGGTGCGAGAGGCGCGCGCGTTTCTGTACCTGTCCACCTTTTACGTCGAGCACGACGCGTATGGCGTCGGGATGCTGTCCGAGCTGACCGCCGCCCAGCGCCGGGGCGTGTCGGTGAACTTGCTGATCGACGGGTTCGGCCAGCGGCTGGGCGGCGTGTTGATGTCGAGCGAGCACCGGGCCGCGCTCGCCGCCATGCTCGACGAACTGCGCAGTGCCGGGGCGACCGTGACCACGTATCACCCAGTGCGACGGATGCAGCGGTGGCTGGGTGGCGGCCAGCACGTCAAGATCCAGGTAGCGGAGGGCGGCGAGGCGATCTTCGGCAGCAGCAACTTGAGCAGGTCGTCGTACGAAGGGTGGAACGAATACTCCGTGGCCGTTCGCGGCCCGGTCGTGCGGGTTCTGCTCGAAAGCTATCGAGCCATCGGTGGTACGGTCAACGACTCACATCTTCGGCAGCTGGACGCCGTGGCCGAGGCCGGTGCTGCGGACCTGGAGCTCGACTACTGGGTCTGCAACCCGAACAGCTCGCAGGGCATGACTGGGCCACTCGGCTGGCGCGGTGTCAACGTCGTGACCGACCGCCTGATCGACCGGATCGCCACGGCCCAGCGCTCGATCTGCATCACCAGTTTCTACTTCAAGCCGGTCGAGCCGCTGTTGGCGGCGCTGCTCGCGGCGGCCCGGCGCGGTGTGCATGTGGAAGTGCATCACTCGCATCGCGAGGCGCTGCCGGCCACCGACCTTGCGTGGCTCGCCGCGGCGGCCCACTACCATCGCCTGCTCGAGGCGGGCGTGCGCATTTACGAGAACCGTCACGGGGAGCATTCGAAGATCGTGCTGATCGACGAAGCGTGGGTGGCGTTCGGCAGCTACAACTTCGAGCACGCGGCCCACGATCGGCTGGCCGAGGCCATGCTGGCGAGTGCCGACGCCAGGGCCACGCGGCCGGCCGCCGAAATATTCGCGGAGCTGCGCCGGGATCCTGGCAACCTGCCGGTCACGCCGCAGGTCGTGGCCGAATGGCCGGTTCGCCTGGTCGCCCGGCTCAGGCTGCTCGGCCCATTCAAGAGGTGGATGTGACACTGCGCTTCAAGGAGATCGAACACAAGTTCATCGTCTCCGACCAGTTCGACCTCGCGCGTTTCCGGCAGGCGGTCACGGCGCTGGGCCCGACGCGGACCAGCACCGTGAGCGTGCAGGACCGCTACTTCCTGACCGAAGGCGGCAGCGCCCGCCGGTTTCTCGTGCGACATCGCTACGACGCCGAGCTGCATCACCTGACGATCAAGTCGCTCGAGGCCGACAACGAGGTCCGCATCGAGGTCAACCTCGACCTTGGGCACCACGCCGGTCCGCAGGCGGCGCAGGTCGACGCCTTCATGGGCCACCTGGGCGTGAGCTGGCGCGGCGAACTGCAGAAGGCACTCGAGGTGTGGTACTTCCCTGACTGCGAAGTCGTCTACTACGAGGCCGCCACTTCGTCTCGCGCCGTTCGGTGCGTGGAGTTCGAGGCGACGCGCAAGGACTCGCTGCCGGAGGCGCTGGCGACGTTGGAGCGCTTCGAACGCGCCACCGGGTTTGATGGCGCGTCCAGGACTCGCGAGTCGCTCCCGCAGATCCTGTTCCCCGATCTGGCGGCGCTCATCTCCTGACGGCTACCGTGGCCGCAGTCGTGGAATAATCCCGGCATGTCTTCAACCGTTCGTGCCCTTGCCTTTGTGTACCTGACGTTTGCCGCCCAGGCCGCCGCCGCCCAGCCGGGCGCGGTGCCTGCCGCCATCCGCACCGCGGCCGATGCCATTTCGGCCGAGCAGGTGGCATGGGACCTGGCGTTCCTGGCCTCCGACGAGTTACGTGGCCGCAATACGCCGTCGCCCGGCTTCGACATGGCCGCCGACTACATCACCGAGCGTCTGGCCCGCGCGGGTCTCAAGCCGGGCGGCGATGCGGGGGGCTTCCGGCAGCACTACGCGCTTCACGAGACGCGGGTCGATACCAATGGCGCGACCCTCGAGATCGCCGGACGCCGGTTCGCGCTTGGGCGCGACTTTGCCATGCAGTCGTTGGCCGCGCCGACGAGCGCCGAACTGCCGGTCGTGTATGTGGGCCACGGCTGGGTGATTCCCGGCCGCAAGATCGATCCGTACGCCGGCGTCGACGTGAAGGGCAAGCTCGTGCTCGCCCATGGCCCGCGCGCGTTGCCGCAGGGCGTGGTGGTGCAGCAACTCGGGCGCGTTGCCATCGATGCCGAGACGCCCTCGTGGCCGCGGCCGCGCGTGGCGCCGCCGGCGTGCTCTTCATCACCCAGGCCGCCGACCTGGTTCGGTGGGACGCGCTTAAGGGCAACAACACCGTGCGTCGCGAACTCGAGCCGCCGGTGCCCTCCGCTTACGCCGCCGCGACCATCACCTCGGTGTTGCTCACGCCGCCGGTCACCACGGCGCTGCTCGAGGGCGAGCTGGTCACTGGTCCGCAGGCGGTTCGCATTGGCGAGCCGGCGGCCTTTCCGGCTTCGTTCCAGCTGAAGAAGACGGCGCGGCTGCATGTGCCGGTCTCGGCCCCCACGGTCTATCGCCCCTACAACGTGGTCGCCATTCTTGAGGGCAGCGATCCGACGCTGAAGGACGAAGCCGTCACCGTGTTTGCGCACCTCGACGGCGCGGTCGGGTCGCGCGAGATTGCCGGCGACGCGATTTACAACTCGGCCGACGACAACGCCTCGGGCAGCGCGGCGATGCTGAACATCGCGGAGCAGATGGTGGCGGCGCCTCGTCCGAAGCGGACGATCGTGTTCGTGTGGGACAGCGGTGAAGAGCAGGGGCTGTGGGGCACGCGCTGGTTCGTGCATAGCCCGCCGGTGCCGCTGGCGCGGGTGGTCGCGCACTTCAACATCGACATGATCGGCGCCAGCCGGCGGCCCGGGTCCGCCGATGAAGCATCGAACCTGGTCACCGAGCGCAACGAGGTGTTCGTGATCGGTCCACAGGCCCTGAGCCGGCAGGCCAGCGTGCTGTTGGACCGCGTCAACGAGTCGTACTTGAAGTTGAAGTACAACCGCCAATACGACACGTCCGACAGCGAGTTCTTCTACCCGCGCACCGATGCCGGGCCGTTCCTCGAACGCGGCATCCTGACGATTGGCTTCACCACCGGCATCCACAACCGTTACCATCTGCCCGCGGATGAGGCGCGCGCGCTCGACCCGGTGCAGGTCCACGTCATTGCCCGAACGGTGCTGGCCAGTATCTGGATGGTGGGCGACGCCGCTGAGCGGCCGGGCATCGATCAGCCGATTCCGCGCACGGTGCCGCGCTTCCAGTAGAGGATTCCTGCCCATGACCATGAAACCTCTGGCGATTGCGGCGGCGGTATTGGCGGGACTCGCCGTGGCGCCCGCCATGCGCGCGCAGGCCGTGCTTGACGGTCCCTCCTTCGCCCAGGCTACGGAGGGCGGGCCCGTCGGTCCGAGCCCCTACGACGTTGTTCGCGGATGGCAAAAGCCGTTTGCCGCGCCCGGTTACGCCTTCGGGGGCAACTCCGGCGTCTTTGCCGAGTCACCGGATCGCATCTTCATCGCGCAGCGCGGCGAGTTCCGGCTGCCCGATCCAGTGCCTCCCGCGTATGCCGGCTTCGCTGGTTCGCTCAAGATGAACGTACTGAGCCTGGTCGATCGCCGCGAGTGGCGTAACTGCCTCTACACGCTCGACCGCGACGGCAACGTCAAGGAGCGCTGGACGCAGTGGGATTACCTGTGCGAGGGCTCGGGCGGCCCCGGGCCGCATCGCATTCGCATCAGCCCGTACGACAAGGAACGGCGCGTGTGGGTGATCAACGAGACCTTCCACCAGATTTATGTCTTCACCAACGATGGCAAGAAGCTCCTGCGCATTCTGGGTGAGAAGAACGTGCCCGGCGCCGGCGAACGGCATTTCGCCAATCCGCAGGATGTCGCGTTCCTGCCCGACGGCCGGGTGCTCGTGGCTGACGGCCTCGACAACCACCGCGTGATGATCCTCGACCGCGACCTGAACTACCTGGGCGAATTCGGCGGCAACGGCAAGGGGCCGGGCCAGTTCAACGGCGTGCACGCCGTGGCGACTGGCCCCGGCAACCGCATTTTCGCCCTCGATCGATCCGGCGGCCGCATCAACGTGTTCAGGACGACCGCCGATCCGAAGACGGTCGAGTTCGTCACCGCCTTCCCGGGCTTCTCGCTGCCGCTCGACCTGATCGTCAACGACGACAGCCTGTGGGTGACCGACCTCAAGCCGCTGCGCTTCGTGAAGCTCGACTTCGAAGGCAATCGCCTCTATACGTGGCTGGTCCCGCCCGATCTGCCGGATGGCTATCTCGAGGTGCACGCATTCTCGGTGGATTCAGCCGGCAACCTCTACGGTGGCGACAACCAGTACGGACGCACGCAGAAGTTCGTGCCCAAGCCGGGCGCGGATCCGACGCAGTTGATCCGCGCGCCGTGGGTGGCTCGGTAAGGCGACGGCCACCAACCACCGGTGCGACGATTAGCCGCACCTCGTCCGCGAGTGCTCCACTCCATACTCGGATCCTGAGTTTGGAAAAGGAGCGTTCATGTCCCTCGTTCGTTACGTTACGGTTCCCTTCGTCGTGCTTCTGTTCGTCGGCCTCGCGGTGTTGACAGAGGCGGCGCAGCCGTCGGGTACGATCGCCGGAACCATCACCGGACCAGACGGCGCCCGCCTGCCAGGCGTGACCGTGGTCGTCGCCGGTCCCCCGGGGGAAACCCTGGTCGTCAGCGGCGACCATGGCGGGTATCTCGTTACCGGCCTGCCGCCGGGCACCTACACCGTGCGGGCGCAGCTGCCGGGGTTTCGCGATTCGGAAGTGTCGTCCATCCAACTGACCGGTGGCAGAGCCACAGTTGACCTGCGCCTGACGCTGGCCGCCTTGCAGGAGGCCGTCAAGGTCACCGGCACGGCACCGGCCGACAGCCTCGAAGCGGCTCGCATCAACGAAAGCGGCGCGCGCGACGTGGGTGACGCGCTCACGACGGTGGCCGGAATCTGGAAAATCCGCAAGGCCGCCATTGCGAACGATCTCGTCCTGCGCGGTTACCAGGGCGACAATGTCAGCGTGCTCATCGACGGCATGCGCCTGTACGGCGCGTGTCCCGGGCACATGGATCGCACCGCCTTCCATGTGGACTTTGCCGAGGTCGAGCGGGTGGACGTCGCGAAGGGGCCCTTCGACCTTCGCAACCAGGGCAGCCTCGGCGGCGCGGTGAACATTGTCACCAAGCGCCCGGACCAGGGCTTCCACGCCACGCCCGGCCTCACCGCCGGTTCGTATGGGTACTTCAATCCGTCGGTGACGGCGTCCGCCGGCAACAAGCGGATCGCCGTGCTGGGCGGCTACTCGTTCCGGTCGTCAGACGCCTACACCGACGGCAACGGCGAGTCGATGCTGGCCGTCACCAACTATCGCCCGGGCGCCTACGACGAGAAGGCGTTCTCGATCGACACCGGCTGGGCCCGCGTCGACGTCGCGCCCGCGGACGGACAGGCCGGGCAGCTGTCGTACACGGCGCAGCGCGCCGACCTCATCCTCTATCCCTACCTGAAGATGGATGCGATCTACGACAACGCCGACCGCGTGAACGCCGGCTACGACTTCACCACTGGCGTGGGCAGGCTGGCGGGCATTCGCGCGCAGGGCTACTTCAGCCAGGTGAAGCACTTCATGACCGACCAGTTCCGCACGTCGGCGCCCGTGTCGGCCGCGCGTCCCTACAGCATGGGCACCCTGGCGCGAACCGAGACGATTGGCGGCAAGGTGGAAGCGACGTGGACCAACGGCTTTGCCGGCGTCGAGGTCTACACCCGCTTCTGGGGCACGGAGGGGGCCGCGATGATGAGCCAGTACCAGCCCACCTACGCGCTGCCCGACGTCACGACCGACGCCGTCGGCGTCTATCTCGAGCATGCAATCCTGCCGTCGGCGGCCTGGCGGCTCGATCTGGGTGCTCGCTACGACCATGCCTCCAGTGCCGCGGATACGGCCAAGGCCAACACCGATCTCTACTACGCGTATCACGACACGCGCGCCCTCGATGCCACGGACGCTGCGCCGTCGGCCAAGGCGCGGCTCACCTGGCAGCCATCCACCGATCTCACGCTGAGTGGCGGCATCGGTCTGACGGCCCGGGTGCCCGACGCCCAGGAACGCTTCTACTCGGTGGCGAGCATGGGCGCCGACTGGGTGGGGAACCCCGGGCTGGCCACGACCAGTAATGTCGGGCTCGACGCCACGGTGTCCTACAAGCGGCCCCGTGTGTCGCTGAACGCCTCGGCGTACCGGGACGACCTGAGCGACTTTGTCGCCGTCTACTCGCAATCGCGCGTCCACATGCCGGCGATGACAGTGCCCGGCATGGGAATGGGGATGCCCACGGTCAACACCAAGGCGCGGTCGTTTGCCAACGTTGACGCGACCATGACCGGGGCCGAGATCGAGGGCGTGGTGTCGCTTACCGAACGCGTGTTCGTGTCCGGGGATGTGTCAGGGGTCCGGGGTCGCCAGGACGCAAGGCCGGAGTTCGGCATCGCCAGCGCCAACCTGGCGGAGATCCCGCCCATGCGGTCGCGCCTGTCGCTGCGCTACGACGCGCGCAAGCCCCGCGGCGGCTACTTCCTGGAGGCGGAGGGCGTGTATTCGGCGGCCCAGGACCACGTGAACGCCGATGTCCAGGAGTCCACGACTCCCGGATACTTCGTCGGCAACGCCCGAGCCGGCGTGCAGATGAGGGCGGCGCAACTCACGCTGGGAATTGCCAACATCTTCGACCGGGCCTACGTCGAGCACCTGTCGTATCAGCGCGATCCCTATCGCTCGGGCGTCCGCGTCTACGAACCCGGCCGGAACATCTACGCGCTGATGAACGTACGGTTCTAGCGGCGCGCCGCCATCGCAGAGGTTGACGCAGGCGAGCACTTAACGTTTACTCATGATCATGGTGACCAAGAAGCGCTTGTTGATGACCTTGCTGCTGGCCGTGCTTACGGTCGAGGCGGCGCCGTTGTTCGCCCAGGAGCAGGTGACGGTTGTTCGGCGCAGCGGCGAAAGCGTGTCGGGGCGGTTCGAGGATTGGGTGCGCCAGACCGACACGGTCTACGTGCGCGTGACGCCGAATGATCAGCGACAATTCCGAATGGGTGACGTGCTGCTCATCGACGTGGGCGGCACCGGCACCAACCTGCCCGCCAACGAAACGCAAGCCGCGCAAGGGGCCGAGCACATCCTCGTGACGCGCCGCGGCGACGTGATGACGGGCCGGCTCGTCAGCATCGAGGGCGGCGAGGGCTCCGCCCACTCGACTGAGCCGCGTCGTGTCTCGTTTACGGCCGGTGGTGGCGAGCAGCGGCTCCTCTTGTCCGAGGTGGCGCGCATCTACCTGGGCAACTACCGACGTCCGACGGCGGCGGCGACCGAGCCGGCACCGGCCGCGCCCAACACGGCTGTGCCCGAGGGCAGCATTCGCGTGCCGGCGAACCAGCAGTGGACGGCGACCAACATCACCATCGGTCGCAACGACCGGGTGTTGTTCACGCCCGAGGGCGAGATCCAGTTGTCGGGTGAGGCCGACGACAAGGCGACGGCCAACGGTTCGCTCAAGGGACGCACCGCGCCAAACGCGCCCATGCCGGGCGTGCTCGCGGGCGCGCTGATTGGACGCATCGGCAACGGCGCGCCGTTCGCCATCGGCAACCAGAGCGTGCCCCTGCCCATGACCGGCCAGGGACCGCTGTGGCTGGGGATCAACGACGATGCGGTCGGCGACAACACCGGCGCGCTAGTCGTGCGCATCATCGTGACGCGCGGACGGTAAACGCCGGCGGCTGAGGCACCCTAGGCACCTTGGGCACCCTAGGCACCTTAGGCACCTTAGGCACCCTATTTCAGCGTCAGCTTCCCGAACGCCGCGCCCAAGGCGGTGTTCGGGACCGCGCGCGGCTGAACCTTCGGGTTCGATCCTTCGTGTTTGAACCGTTGTGGTTGAACCGGCGTGGTTGAACCGGCGTTGGAACCGCTCTTCATCGTCAACGCAATGCGCTTGCGCTCGATGTCAACCTCGACGACCCGCACCTTGACGATGTCGCCGGCCTTGACGACCTCGCGCGGATCCTTCACGAACCGATCGGCCAGCTGCGAGACGTGAACCAGGCCGTCCTGGTGCACGCCGATATCCACGAACGCGCCGAAGTTGGCGACGTTGGTCACCACGCCCTCGAGCGTCATGCCCGGCACCAGGTCGCGCAGATCCTGCACCCCGTCCTTGAACGCGGCGGTCTTGAACTCGGGCCGCGGATCGCGATTCGGCTTGTCCAGTTCCGCCAGCACGTCCTTGATCGTCGGCACGCCGTATTGCGCGTCAACGAAGTCTTCGGGCTTGAGCGTGCGGATCACCGGCGACTTGCCGATCAGTTCGCCGATCGCCAGGCCGGTTTGCGTGGCAATGCGCTCGACCAGCGGATACGCCTCGGGATGCACGGCGGACGCGTCGAGCGGGTTGTCGCCGTTCATCACCCGCAGGAAGCCCGCCGCCTGCTGATAGGTCCGCTCGCCAATGCGCGGCACCTTCAACAGCTGCTTGCGATTGCGGAACGCGCCGTGGGCGTCGCGGAACGAGACGATGTTCGTCGCGAGCGCGTCGGAGAGGCCCGAGATGCGCGCGAGCAGCGGCACCGAGGCGGTGTTCAAGTCGGCGCCCACCGCGTTGACGCAGTCCTCGACCACGGCGTTCAGGGTCTTGCCCAGTTGGAACGGGCTGACGTCGTGCTGATACTGGCCGACGCCGATCGCTTTCGGATCGATGCGCACGAGTTCCGCGAGCGGGTCCTGCAGGCGCCGGGCAATCGACACCGCGCCGCGCAGCGACACGTCGAGGTCGGGAAACTCCCTGGCGGCCGCTTCCGAGGCGGAATACACCGAGGCCCCGGCTTCAGACACCATCACCTTGGTCAGCGGCAGGTCGGGCAACGCCTTGATCAGGTCGCCGGCCAGCTTGTCGGTCTCGCGAGAGGCGGTGCCGTTGCCGATCGAGACGAGCTGCACGCCGTGCTTCGTGGCGAGCTGGCCCAGCGTTCTCAGTGAGCCCGCCCAGTCTTTCCGCGGCTCGTGCGGATAGATGGTGGCGGTCTCGACCACCTTGCCGGTGCCATCGACCACCGCGACCTTCACACCCGTGCGAATGCCGGGATCGAGGCCCATGGTGACGCGCTGCCCGGCCGGCGCCGCGAGCAGCAGGTCGTGCAGGTTGCGGCCGAACACCTTGATGGCTTCGAGCTCGGCCTGCTCGCGCAGGCGTTGTTCGGCGTCGAGCTCCAGGTGTCCGAGCAGCTTGACCTTCCACGTCCAGCGGACGGTTTCGGCCAGCCACTTGTCGGCGGGGCGGCCCTGGTTGCTGATGTTGGCGCGGCCGGCAATGCGGCGTTCCGGCTCGGTCGGGCCGTCCACGCCTTCGTCAGGCAGGCCGATCGACAGGCGGAGAAACCCTTCCTTGCGCCCGCGCAGCAGCGCCAGCGTGCGGTGCGAGGGCACCGCCTTCACCTGTTCGGTGGCGGCGAAGTAGTCGGAGTACTTGACGCCTTCGGCTTCCTTGCCGGGCACCACCACCGACTTCCACTCGCCGCGTTCCCACAGCAGCGTGCGCAGCCCGCCGACCAGCTCCGCGTCCTCCGCGAAAGTCTCCATCAGGATCCAGCGCGCACCTTCGAGCGCGGCCGCGGCATCGGCGACGCCCTTGTCGGCATCGACATACGCCACGGCGGCGGTCTCTGGCGACAACGTCGGGTCGTGCCACAGCGCGAGCGCCAGCGGTTCCAGTCCGGCTTCGCGCGCGATCTGCGCCTTGGTGCGCCGCTTCACCTTGTAGGGCAGGTACAGATCTTCGAGCCGGGCCTTGGTGGCGGCGTCGCGGATGGCCGCTGCCAGTTCCGGCGTGAGCTTGCCCTGCTCCGCGATGCTCTTCAGGATCGCCGTGCGGCGATCGTCGAGATCGCGCAGGTAGGTGAGCCGCTCGTCGAGCGCGCGCAACTGGGTGTCGTCGAGGCCGCCGGTGGCCTCCTTGCGATAGCGCGCTATGAACGGCACGGTGGCCTTGTCGTCGAGCAGGGCGATGGCGGCATCCACCTGCGGCACGCGGACGTTCAGTTCTTCGGCAATCAGCTGGGCAATGGACTTCATGTGGGACTGGCGGACAGCAATGTGGCGTCCGGCTTTAGCCGGACAGGATGTGGCGTCCGGCTTTAGCCGGACAATGCGAGCAGGTGACGGAGCCCGAGAGCTCCGTCACCCCGATAGTGTGCGCTGACGCGCTTACTTCGCTGCGGCGGGCGCGGGTGTGGCCGGCAGCGCCTTGCCCTGCAACTCGACGAGACGCTTGGCGAGGATGTTGTTCACGACCGCGTTGTTGCGGATGTCGGTGAGGTACGCGGCCCGCAGCAACTGCTCGC
Organism: Acidobacteriota bacterium; assembly: GCA_030697165.1. Lineage (NCBI taxonomy): Bacteria > Pseudomonadati > Acidobacteriota > Acidobacteriota bacterium. The sequence continues at coordinate 41,047 of JAUYQQ010000022.1, forward strand.
GGCGGCCCTTCAGCCCGTTGGTGATGGCGTCCTTCACGGCCGGCATGCTGGGATCCTTCTGGCCGGCGGTGTCCTTGGCCACGAACAGCACGATCGTGTGGGCGCCGTTGTTGCTGACGACCCGGACCGAGCCGGGTTCGGACTTGAGCACCGCATCGCGCAGGGCCGGGGGCGCCTGCTGCAGGCGCGAGAGCGGGATGAAGCCCAGGTCGCCGCCGCGCGGCGCCGACTGCGGGTCTTCCGAGAAGTCGGCGGCGAGGTCGCCGAACGCGACGCCCGCCTTCAGGCGCTCCATCAGCATCTGGGTCTTGGCCGCCGCCTCTTGCGGCGTCCGCGCATCGTCACCCGACCGATTGCCAATCTCCTGATCGGCGACCGGCGTCACAGCGATCTGGGCGATGTGATACGCGTCTTCGGTGCGGTTGAACTGCGCCTTGTTGGCGTTGAAGAAGTCGGTGACTTCCTGGTCGGTGACCACGATCTTCTTGACCACTTCCTGGTCAACGACCTTCGTCACCAGCATGTCGCGGCGCAGCGCTTCGCGCATGTCGGCGGCGGTCAGGTTGCGCGCGGCCAGGCTCTTCTCGAAGGCTTCAGGGGTGATGTTCTTCTTGCCCTCTTCGAACGCCTGGTCGACTTCGGTGTCGGCGATCTCGACCTTGAGCGCGCGCGCCTTGGCCATCAGCAGGTCCTGGACGATCAGTTCGTTCAGGATGCCCAGCTTGGCGGTCGCCAGTTCCTCTTCCGACAGGACGGCGCCGTCCTGCGCGGTGCGGCGGTACGTCTTCTCGACCTCTTCGCGCTTGATCTCGCGGCCGTCAACGACCGCCCAGGCGTCGGGCGACGCGGGCGGCGTGGCGGGGGTGGATCGGCACGCGCCGGCAAAGCCCGCCAGCGCGAACGTGGCGGCCAGGGCGAGGTGACGGCGGCGCATGAGGGGCGACGTGAGTGTGTTCATCGGAGCCATTGTATCCGGCGAACCGCCTCCTCGGCCATTAGGGAGTGACGGCCCGCCGGATGATGTCGTGAAGTTGCCGCACGCCCTCCGTGAGGGCGGCCGGTCCCGGCTGCAGGATGTAGGTGGATTTCACCTCGTAGATGCGCTCGTTCTTCACGGCCGGGACCTCGGCCCACCCGGGGCGCGCGGCGATTCGGGCGGGGCGCACGGGCTTGCCGCACCACGAGCCGATGATGACGTCGGGGGCCCGCGCGATTACCTGCTCGCTGGTCACGATGCGGTCCCTGGCCAGGCTGGCCCGATCGAGCTCCGGGAAGGTCGGATCGCCGCCGGCAATCTGCACCAGCTCCTCGGTCCAGCGAATGCCGCTGATCAGTGGGTCATACCATTCCTCGAAGAAGACCTTGGGCCGCCACGGTAAAGCGGCGGCCTGCTCCCGTATGTCGTCGAGGCCCTGGCTGAGCCGTGCCGCCAGCGCCTCGGCCTTCTCGGCCACGCCGACGATGCCCCCGAGCACGCGAATCATTTGCAGGATCTCGGCGACGCTGCGCTGGTTGAACGTAAAGACGGGGTAGCCGCGCTTCACCAGGTCGGTGGTGATGTCCGCCTGCAAGTCGGAGAAGGCGAGGATCAGATCCGGCTCGAGCGCCTCGATCTTCTCGTAGCGGGCGTGCAGGAACGACGACACCCTGGGCTTCTGGCGGGCTTCGGGCGGACGCACGGTATAGCCCGAGATGCCGACCACGCGGTCGCCTTCGCCGAGGAGGTACAGCGTCTCGGTGGTTTCTTCCGTGAGGCAGACGATTCTACGCGGGTAACTCGATCGTTCCACTCAGCGCTCCCCTTGGCTCCACAGTTGCATATCCACCAGCATGACGCAGCTGGACAATCCCACCGACACCCTCGCCGCCGAGCGGCGCAACGTCCTGGAGCAGGTCGAAGACTGGCTCGAGACGCCTCTGCTCATCCTCGCCTTCGTCTGGTTGGTGCTCCTGATCAGTGAACTGATCTGGGGCCTTAGCCCGATCCTCGAAGCGACTGGCCTCGTGATCTGGATCGTGTTCATCGTCGACTTCCTGATCAAGTTCGTGCTCGCGCCAGACAAGAGTGATTACCTGCGCAGCAACTGGCTGACGGCGATTGCCCTGGTCGTTCCGGCCCTGCGCATCTTCCGGATGTTCCGTGTTTTTCGCATGCTTCGCCTGGTGCGAACCACGCGCGGGCTGCGCTTGGTACGCGTGGTCACGTCCCTCAACCGCGGCATGCGTGCGCTTGGCGAGAGCCTGGACCGCCGCGGCTTCGGCTACGTCGTCCTGCTGACGGTCCTCGTGACCTTCGGCGGCGCCGCCGGCATGTATGCCTTCGAAAACCACAACCCCGACGGCCGGGGCTTGACCACGTACGGCGCGGCGCTGTGGTGGACCGGCATGATGATGACGACGATGGGGTCGGAGTACTGGCCACAGACGGCCGAAGGCCGCATTCTCTGCCTGCTGATTTCGCTCTACGCCTTCGGGGTATTCGGCTACGTCACCGCGACGCTCGCGACCTTCTTCGTTGGCCGCGACGCGGCCAGCGAACAGGGCGAACTGCCGAGTGCCGAGGCGGTGCGGGAATTGCGCGCGGAGATCGCAGCGCTGCGTCACGCCTTGAGGGGCCCTGCGTAGGCTGCGTCTGGTGGTGTCGAAAGGTCGGCGAACACGAACCCGTCACGATCGACGACGTCGCCGACAGAGACGACGATTGGGTGGTTGAACATTGGCCCGGTGTGCGCGAACGAATGGAACTCGCCGTGCTCGCCGCACGGGTCAACCCCGGCCGGCAGGTCGTCGATTAGTGATTGATCGAAGGTGCGCCCCGCAAACGAGCGATCGAGCTGCTTCGGGTCGACGCATGAGAGCGTCGCGCGCAACCCGCCATCGAGCATGTCTTTCGCGAGTTCGGCGGTCGGCTTGGTCTTCCACAGCGGAAACAGCGGCTCGAGCCCGGAGCCGGCCAGCCGTTCCTCGCGATAGCGCCGCACGTCTTCGAGAAACAGATCGCCGAAGGCCACATGCGTGAAGCCGGCCGAGACGAATCCGTCCACCGCTGTTGTCATGGTCGACTCGTACTGCTCGTTCGAGCACGGCCACGGCAGCGGCACCACGTGCAGGGGCAGGCCCGCAGCGTCTGCCTGTGCCTGCAGCAGCTCGCGCCGAACGGCGTGCATCGCCACCCGGTCGAAGGCTTCGTTGGTCGTGGTGAGCAGGCCGGCGACGGCTCCTGGTTGTTGCTGTTGCAGCGTGTGCAGCATCCACGCCGAGTCCTTGCCGGTGGACCACGACACGAGGATCTTCATGGGTTCTCCAGGCGCACTAAAGTGCCCCTACGGGTGCAATGCCTTCGCCATGCGCTCCACGCTCTCGGCGACACGAGGGCCGGGTACCGTGACGGCGTGGCCGGCAATGAAGTGCACGCGCTGGTTGCGGACGGCCGGCACCGACCGAAGCCGCGCCCACGCCGCCAGCTCGTCACGCATCGGCTGGCCTTCGGGGATATCTTCCGGCCGCAGCTCGATGATCACCTCTGGCGCCCGCGCCAGAATCGTCTCGGTCGACACCTGGACCGACTCGCGGTCGAGGTCGTTGAACACATTATCTCCACCGGCCATGTCGAGCATGTCGTGCAGGAAGCCGCGGCCGCCGCTGACGTACACGTTGCGCAGGGTTTTCGGCTCGCGCGAGAAGACCAGCAGGGTGTTCGGCCGGCGTTTGCCGGCGACGCGGGCGCGGACGGCGGCGAGCCGCGCTTCGATCGCGCGGACCACCTGAGTGGCCTCGGTGGCGTGGCCGGTCCTGGCGCCGAGCTCCGTGATCGTGACCAGGAGATGGGCGAGACCGCCATGCCGGTAGTCGAACGTGGCGATGCCGGCGCGCTTCATTTGCGCCTGCAGGTCCACCTGGCTGCCGTAGGTGATCACCAGGTCGGCCTTGAGCGCGATGATGCGCTCGGTGTCGGGATCGAGCAGCGCGCCGACGCGCGGCAGGGCGGTGACCTCCGGCGGATACTCGTCGTAGCTGGAAACCGCGATCACCTGCGGCCCGGCGCCAATGGCGTAGAGCATCTCGGTCAGCGCCGGGACGAGCGAGATGATGCGCTGCGGGCGCGTTTGAAACGCAACCACGAAGGACACGAAGGTTCCCACGAAGGACACGAAGAAGACCAACCCAAGTAAATTCGTGTGCTTCGTGATTTTCTTCTTCGTGTCCTTCGTGGTCATGACTTTTTTACTAACAGCCAAAGAAAGAATGGCCCGCCGATCAGCGCCGTGATGATGCCGACCGGCAACTCCAGCGGCGCCATTATCGTACGCGCCACCAGGTCGCAGAGCACGGTGAACGCGGCGCCGAATAGCGCCGCCGCCGGCAGTACGATCCGGTGATCCGAGCCGACCATCAGCCTGACCAGGTGGGGCACGACGATGCCGATGAAGCCGATCGGTCCGGCCAGCGAGACCGCCGCGCCGGTGGCGAGCGACGCGCTCAGGAACGCCAGCCGCTGCGTGCGGATCACCTCCACGCCGCGGGCCGCGGCCACGTCCTCTCCCAGCGTCAGCAGGTTCAGCGTGCGCGGCAGCACCGCAAAGATTGCGAAGGCGACGCCAATAAACGGCAGCGCCGCGAGAATCGGGGTGTAGCTGCCGACGTCGAGGTCGCCCATCAGCCAGCGCACGGCCCGGAACGACTCGGTAAAGTCCGACATGTACTGCACGAACAGGATCAGGGCCGAGAAGAACGAGTTGAGCGTCACCCCGGCGAGCAGCAGGACGTTGGTTGATAGTCCGCGCTTTTGCGACGAGGCCAGCCAGTAGACGATGCCGATGGCGAGCAGCGACCCGGCGAAGCTCGCGATGGGAATCGAGGTCACGCCCATCAGTCCCAGTTCGAGGCCGAACGCGATCGCCAGCATGGCGCCGAGCGCGCCGCCGGCCGAGACGCCCAACGTGAACGGGGTGGCCAGCGGGTTGCGCAGCATCGCCTGCAGCACCACGCCCGCCGCCGCCAGCGAGGCGCCAACGATGGCGCCAGACAGGACGCGGGGGAGGCGGGCGACGAAGAAGATCTGCGCGTCGACGTTGTCGGCCCAGGGAATGGACCGGTCAAGCGCCCTGGCCAGGGAGATGCTGGTGCTGCCAACCGTCGGCGCCCACAGCACCACCGCGACGGTGCCCAGGGCAAACGTCGCAATCACCGTCAGCATGCGGCGCCGAATTCTCACCGGGGCACTCGCCGGACCGGCACCACGGTCATGTGGCCGGTGTCGTCGTGGACGTGGACGTCGGCCTCGACGTCGTACAGCGCGAGGACGTTGTCGGGGGTGAGCACTTCGCTGGTGGGTCCGGTGGCCAGCACCTTGCCATCGCGCATCAGGATCAGCTCGCGGCAGATCGCCGCCGCCAGGTTCAGGTCATGCGTCGACACCGCCATCGTCACGCCGTGATCCTGGTTGAGCCGCAGCAGCAGCGACGACACCTCGAGCTGGTAGCCGAGGTCGAGCGAGGCCGTCGGCTCGTCGAGCAGCAGCAGTGACGCCGATTGCGCCAGCGCCGCGGCGATCACGACGCGCTGCTTCTCGCCGCCGCTCAGCTCGTGAAACGGGCGGTCGGCCAGGTGCGCGGTGCCGGTGGCGGCGAGGGCCTCGCGGGCAATGCGGATGTCGTCGGGCCCTTCGACGGTGAACACGCCGAGGTGGGGGTGTCGGCCCATCAGCACGATCTCGATCGCGGAATACTCAAAGGCGAGCTCCGTTTCCTGCGGCACCACGGCAATGCGCCGCGCGACCTCGCGGCGCGACAGGCGATCGAGCGGCTGGCCGCCAAGCAGGACCCGGCCGGCGGTGGGCCGCCGCGTGCCGCTCAGCAGGCGCAGCAGCGTGGTCTTGCCCGAGCCGTTGGGGCCGAGAATGCCGACGAGCGCACCCTCGGCAAGGGCGACACTGACGCCGTCGACGACGAGCGGGCCGTCGGGCGCGTAGCGAAAAGACACCTGGTCTGCGGAAAGCACTGCGCGTCGCCTCCCAGGCGTCTCACGCGCCTGTATGAGTGACTTGCCCGTGAACTGCCAGTCTCCTGACTCGCGGATCTCCACTAGGGGGCCGCTTACAGTGGCGGGACCGTGTGGGCGTTTCACCCAACTTCCCTGGCTGTCCTGGTACGCGTCTGTTGAGCTGTGGATTGTACCATCAGATACAATCAAAGCTTCGTGCTTCGAGTGCCTAGGGTGCCTAGGGTGCCTACGGTGCCTGGGGTGCCTAAGGTGCTGAAAACCAACTATGCGACAGCGTCTGACAACTGCGGGGCTCGTTGATATTGCCGACAAGGTCGAGGCCCGCGAACGGCTGTCGTTCGAGGATGGGGTCAGGCTCTTCGAGTCTACGGACCTGCTGGCGCTTGGCTGGATTGCCAATCGCGAGCGCGAGCGGCGACACGGCGACCGCACCTACTTCAATCACAACCTGCGGCTCGAGGCCACCAACGTGTGCGAGGCGTCGTGCCTGTTCTGCTCGTTCGCGCGGCTGAAGGAAGGCGACCCGGGCTCGCACACCATGTCGCTGGAGCAGATCTTTGCCAAGCTCCGCCAACGCGCTGATCAGCCGCTCACCGAAATCCACATCGTCAACGGCCTGCACCCCGGGCTGCCGTTCAGTTACTACACCGATTTGCTGAGCGGGTTGAAGCAGATCCGGCCCGGCATTCACCTGAAGTGCTTCACCGCGGTGGAGATTGCGTTCTTCGCGGACCACTACGGCATGACCGACCAGCAGGTGCTGGTCCAGTTGAAGGCGGCGGGTCTCGACTCGTTGCCCGGCGGCGGCGCCGAGATCTTCGCGCCGCGCGTGCGCCAGAAGATTTGCCACGACAAGTGCGACGGGGCGCGCTACCTCGCCATTCATCGCATTGCGCACGGCCTGGGCATGCGCACCAACGTGACCATGCTCTACGGCCACATCGAGACCACCGAGGAGCGGGTCGACCACCTGTTGCAGACGCGGACGCTGCAGGACGAGACCGGTGGGCTGCAGGCGTTCATCCCGCTGGCGTTCCATCCCGACAACAACCAGATGCGCAAGCTCCCGGCGCCGTCGGCGACCGAAACGCTGAAGGTGCACGCGGTGGCGCGGCTGGTGCTCGACAACGTCGATCACATCAAGGCGTATTGGATCTCCTGTGGCGTGGAGGTCGCGCAGACGGCGCTGTGGTTCGGCGCGGACGACCTCGACGGCACGGTGCAGGAAGAGACGATTTACCACATGGCTGGGTCATCGACGCCGACGACACTGTCGACCGATGACATCGAGCAGCTCATCCGCGATGCTGGCCGCGAGCCGATCGAACGCGATACGCTGTACAACGTGGTTCGCGTACCCGCGCCTGTAGCGTCCGGCTTTAGCCGGACCCTGTAGGTCCGCCTAAAGGCGGACACCACATTTGAGCGGACCCCACATCATGTGGCGTCCGGCTTCTTGACCCGCCGTAGCCTTGGCGAAGGCGGTTAGCCGGACCATAGCAACAAACCATGCCCACGTTCTTACCGGTTCTGAACGAAGTTGAGAAGGCGTCGCTCCATGAGCGGCAGCCCCTTCCCGATGCGTATCTGAATCTCCCGGACGAAGAGATGGCGCTGCGCATCGGCGGGGCCCGCGCGGCGCTCGGCGACCGCCTGGTCATTCTCGGCCATCACTACCAGCGCGACGAGGTGATTCGCTTCGCCGACTACACGGGTGACTCGTTCAAGCTGGCCGGCGCGATCGCCAATCACCCGGCCGCCGACTACATCGTGTTTTGCGGCGTGCACTTCATGGCCGAGAGCGCCGACATCCTGGCGCTGCCGCACCAGCGCGTGATCCTGCCCGACCTCGCCGCCGGTTGTTCGATGGCCGACATGGCGCCAGCCGATCAACTGGAGATCTGCTGGAGCGAGCTTCAGCAGATGGGCCTGGCGGACCGGGTGGTGCCGGTGACCTACATCAACTCCGCCGCCGCGATTAAATCGCTGGTCGGCGAGAACGGCGGCACCGTCTGCACGTCGTCCAACGCCGCCGCGACGCTCGAGTGGGGCTGGCAGCAGAAGGAGAAGATTCTGTTCCTGCCCGATCAGCACCTGGGCCGCAACACCGCCTTCAAGATGGGCGTGCCGCTTGACCGGATGGTGGTGTGGGATCCGTTCGAACCGTTCGGCGGCCTCACGCGCGACCAGCTCGAGCACGCACAGCTCATCCTGTGGAAGGGGCACTGCTCGGTGCATGTGCGCTTCACCCCGCAGCAGATCGACAAGGTGCGCGCCGAGCACCCCGGCATCAAGGTGATCGTGCATCCCGAGGTGCCGTTCGACGTGCTGCAGGCGGCCGACGACAGCGGCTCGACCGAATACATCCTGAAGACCGTGCGCGAGGCGCCGGCGGGCTCGTCGTGGGCCGTCGGCACCGAAGTCCACCTCGTCCACCGGCTGGCGGAAGAGGTGGCGCCCGGCAAGACCGTGGTCTCGCTCGACCAGTTCGGCTGCCTCTGCTCGACCATGTTCCGGGTGTCGCCGAACCACCTCTTGTGGGTGCTCGACTCGCTCGTCGAGGGCGAGGTCGTCAATGAAATCGTCGTGCTGGACGAGCAGAAGAAGTGGGCTAAGATCGCGTTAGATCGGATGCTTGCGATCACGTAGGTTCCATCACGAGGGTTCAAACACGGCCGTTCAATCACGGCGGTTCAAACACGAGGGTTCTAAACTATGGCTCATTCACTTCCCGCGCTGCCCTACGACGTCGCGGCGCTCGAACCGCACATCGACAGCCAGACGATGCAGATCCATCACGGCAAGCATCACCAGGCGTATGTCACCAACCTGAACGCGGCGCTCGACAAGCATCCCGACCTGCACAACCAGAGCCTGGATGACTTGATGAAGGGCATCAACAGCGTGCCGGACGACATCAAGGCGGCCGTGCGCAACAACGGCGGCGGCCACTGGAACCACTCGCTGTTCTGGACGCTGATGGCGCCCGGCGCCGGCGGCGCCCCCACCGGCGCGGTGGCCGATGCCATCACCAGCGCGTTCGGCGACTTCGAGAAGTTCAAGACCGCGGTCAACCAGGCCGGCACCACCCGCTTCGGCAGCGGCTGGGCGTGGGTGATCGACAACGGCGGCAAGCTCGAAGTGATGAGCACGCCCAACCAGGACAACCCGCTGATGGAAGGCAAGAAGGCCATTCTCGGCATCGACGTCTGGGAACACGCCTACTACCTGAAGTACCAGAACCGCCGCCCCGACTACCTGGGCGCGTGGTGGAACGTGGTGAACTGGGACGCCGTGAACAAGCTGCTTAAAGGCTAACCACGAAGGACACGAAGGAAAATCACGAAGGACGCGAAGCTTCTTTGGGCAAGCCAGAAAGATTCTTCGTGTCCTTCGCGGTTCCCTTCGTGTCCTTCGTGGTTGCCTTGGGCTCCACCACGAAGGCGCAGGAACCTCCGGTCGTCACCGCCTCCGTTTCCAACCTCACCCGCGCCGAGTCGTGGTCGTTCTTCGATCCCTATCCCGCGGCGGCGACGGATCAGCTCGTCGGCAATCCCGACTACACCTTCATTGGTGACCGCGCCGAGCTGGGCGTGCGCGTTGATGGCCGCCGCTTCGATCTGGGAGGCGCGTTCAACTACGTGCGTCTCGAGAACGTGCCGACCGGCGCGATTGGGCCCGGCGGGCTCGGCGTGGGCGCCTTCTATTTCGCGGCCACCGGCCTCAGTTACAGCTACCAGCTCTATCTGAGCGAACTGTTCCTGCGGGTGAGCGGGGGCGACGACCGGTCGTCGGTCACGCTTGGCCGCATGTCGTTCGCGTCGGGCGCCGAGTTCGCGGCTGACAGTCCGTCGCTCGATCAGCTCAAGCGCGAGCGTTTGCACTCCAGGCTGGTCGGCAACTTCGAGTGGTCGTACTACCAGCGCCGATTCGACGGCGCGCGCCTCGACATCGCTCGGCCTGAGTGGCACGTCACGGCGGCGGCGTTCGTGCCGACGCAGGGCGGCTTCGAGGAATCCACCAACCTGTCGATGCCGAACGTCCGGGTCGCCACCGCCTCGTATACGCGAAAGAGCGGCGCGCGCAGGCAACCCCAAGAAGGGGTTGCCTCCACCTCGGAGCTTCAGGTGTTTGGCACTCTCTATCGCGACCGCCGTGAGCTGGCCGCGGTGGTGGATAACACGTTGTCGCCGGACCGGCCGGTGGATGTGACCATCGCGGCCCTGGGCGGCTCGCACGCGCGGGTTACGCCGACGCGCAGCGGCGAACTGGACACCGTGCTCTGGGGCGCCGTGGAGACGGGCGATTGGTACGGCCAGTCGCACCGCGCGGCCAGCGTGGCCGCCGAGGTGGGGCATCGCTGGAGTAATGCCGCTGGACGGCCGTGGCTGCGGGCCGGCTATCTGTGGTCGTCCGGCGATGGCGATCCAGCCGACGACCGGCACGGCACGTTCTTCCAGATGCTGCCCTCGTCTCGGAAGTACTCGCTGTCGGCCACCTACGCGCAGATGAACCTGACCGACGCGTTCGTGCAGGCCGCTTTTGAACCCCGCGGGGTAAAGACGCGTATCGAAGTACATGCGGTCGGCCTTGCGAGCGGGCAGGATCTCTGGTACCAAGGCAGCGGCGCCACGGCCAGCACCGGGCGCTACTTCGGTTTTTCAGGCCGCGCGGCCGGCGGCCAGTCGCGGCTGGGCACGGTGCTCGAGGGCGCCGTCGATGTGCCGCTCAAGAGATACTGGTCGGTGAACGGGTACGTGGGAACGATGTCGGGCGGCGGCGTCGTGAAGCACAGCTTCAGCGGCACGCGCCTCACGTTCTGGTATCTCGAGAACGTCATTCGATTCTGACGGGAGCTGAATGCTCGTCGGGAGATGAGCCTTGTCGGGAAGTATTTCACGTCGGGAAACCGGAGGAGTGATCGATGACTGATGCGACCGTTGTTCGTGAACCCGATTCGTCGCTCGTGACCATCACGCATGTCACCTACGCCTTGCACGCCCTGGGCCTGGCGATTGGCGCCTTCGGCGCCTCAACCGTGATCGGCGCGTTCATCTTCGGCTGGCCATCGATCATCGCCGTGATCATCAACTACGTGAAGCGCAACGACGCCCGCGGCACGTGGCTCGAGTCGCACTTCACCTGGCAGATCCGCACCTTCTGGTTCGCCGTGCTCTGGGCCTGCATCGTCTTCATCACCGGCGCCCTGCTGGCGATTGTGCTGATTGGCTTTGCGATCTGGTTCGTCGGGCTGTTCGTGCTGGGCTGCTGGGCCATTTACCGAATCTTGTCGGGATGGTTACGCTTGCGCGATCGGCGTGCAATCGCGTGACGGGAGTGGCCTTCGCCGTCGGGAGGACAACTCCTGTCGGGATCAGAAGAGCCGCACGTCGACGATTTGACCCTTCTCCACAATGTCGGTCTGCGCCGGGATCTCGATGTAGCCGTCGGCTTGCGACATCGAGGTGATGTCGCCGGAGGCCTTGAACGCTGGCATCGCCTGCCCGTCGACAATCTTCACCGTGTAGAACTGGTGGCGGCCGGTGGTCGAGACAATGCGCTGGCCCACCGGCAGGCTCACGGTGTGGGTATGGCGTGGCTGCAGGCGGCCGATCGCGCGCAGCGCCGGCACCAGCAGCATGTAGGCGTTCGACAGGCACGAGGTCGGGTAGCCCGGCATGCCGAACATGGGCTTGCCCTGGATGGTGCCGAACACGGTCGGCTTGCCCGGCTTCACGGCAATGCCGTGGAACACGATCTCGCCCTTGCGGCCGATCACGTCGAGGATCAGGTCGCGCTCGCCGACCGAGCTGCCGCCCGAAAACACCAGCACGTCGCACGCGACGCAGGCATCGATCGCGCTCTCGAGCGCCTCGATGGTGTCTTGCGCCGTGGCGTACGGCACCGGCACGCCGCCGTGCTCCTGGACGATCGTGCTGAGCGTGAACTTGTTGATGTCGTAGATCTGGCCCGGCTGCAATTCCTGGCCGGGATCGATGATCTCGTTGCCGGTCGAGAGAATGGCGACGGTGGGCCTGGCGTAGACCTCGACCTCGCCAATCCCGAGCGCCGCGAGCGCGCCGATCCGGCTCGGGTTCAGCAGGTCGCCGTCGCGGATCACCGTCTGGCCGACCACGATGTCGGCGCCCTGGCGGCCCACGTTCTGGCGCGGATACACGGGTGTCAGGATGCGGACGCGGTCGCCCGCCATCTCGGTCTCCTCGACCATCACGACAGCGTCGGCACCCGCGGGCATGGGCGCGCCGGTGGCGATCTCGACCGCCGTGGCGGGCGTCAGTTGCCGGGTCGGCACCTGGCCGGTGTAGACCTTCTCGATCACCCGCAGTGTCTTCGGTTCGTAGCGGCTGGCGCCGAAGGTGTCGCCGGCGATCACCGCGAAGCCGTCCATGCCGGCGCGCGAAAACGGCGGCACGTCGCGGGTTGACCGCACCTCGGCGGCAGCGGCCCGGCCGTTGGCGTCAACGAGCGCCACCCGTTCGCGCCGCGCGATCGGCGCGCACGCACCGGCAATCAACTGGCGGGCTTCCTCCAGCGGGATGGTGTCCATGATCGGACGCATTTCGGACTTGGCCATTACTTCTGTGCCTGCTGAATCATGTGTCCGAGCTCCGGAACGACGAGCTTGTTCATGGCGAGGCGGACCGCGCTCTCCGATCCAGGCAGCGAAATTACGATGACGCGGCCGATGGTGCCGGCGCAGGCGCGGCTCAGCATCGCGGCGGCGCCGATGTCGTGGTAGCTGAGCATGCGGAACAGCTCCCCGAAGCCGGGTAACCGCTTGTGCAGCAGCGCGTCGATGGCCTCGAAGGTGCTGTCGCGGCTGGTCAGGCCGGTGCCGCCCGTCGTGATGATAGCGTCAACGTCGCCGATCGCCGTCTGCTGGCGAACCAGTTCCGCGACCCGCGCTGGTTCATCCGGCTCGATCGCCTTGCCCGCCACCTGGTGCCCCGCCGCGAGCAGCAGTTCGATGATGGCGCGGCCGGCGGTGTCGGTGTCGTCGGTCCGGGTGTCGCTGACGGTCAGGACGAAGACCCGGGCCCTCTCGGGGGCCAGGGCCTTGTGTTCGGTGCTGCTCACGAAGCAATTATAGGGTGCCTACGGTGCCTAAGGTGCCTAAGGTGCCTAACGTGCCTAAGGTGCCTATGGTGCCTATGGTGCCTATGGTGCCTATGGTGCCTATGGTGCCTAGGGTGCCTATGGTGGCTAGGGTGCCTATGGTGCCTGATGTGCCCTGCCGCGCCGAAGCTCGCGGGATCACGCGAGCGAAGGCGGGTTACGATGGCGCATGTCCCGAGGGTTGGCGGTCTTTGCGTTGCTCGCGTTCCTTCTTTTGCCTGCGGGCGCGCAGTCGGCACTCGACAAGGCCGCCCAGCAGTGGGTCGAGACCACCCTCAAGAAGCTGACCGTCGAGCAGTTGGTGGGGCAGATGATCTTCGCGCCCTTGAACTCGACCTACCTCAGTAGCGACACCGACCAGTACGACGCGCTGGTCAAGCTGGTGCACGAATCGCACATCGGTGGACTGATTGCCTTTGGCGGCACCGAGCCCATGCCGAACGTGCTGCTGAACAATACCTATGGCCCGGTGATTCTCGGCCAGCCGCTCGCACTGGCGTCGTTGTTCAACCGCCTGCAGTCGATCTCGCCGCTGCCGCTGCTCACCACCTCCGACTTCGAGTGGGGCGTGGCCATGCGTGTCGCCGGCGGGACGAAGTTCCCGCGCGCCATGGCCTTCGGCGCCGCCGGCGATCCCGAGCTGGCCTACGAGGCCGGCAAGGTGGTGGCCCGTGAAAGCCGGGCGATTGGCGTGCACGTCAACTTCGCGCCGGTCGCCGACGTGAACAACAACCCGCGCAACCCGGTCATCAACATCCGCTCGTTCGGCGAGGATCCCGCCCGCGTCGGCGGCCTTGCGGCCGGGTGGGTGAGGGGCCTCCAGGAAGCCGGCATGATGGCGACCCTGAAACACTTTCCCGGCCACGGCGACACCGATGTTGATTCGCACCTCGGCCTGCCGGTGGTGGCGCATCCGCGCGAGCGGCTCGACGCAGTGGAGTTGGCCCCGTTCCGCGACGGCATGGCCGCCGGCGCCGCTGGCGTGATGGTCGCGCACATGGAGATGCCGGCCATCGATCCCGAGAAGCGCCCGGCCACGTTCAGCCCCATCGTGATCGGCGACCTGCTGCGACGGCAGATGAAGTTCGACGGCGTGATCTACACCGACTCCATGAAGATGGCGGCGATCACGAAGATGACGTCGCCCGGCGAGGCGGCCGTGCTGGCCGTCAAGGCCGGGGTGGATGCCGTGCTCGACTCACCCGACTCGGCGGCCGCGGCCGCCGCGATTGTGGCTGCGGTCAAGGCAGGCGACATCCCGCGCGCGCAGGTCGAGCGTTCGGTGCGCCGCCTGCTCGAAACCAAGGCACGGCTGGGCCTGCACCGCGCCCGCACCGTCAACCTCGATGCGGCGGCGCTGTCGGTCGGCGGGCGCAAGCACGAGGCGATCGCCCAGGCCGTGAGCGACCGTGCGATCACGCTGATCAAGGACGAGCGCGCCATGGTGCCCATGCCGACACCGCGCACCGGATCGGTGATGTACCTGTCGGTACTCGACTATCCCTCGGGCTGGCGCATTGCCGCGCCGAGCCGGACGATGATCCCGGAGCTGCGCGCGCGGTGGGCGGCGACCGAAGCGTTCGAGATTTCGGATCGGACGACTGCGTCCGAGCTCGACATGGTCCGCGCGCTGGCCGCGAAGTACGACGCCGTGGTGGCCGGCATCTTCGTGCGCGCTTCGTCGGGCAGCGGCCGGCTCGACCTGGCGCCGCAGCTCGAGCGGTTCCTGCAGGACCTCGCGCGCGCCACCGAGCGGCGCCAGCAGCCGTTCGTGTCGGTATTGTTTGGCAATCCGTACACCGCCATGGGCATGCCCGAGGCGCCGGCGGTGATGCTGACCTACGACTTCTCGGACGGTGCCGAACGCGCCGCGGTCAAGGCGCTGGCGGGGGAGATCCCGATCGGCGGCAAGCTCCCGATTGCCCTGCTGCCGATGTTCCCGCTGGGGCACGGGCTAACGCGCTGAGCCGCCGGCCTTGGCCTCGGTGTCCACGTCCTTTTCCCACTCCAGCAGTTGCTGACGCAGGCGCCGGACCACGGCCGGTTGTTGCTGGGACAGGTCGTCGTGTTCACCGAGATCCTTGCGCACGTTGAACAGCAGGTACCGGGACGTGCCGTCGATCAGCAGCTTCATGTCGCCGTTTCGCACCGCGCGCTGATCGAGTCCGCCGGTTTGGACACGCCAGAACAGGCTGCGTTCGACCACGGGCGTGCGGCCTTCGAGAATGGGAAACAGGTTGATGCCATCGAGCCTGGCCTCGGCCGGCACCGGTGACCCCGTGGCCGCGAGAATCGACGCGCTCAGGTCCATGGTGATGCCCACCTGCGGCGTCACGCGGCCGGCGGGCACGCGGCCGGGCCAGCGGATCAGTGTCGGCACGCGAATGCCGCCCTCCCACAGCGTGAACTTGCGATGCGTCAGCGGCGCGTTGCGCGACAGCCACTCGCCGCCGTTGTCGTTGGTGAAGATCACGATGGTATTGCGGCTCAGCCCAAGCTGGTCGAGCGCCGCCAGGATCTCGCCCACGCCGCGGTCAACTCGCTCGACCATCTTCACGTAGTCGGCGCGTGTGTCCGGCTTCTCGTCATACGGCATCACGTGCCGCGAGTTGTCGATCGCGACCGACGGAAGGTCGGGAACTTGATACGGCCAGTGGGGCGCGGTGTACGCCACCTCGAGGAAGAACGGCTGCGCGGCGCGGTCAGCGATGAACTTCAGGGAGCGCTCGGTGATGAGGTCGGTCATGTAGCCGGCCACCTTCACGGGCGCTTCGTTCTCGTACAGGTCGGGATGGCCATCGCTGTCGGTGTGCTGGTAGTAGTCGCCGTAACCGGCCTTCAACCCGAAGAAATAGCCGAAGCCATGGGCGCCGGGGCTGAATTCCGGCTTGTAGCCGAGGTGCCACTTCCCGACGAGCCCCGTGGCGTAGCCGTGGTTGGCCAGCAGCCGGGGCAATGAATGCGCGGTGGCCGGCAACCCAAACTCGCCGTCAACCCGCGGGATGCTGAGCGGACGTTCCATGGCGAACCGTTGTTGATACCGCCCGCTGATCAACCCGGCACGGGTCGGCGTGCAGGTCGAGGCATTGGCATAGAAGTCGGTGAAGCGCGTGCCGGTCTTGGCGAGGCTGTCGATGTTCGGCGTCCTGATATCAGGCGCCCCGTAGCTCCCAAAATCCCCATACCCCGCATCGTCGGTAATGATCAGGACGACGCTCGGTCGATCGTGACGGGCGGCCGGGGCCTGCGCGAACAGCGCAGCCGTAGAGAGCGTGACCAAGACAAGGAGCGGGATCAGCGGCTTCATGGCTGACGCGCATCCTATACGAGAACGACGAAGTGCGTTGTGGTCTTGGGTCCTTCGACTCGTTCAGCCTTCGAGAGCCTCAGGCTTCACTCGCTCATGGTGCGCCCAGCATGATTCGAACACGCTAGCGCGGAGCCGAAGGCGAGGCGCGGCTTGAACTAGACTCGGCTTCGTGCAATCAGAGCTTGGCCTGCCAGCCGAAGCTCGAACCGTCAGGAAGGTCCACCGCCGCGGCGGCTGTATTCCGCGCCGCTATGGTGGACAACCTTCGCGTGACCGAGAGCGAAGGTTGGTGCGCCCAGCATGATTCGAACATGCGACCTCCTGGTTCGTAGCCACTCCTACATGATGGTTGGTTCGTAGCCTTCTGCGGTTTTGCTGGCCTTTTCGTCCAGCCGCGTGGCCGCTGGTGGCGTCCCATACCCCTGTGATCCTGCATCCGTTGCAAGCCCGTTGCAAGCGTCCCGGCGCTCCTCGAACCGTCGCATGTGGTCGTGTTCGCTGGACGACGAGCCTGCGAGGTAGACGCTGGTCTGGCTAACGTTCGAGTGGCCGAGCCACCGCTGGATAGTCGCGAGCGGCACGCCAGCATCCATCCATCGGCTCCCGGCTTCGCGCCGGAGATCGTGAAAGTGCAGGTCGATCGTCCGGAGCGCGGCGCGAGAATCCGCGTCGAGGTTTGCGCCTTTCGCATACGTGGGCTCGTGACCATGCGCCTTCAGGACGGCCGTATACCACGCTCGCCGCGGGCTCTGCACCTGCTCGCCGACCGCGTTCCCGAAGACGAACTTGTCAGACGCCAACGGCTTGCCCGCCGGGTCTAGGCGGCGAAGTTCGAGGATGCTCCGGAGGCGCGTCGAGATTGGAATGCGCCGGTCGCGCTTCGTCTTCGTCTTCGACTTCGGTAGGAAGAGTTCAGCACGCGGCGCCCAAGAGACCTGCGTGTTGTCATTTTCATCAACACGCATGCCCTCAACCTGCACCCACTGCAACGAAAGGATCTCGCCGAGGCGCATGCCGGTCTCCAGCGCGGCCTCGACGCATGCGCGCAGGTGCAGACCGCAGGCCGCGAGCAGCCGCTTCTCCTCGCCATCCCTGAGGCGTCTCGTGCGCGGCGCTTCGTCCTCGAACTTGACGACGGTCTCGGTGCCGCGCTTGAACGGACTGGCCGCGACGTAGCCGACGCGCACCGCGAAGTTGAAGACACTCCGCAACGTCTCTAGGTAACGATTGATGGCGACCGGCCCGCTGCCGCCCGCGGCGCGGACTTCGCGGAACCGCTCTATCGTGTCGGTCACGATGTCCGACACGCGCCACTCGCCGAGCGGCGCGCTGCCCTCCGTCGGGCGGCGCACGGTGGTCTTGCAAATCGCGTCGAGCTGGTAGCGATGCGCCGCCTGATTCGCGGCGCACTTCACCTGCACGTGCCGCTCGTAGTAGACGTCCGCCAACTGCTGCATCGTCATCGCCTGCAGTGGCATCGGCTGTCCGAACGTCCCGGCCCGAATCTGCTTCCGCAGATCGGCAGCGAGATCCTCCGCTTCCGTCTTGCTGTCGATGTGGCGGTTGAAGTGCTTGTCGAGCGAGAAGCGGTAGCCCTGCCCGCCTCTCGGTTGAAAGTTGAAGTGCCAAGCGTGCTGGCACTTCGCCCACGCTCGCCGTGGGCAGTCGCAATGCTTGCGCAGCCCCTTGTTCTGGTGTCGTTTCGGTTTCATGCTCCTCCTCCTGCTGCTACGTGTTTGTTAACCGGCGGCGTTGGGTAGAGGTAGACGACCATGCCGTCAGCGAGCCTCGCGATCGCGAACGTCGCCTGCTCCTGCGGCACCGGCGTCTGGTCGTCGATGGACCGCATGAAGACGATGGTCGCCTTCTGCCCGTCCATCGTCGTCTCGACGACGCCGACCGGCCCTGCTCCCGCTCGTTCGCTACTCACGTTGACGGCGCCTGCCGAGGATGTTCACGTTCACGGTCGGCTCCGTATGCGTGATGGACGTCCACTGACCTGACGGCGATGGGCCGACATAGAGGCCGTCGATGAAGAGCGGCGCCGAGGACATCGGCTCTGCCTGCCGTCGTCGAGGACGAACGCTCTCAGCCCTGAGGCCTTGCACCTGCTGCGGCGGTCGAGGCACGTAGGACGTCGGCCCCATCTGCAGGCGGGCCATCTCTGCCTTCGTGAAGACCGGCACCGGAACGAGCATCCACTCAGGGATGTGCGGCTTCCTGACCTCGACGTCTCTGACCTCCTTGACGATCGCTCCTCGCTGGCCGTCGATGACGTTCGTGTAGACCGTCGACCGCTTCATCGTCTGCGCGCCAGCGAGTCCGGCAGTCGCGACGACGAACGCGAGCCCCGCGCCTATGTTGGTCGGAAACGTATTCATGACGTGGTCCTCCTGCTGCTGCTCTTGCGCGTCGGTGAAGTCCGCTTCGACGGCGACTCTTTACTCTTTACATCGGCCCGGAAAGTATGTCCAATACGGGGTTACTCAAGCAGCGCGAGGCCCCGGCGCCCAAGGGTGCAAGTGCCCTAGAACGCCGAGGCGCAACAACGCCCGCCCATCCAACCGACGCTCATCACCAAGGATGGGGGCGCGCCAATTGGTTGCCGCCGTGGGCGGCGGCGGAGGAGCATGGCCCCCATCCATCCCGCAGTCAGCTGACGGTCGTTGATATCTTCACGTCGGCGGCTGGCAGCGCCGCATTGATGCTCGCCCGCACCCTCGTCGTAGCCGACGAACCGATAGGACTTGCCGTGCGGCACCGCGAATCCCACGCGTCCAGTTCCGTCTGCAGCCGTGCGACATGCGGCGCGAGATCGGCTTCCGCCTGCGCGAGCATCTCGTCGCACATGCGCAGCGGCGGCAGTCGGTCGACGCCGAGTTCCTTGCACATGGCTTTCACCGCGCCCGGCAGTTCGTAGTCGGTGCCTTCGCCGCGTAAGTAGCACGCGCCGCCCCTCCAGTGGTCCCGTTCGCGCTCCGGTGCCGTCTCCGAGCGGCGCTCCATCACGTCGATGGCCCCGATGCTGCGGGCGCGTTCGCTGCGCAGCCTATCGATGCGCGCCGTGCCCTTCGCCGCGGTCGTCCACTCGCGGTTGATGGTGCCGATGCGGTCGCAGAGCACGCGCCACTCCTCGGCCAGCTGCTGGCGCACCTTCGGGCGCGGCTCCATGCCGATGTCCGGCCACGCGGACTTCACCTCCGTCATCTCTCCGACGATCCGCTCGACGCGGGCGCGCAGTTCGTCCATCACCGCACCTCCGCCGCACGCCGCTGCAGCGCGAGATCCCAGGGCTTGGGCACGCCGGGAACGTCGGCGCCGTGCCAGGTCACTGCCGAGTCGCGCCGCGCCAGCGCGAGGTCATAGCTGCCCGGCTGCGTCGCGACGACGTGCGCCTCGGCGAGGCGGAGCGCCATCGGCGACGACGGGTGCAGGCCATACTCCTCCGCGACGGCCGCGACGACCTGCTCCGCGGTCATGCCCTCCTGCCGCTGAGCGGCGTGCGCCATACGGACGCTGCGCGGCGCGTCCAACCGTGCGATCTGCTCAGAACGCAGCCAGCGGCTGTACGTCGCGGCGTCCATCGAAACGATTGCTTCCATCTCGGCCCTTGTCATGTTTCCTCCTCAGTGAAAAGAGATCGGTGTTGTTTCGTCTTCGTAGATGAGCCGCGGCGGCGTGTCTCGGGTACCTGCGACGCAGCCGATCACCCGTCGCTCGCGCTGCTCCCGCGTCGCTCGCGCCCCGCCCCACACGCCCGCGACGACGAGCCGCTTCGACTCCGAGAGCGCGACATCGACCACCCCGGCCGCTGCGTTCGCGAGGTCGTCATGCTCGCCGCTCTGGTGGTCGATCTTCCCGCCGCGCCAGACGAGCCCGAGCAACTGCTGCTCGACGACCGGTGCGTCGGGCAGGATCACCTGATGCGAATTAAGCCGCGGTTCCAGCGATTCGTACAGCTCGCTCTTGGTCTTCCCGGAGACGTGGTAGGTAATCCCCATCCGCTCGAAGTCGGCCTTGAACGTCTCGCCCGCATACGAGTCACCAGTGACCGCGGACACGCCGTAGTCAGTCAGCACGGCGACGAACCTGCCGACCGCGAGCCGCGGATCGAACGGTGGCCGCTGACCCTGATCGACGATCCGATCCACCACGGCGCGCCCGTCGCGATCCCTGTGCGCAATGCCAAGCGACGCATCATCACGACTGCCGCCGCTCATGTCGACGAACGCGACGTACTGCGTGTCCGCCTCTCGCAGTCGCACTTGGACGCCGCGATCGATCGCGTCCATGACGGACTCCGCCGAGAACGCCGAGCCTTCCGGCAGGCCCGGCAGATTCAGATGCAACCGCCGGTACTTGTGCGACGGCAAGCGGCGTTGCTGCTGCGCGAGATACCCGGCATCGGCCCACGCCGCCATCGAGGGATTGGCCCGCCGCTCCGGCGCGAGGTCCGCGAAGTCCGGGTCCGTCGTGAAGTCCGCGGCATACCACGAGAACAGCATCCGCGGGTCAGCGCCCGCCTTCGCCTGCGTGAACAGGTCGAACAGCGGCACCCCCGGCCGGTGAAACAACGATGCGTAGGACGTGATCCATTGCTGCGCGTCCCGTCGGTTCGGATCCGGCTGCATCGCTTCGAGGACGTCCCACGTCCGGTAGCCGTGGATCTCGTCGTAGCCGACGAACCGATAGGACTTGCCGTGCTGCCCGACCACGTCGCCGGCCGGCAGCACTTCGAGGAACCCGCGCCCGTCCTTCCGCTCGATGCTGTTCGCCTTGACCTTCAGCCATTGACCGAGGACGTCCGGGTTGGCTTTGACCATCTTCTTCGCGAGCGACAGATCGTCTCGGGCTTGGTCGCCGTCGTTCGCGAGGATGTAGCACTCCGAGTCGTGGCCCGCGGGCGAGTCGCCGACGAGCGCGAACAACGACGCATGGACCAGGTCGGACGTCTTGTCGTTCTTCTTCGAGCGGCCGAAGAGACCGAGGTTGCGGAGAAACACGCCATCGTCGCCCACGGCGAAGAACTCCTCGAACAACCGAAGGCGATACGGCTGGATCCGCGGCAGGAGCGGCGCGCCGTCGAGCCATACGAGCCGGGCGAGGAAGTCCTCAATCCGCATCGGACCTCCCGCGCACCGGCTGCGCCATGAGCGCCTCGGTCAACGAGGTCACCGGCCGAGAGACGCGGGCGAGCCCGACCATCTGGCGAAGGCGTTGCACCCGGTCGAGCACCTGTAGGTAGGTCATCGTCGCGGCCCTCGTGCGGCCCTTGCCGGTCAACGGGCCGCTCTCCAGCAGCCGGTCGAACAGGAACTCGCCCACCAGCTCCAGACGCAGGAGGTCTCGAATCGCGTCCCGATGAACACGCGACAGGTTCGGCGCACCGCCGAGGTCTGCCTCGATCTCGCTCTGACGGTCAGTCAAGGCCGCGAGGGCATCGGCCTGCGAGGGCAGCTCCCCGCGCTGAAGCAGCGTCGAGCTACGGCCATGCCTGAGAGCCGGGCCGGGACACCCGGCGACCGCCCGGCCGCCCGGATGCACCTTGCCGCAGGAGCGGCAGGCCACGCCCCGTGGCTCAGGCGCGACGATCGTCTCGTCGGATGGAGCCGAGTCAAGGTGTGCGACATCGCACGGCGTAGGCTGGCTAGGCTGCGAGGGTATAAGCCCAGAGCGCGGGAGTTCCTGAGACGGCGCCGACGGTTGCAAAGGTGGTTGCAAGATCACTCCCGAATCCTCGGAATTACTAGACAAATTGCGAGAGACCTGTTGCCTGCGTGGCAAAGGGTCAGGGACGCGCACGGGTCAGCCGTTCTGATGATTCGAGTAGTCACTGGACGCCGACCCTTGCCAGCGGTCGGAAGACGGCTTCGACGTCACGAAAGACCTTTGAGCGCTGTCGGGCGCAGGCCGCAGGATCGTCCTCGCAGGAGTCGCGGCTGCACACAGGGCAAAGACCCTCCGATTCTGGTTCCCCGGGAACCGCGGGAACTGAGGGAACTTGGGAACCTGAATCCGTCCTTGAAACGTTGGATTTTTCTTCAAAGAGAAGAAGAGAGGATTCAGGTTCCCGACTTATAGAGGGAACCTGGGAACCAGAACCGGAATCGCCCGACAAGGCGAAGCGATGCGGATCGACCTTCGAGCCGGCGCCCGAACGGATGATGGTTCCCGAGGCGACGGCTCGACGGAGGGCTTCGAGCTTGATTTGGCGTCGGGCTTCGACGGTGTCGAGGAGGTCAGCGCGCAACTGGGAACCTGCTTTCAAGGACTCGATGAACGCGCGGGCGACGCTCTGAACGTCCGCGTCGTGGCGGGACGGGCCGGCTTCGACGCGGCCGTCGTCGGCGAGCGTGAGCACGGTCTCGGGCAAGTCGGGGCCGATGCGTTGGACCGACGACAGCACCCGATACCGCTCGGTGCGCGAGAGGATGAAGACGTTGTCGACGCTGCCGGTGAGCGCCGTTGAGCCGAGCA
The DNA here is from genome assembly GCA_030697165.1 of Acidobacteriota bacterium. Lineage (NCBI taxonomy): Bacteria > Pseudomonadati > Acidobacteriota > Acidobacteriota bacterium. The sequence continues at coordinate 63,974 of JAUYQQ010000022.1, forward strand.
CGCTGTCGAGTCCGGCTCGTTCCGATTTCCCGGCATGGTGGACGAGCAGCACCGCGGCGCCCGTGTCGCGGGCCAGCGTCAGGATGGGCGTCAGCTTCGTCGTGACTTCGGAGTAGTCGTTGAGATCGTCGGCCTTGATGAGGCGCTGGAGGGTGTCGACGATGATCAGGCCGGGTCGTTCGCGGATCGCCAGCGCGTGCAGGCGTCCGATGAGGTCGTGGGCCGGTTGCCGGAATAGAAACCGCACCGGTTCCGATCCCGTCGCGCCCATCTGCCGTAGGTGGCGGCGGACCTCGCTGCGCTTGTCTTCGAGCGCCAAGTACCACACGCACCGCGGCAGACAAGCGGAGCCGAGCCAGACGCCGCCGCGCGCCGCTTCAAGTGCCAACCCTCGGGCCGCCGTCGATTTGCCGGCCTTCGGTTTGCCGGCGAGGATGTTGACGCTTCCGAACGCGATGCGATCGGCCACAAGGTAGTCGGTAGTTTCGTCGGGCTCGGCCAGCAGCTCGCGGAGCGACGTGAGCGCAAGTCCGGGGCGAGACGTTGCCTTGGTGGTCGTTTCGAACACGGCCTCGACCGTGTCTGGAGGCGCGGCGGCCGTGACGACGCGAATCGATTTCGCCATCATGCCGCCTGCTTCCGATCGGCGCGCCGAGCGTCGAGCAGCGCGTAATAACGTTCGCGCAGACGCATCAACTCGAGGTGTTGATCGTGCAGAAGATGGACCGCCTGCTGCGCAATCTCGTGATGGCGATCGCGTTCGTTGCGCGCTTCGCTCAGTTCACGCACGATTGAGACGAGCAGCTTGCAAGACTCCGTCGCCGTCAATGTCGTGCCTCGCGGAGCGGGCGCAGGATCTCGGCGGGCTCGCTCGACTGCATCAGCCATTCATCGACCCAGGCGTCGAGTAGACGGAAGTCGCGGCGTCCGCCGACGACCGCGGCGCGCAACCTACCTGCGGCAATCTCCCTGTAGATCGTCTTGCGGCCGACTCGAGCACGGGTGGCGGCCTCTGCGACCGTGAGCCACGGCGTGAGTGGACGGTCAGGCGCGGGCACGATCGTCGCCTCCGCCCTGATTGAGTGCGCGCTCGATTAAGTGTCGAGCCTCACCGCTGCGCGTTCGGCAATTCTTGTTCGCTTCGATGAGCAGCTTCCGCGCCAGCTCACGCGGAACTTTCACAGCGATGGTCGTGGTGGCGGGATTATCGACCTTGACGCGCATTCAGCAAACCTCGGGTGTGAGGCCCGACTGCTGCTGCGCTCGCCCCTGGGCTTTTCTGGGGCGGTCGATGCCCGCGATTTGGTCTGCGGGACTTTAGGAGTTAGTAAACCTTATAGCACAAACCAAAAAAAGAAAAGGGCAATGCGCTGATGGTAATGGCGAACGCCGCATGGCCGTCAGCTAGATGGCCATGCGCGTCTCTACTTAGATCACCGCCCGCAACACGCGCTCGGGGCGAACTGGCCGTTGGGCGCGCGGCAGCGCAGCACGTTCGGGTTTGCGTCCCAGGTGTATGGGGGCGTCGGGCAGGACGCGGTGGCTGGCGGCGTCGGAGCCGGAGTGTTCTCGGTCAGCGTGAAATCAGACCGCGAATCGCTCGTCAGCGTCACCGTTCGGGAAGTCGATTGGAAGCCTGATGCAGTGACCGATGTCCGCACCTCTCCTTCACGCAACGGCGCGATCGAGAAGTAGCCGTTGCCGTCGCTGGAGCCGGTCCGAGCGACGTTCGTGCTGTCCGTCGCGCTGACGGTCGCATTGGGAACGGCGCGGCCGGACCGGTCCGACACGACTCCTACCAGGGTGAACGTCCTCGCAACCGGAGCAGGTGGTGGCGCGGACGGCTGTGTGAAGCTCGCCGAGCCGCTAGCGTTGCCCGAGCGCCCACTGTCGTCCGAAAAGCCGACGCTGACGCTGATTGACGTGATCGATGAAGTCGCGCCAGTCGAGTCGTTAATGTTGATGTTGCCTGATGGCGCGCTGGCACCAGCAGCGAGGCGTATCGGCGGTGCGGGATCGGCGTTAGCATTCCCGGTGCCTACCCCGAAGCGAATGGTCGTCACGGTTGCTGACGCGCGGCCGCTCGTCTCGGTCATCGTGAAGGAGACCAGATAGCTGCGACCGCTGCCGACAATCGACGGCGTGACCGTGAACCCGGAGATGGAGACGTTGGCGACTATCGCGCCCTGAGCGCCAGCCGACGGGGATGTCGGTGAGTTGCCGCCACCGCCGCCGCAGGCGAGGACAAGGGACAGAGCCGTGGCTAGGGTAGCTAGCCGAGTAAACCGCATAAGAGGGAGCCTCCAGCTGAGTTAGACGGCCGAGAGTAGCAAAACTCTCACGCTGGTGGAAGAAAATGCGATCCGTTAGCGGCGCAGGGGAACAAGCGCCGCCGTTGCAATCTCGTTGCAAAGAGGAACGGCGCGGGTTTGGGGCCCGCGCCGTAAGTCCTTCATTTCATTGGTGCGCCCAGCATGATTCGAACATGCGACCTCCTGGTTCGTAGCCAGACGCTCTATCCAGCTGAGCTATGGGCGCGACAGACTTTCAAGCTTAACACAGGAAATGCCCGTCAATGAACCGGACGGGGAGCTGTTTCCTGTCGGGGAATTGCTGCCGGACGGGGAGTTATTCCCGACGGGAGGTGCCTCCCGACAGGAGGCGCCCTCCCGTCAAGCAGCAACCCCCCGTCAAGGAGTCCCCTCCCCGTCAAGTGTCGCCGCCTCCCGTCAGGCTCAGCGCGAGGTGCGTCCGCTGACGCTGATGTTGACCACGAACTCGCCGTTGTTATCGGGCAGGTGGTCGTCGTTCACGCCCAGGTACACGCGGCCGCTCGCCGGCGCGGTCAAGGTCTTGCGGTTGCCGATAAAGACCGGGCCGTAGTCGTCGATCCGCATGATCAGGCCGCCGGCCAGCTGGTTCAGCACCGGCGCATCAGGCGCCTTGCGGTTGCGGTCCGAGCCGGCCACCGAGGCGGTGTCGTTGTTGTCGCCGCTCATCGTGATCGAGCCGCTGGCGTCGAACGTGATCGTGTCGCCGGCGCGAACGTCGATCGCGGCATCGGTCCAGCGCTGTCGCGCGTTCACGCGCACGCTCTGTGAGCCCGCTGCCGTCGTCGTCGCGCCCACCGCCGGCGCGCCGCCGCTGGTGTCGAACTCTTGCCGCGACAGCCGGCCGTCGCGGTTGGTGTCGCGCGACAGGAAGCTGGCGTTCGACCAGTGCCATTCGGCGCGCTCGATCACCGCATTGCGGTTGACGTCGAGGTCGGCGAACTCGTCGAAGGTGTCGAGGCTCGGGAGCGAGCCAACCACTTCGTGCCGGCTCAGCACGCCGTTACGATCGCGGTCGAGCAGGTTGAACATGCTGCCGCTGGCGTGCCACTCGTCGCGCTCGACCAGGCCGTTGTTGTTGAGATCGAGATCGTCGAAGCTGTCTTCGCGGTCGTCGTCTTCATCCTCGCCTTCGGCCAGGAACTCCTGCCGGGTCAGCACGTCATCACGGTTCCGGTCGGCGCGACGGAATGCTTCGAGGTTGAAGTGCCACTCGTTGGCGGAGATCCGGTTGTCGCGGTTGTGGTCGAGCGCGGTGAAGCCGGCCGCGGTCCAGTTCAGGTTGCGCTCGCTGCGGCTGGGGACATGGTCCGCGACTTCGCGGTCGTGGTGGCGTCGCGCGCCAATGCGCACTTCGTCGCCCGAGAGGCGGCCGTCACCGTTCCAGTCGTGAACCGTGAACGAGCGGGCCGAACCCTTCCATTCCTCGCGCGAAATCTCGCCGTCGCCATTCCGATCCATGGCCTCGAAACGCATCCGGGCGGCGCGGCCCTGCTCATCCGTAGACGAGGCGAGCATCAATTGGGTGGATAGTGCCGCGAATGAGAGCGCTAGTAGCGTACGCGAAAGCATAGGAATCCTCCGTGGGATCCCAGTGCATATCGCGTACCTTGCCCTACTTTTTCTTGCCGACGCGCTTGGCGATGTCGCTCACGACCCGTTCCCAGACCTTCAGCGCCTTGTCGTAGCGCGCCGCGGCCGGCGTGTCGTCGGTGACTTTGGCGTCCAGGCCGAAGTCCTTCGGCTGGGGCATTGGCGGCAGGTGGACGACAACTCGATCGCTCATGGACCGATCCTAACAGCCCGTGCAGAAAATCGGTGTCCAATCGGTGTGAATCTGTGGCCGGTGTGAATCTGTGGCCCAGACCGGATGGGCGGCCGGACCCTCGTCGACTTTGGCGCCCCGTCCGGCGGCCCGGAGAGGTCCTTGTCGTCAATGCCATCATGCCGTGGCTGCGGCATCTGCTCGCCCGTGCGGTCCACGATGTCGGCTGAGTTGGTGTCGCCCGGCACTTCCACTTTACGGTCGTGCCGGACCTGATCTGGGTCGCGGCCTGCCATGGCTACGCCTTGTCGGCGTCGGTGCCCGCCGTGTCGATGTCCTGGTCGCTCATGGTCTTGTCGAACTCGGACCGCTTCGGCCCGGGCGCGCCCTGCACCTGATCGGCACTGGGGCTCTCGACGTCCTCGGGGGTCGCCTGCGAAGTGGCGGCCTGGCCCTCGTGTTCCATCTCTTTGACCTGGTCGTCGGTCGTGCCGTGCGGCTTGGTCGCGGGGTTCTTCGGGTCTTCGACGGGCGCGTTCATGTTGATCATGACCGTCATGTCAGCAAATGGCGTACCGTCCTCCAGGGTTTCTATCCGCCTAAAGACGGATGCTACATCTTGTCTGGCCGGCTGAAGCCGGACGCCACATTTATTTGGGCATGGCGAAGGCGACGAGGGCGGTGTCTTCGCCGCGGCCGGTCGCAATCAGCACGAACTGCCGGCCATCGGCCGCCAGATACGTCATCGGCGTGGCCGTCGCCTGGCGCGGCAGCACGTGGCGCCACACCTCGCGTCCCGTCACCTTGTCGAACGCCGACAGCGCCATGTCGTTGCCGCCGACGAACACCAGCCCACCCTTGGTGACGATGGCGCCGGGAGGGCCGATGGCACCAAGGCGATCCGGCAGCGCCACGCCCTTGAGCGCGGGTACGTTGCGCAGCTCGGGCGCGTCGCCGAACGGCACTTTCCAGGCGATCTCGCCGCGATTGAGGTCGATCGCAACCAGGTGCGCATACGGCGGCTTCAGGATCGGCACGCCGTCCACGAACGACGAGGGGCTGCGCTGCACGTACTCGGCATCCACTTCGTCGAAGCGATCGGCCTGCTGGCCCGCCTTATTGAACGGTTCCAGCTTGAAGATGCTCGGGCTGCGCGAGGTCTTCACGAACAGGCGGCCGGTGGCGGGATCGAACGCGCCGCCGCCCCAGTTGGCGCCGCCCCACACGCCCGGCAGGACCACCGTGCCCTGCAGCGACGGCGGCGTGTAGATGGGGCCGAGCCGATACTTCATCAGCTCCGCCTGCGCCTTCGTCTGCAACTCCGGCGTCAGGTCAAACGCATCGTCCACGGTGACACCCTGCGATTCGAACGCAGGCGGCTTGGTGGGGAACGGCTGCGTCGGCCACGAGGCCTCGCCGGGCACGTCGCTGCGCGGCACCGCGCGCTCTTCGATCGGCCACACCGGCCGGCCGGTCACGCGGTCGAAGACGAACGCCCAGCCCTGCTTGGTGAGCTGCACTACCGCGTCGATGCGCTGGCCGGCGACGGTGATCGTGACCAGGTTCGGCGCGGATGCGGGGTCGTAGTCCCATAAGCCGTGATGCACGATCTGGAAGTGCCACTTGCGCACGCCGGTGTTGGCGTCGAGACACACCAGCGATTCGGCGAACAGGTTCTGCCCGGGCCGGCGGCCGCCGTAGTAATCGTTGCTTGGCGTGCTGACCGGCAGGTAGAGCAGGCCGCGCGCTTCGTCCACGCTCATGGGCGCCCACACGTTGGTGTGACCGGTGAACTGCCACGAGCCGGCGTCCCAGGTGTTGTTGCCGAACTCGCCACGCTGCGGAATGGTGTTGAACTTCCACACCAACTTCCCGCTCCGTGCGTCGAATGCCCGCACGTCGCCCGGCGGATCGTTTTTGTAGGTCAACCGATCGCCGACGCCGTTGCCGACGATGATCAAATTCTTGAAGACGATCGGTGGGGAGGTGTTGGTGTAGTGCTTCTTGTTGATGGCCCAGACCAGGCCCTCGCTCAGATCGACGACGCCGGCGGTGCCAAAGCCCTCGACCGGCAACCCCGTCTTCGCGTCGAGTTGGATCAGCTTGTACCGCGCGTTGATGAAGATGCGCAGCGCGCCGCCGGAACTTGCCCCGAGCGCAGTCGAGGGATCCCGCCACGCGGCGACGCCGCGATGCGCAAAGCCCTGTCCATTCGGCGGCTGTCCGTCTTCGTAGGCCTTGGGATCGTACCGCCACAACTGCTTGCCGCTCGCTGCATCGAGCGCCGCGACCTGGTTGTAGGGCGTGCTGACGTAGAGCACGCCGTCGATCATCAATGGCGTGTTCTGGAAGGCGCCGGGCCGCGTCCCAAACTCAGGGAGGACCTTCTCGCCCGGTTTCCACTCCCACGCCACCTGGAGCGAGCCGACGTTGGCGGCCGTGATCTGATCGAGCGGCGAGTAGTGCGACGCCGCCTGGTCGCCGGCGTAGTGCGGCCACTGTTGAGCGCGCGGGGCCGCTACCAGAAGGGCCGTGAAACAGAGGGCAGCGATCAGGCGATGCTGAAGCATGCGGCCCATTGTAGTGGCGCTTCGGGCGCGCCAGACGGGAGGGTGCTTCTTGCCGGGAGGGTGTCCCTTGTCGAGACGACACTTCGTGACGGGAGAATGCAGCTCGACGGGAAATGCCCGTCTCAAAGTGCCCTCCCGTCAAGCAGTGTCTTCCCGTCAGGTCGTACCCTCCCGTCTGGGAGCGCAGGTTCCTTAAAAGCGCGACGAGCGGATCCAGGTGTCTGAACGGGCCCAGCTTTTGGCCAGGTCTTCGTCCACCGCCGGATCGCTCTTGCCCTGCGCCTTGAGCGCCTGCTGCAGGCCGAGCAGCGCCCACCCGTTGTGCGGGTGCGCCTTGATGTCTTCGCGATACGCGCGTTCGGCGTCGGCCGGCCGCTTGGCTTCGAGCAGCGCCGCGCCCAGCCAGTGGCGCGCTGCGAAGGGCAGCGGCTCGGGCTCGTCGTATTCCAGTTCGTCATCCAGCTTGGCCGCGGCCTCGAACAGCGTGATGGCCTCGTCCAGCTTGCCTTCGGTGCGGGCGATCTCGCCTTCGAGAATGCCGGCCATGATGCCGCCGAGCCGCTCGGCCGAGTGCTGGCGGAACTGCTGCTTCGAGGTGGCGGCCGTCTTTTTCACCTTCGCGAGATACGCCCTCGCGAAATCCACGTCGCCCAGCTTCAGCTTGGCGTAGCCCTGCGAGAAGTCGAACGCCGCGGCGGGGATGTCGCGCTCGGGCCGCTTGGTAATCTCGACCACCTCGTCGAAGCGCCCGAAGCGAACGAGCGTCAACACCTGGTACATCGTGTCGCCGGTGCGCTTGGTGTAGTCCTTGCCGGCCTGCGTGGCAATGGCGCCCTGCCCGTCCATCGACGCGGCAAACAGCAGCATGTGCAGGTTGTGATCGGGGTAAATGGCAAAGCCTTCACCGGCATCGGCCTTCAGGTCCGAATGCCACGCGTCGAGGTTGGCGCGCACCGAATCGGCCCAGCGCCCGACCACGTTCCAGGTGTGCGACGGCATGTGGTTGATGTGGCTGGCGCCCGGAATGGTCTTGCCCAGGTACTCGGCGCAGGCCACGGCCTTGTCGGGCACGACGGTGGATTCGGTGGCGTGGACGTAGAGGTGGCAGGCGCCCGGGTGCTTCGGATCCTTATTGAGGACCCGCTCCAGCACTTCATGCAGGCGCTTGACGCTCGGCTGGTTGATGTCGCGGGTGCCGCGTCGCGGCTCGAGCAGGAACAGCGCGTCGCCGTAGAGCGTGACCGCATCCAGGTCGTTCGGATACTGGTCGGCCACCTTCTTCATGGCGTCGGCGTAGGCCTGGTCCTGCTCGCGGCGCGTCTTGGGGTCGAAATCCTTCACGTAGCGGACGCTGAGCGCCTCGATGAACGCGCGCTCATTCGGCGTCGCCTTGTCCTTCAGGCTGACGGCCTTCTGCATGGCGGCATAGGCAAAGGGCGACTGGTCGGCCGACATCGGGCCATTCAGGTACGAGCCCCACGCCCAGCCTTCGCCCCAGTAGCAGATGGCGCATTCCGGGTCACGCTTCCACGCCTCGCGGAACGAACGCACCGCGTCGAGGCGCGCGAACGCATACATCATCTGCATGCCCTGGTCGAAAAACCCCTGCGCTTCCTTGTTCTTGGAGGAGATGGGCCGGTGGAACGGGCCGAGACCGGTTGTGAACAGCTTGATGGGCTCCTGGACGTATTTGGGAACCTCGCCAGGTTTGTCGAGATGACTCTCTTGGGCCCAGCTCGGTAACGAGCCGGCTATGAGACAACAAAGACACAGGGCCGCGAGACGACAGAAGCGAACGGTCATCAAATCCTCCAGGCACATGGAAATAGTTCGCCCATCATATCAACGACCAGCAGGCGGGGATTTTTCGGCGCGCTCCGGGAATCTTCGCGCCCCAGCGGGTCGGCCGCGCGAAATGCGCCTGTTTTCTGCCATCAGCAAACGGCACGCGTTTCGCTATGGTGAGGGTCAAAGCGGAGGACTTATGTATTCAGGATTACTCGCGTCGCTCGGATTCGCCGGACTACTTCTCATCGCGCCAGCGGCGCTCGCAGCCGAACCAGGTTGTTGCAGCGACAAGGCCCAGGCAGCGCCCGCAGCGCAGCCGGCTGACAAGGGTTGTTGCGGCGAGAAGTCCCAGGCAGCGCCCGTAGCCGACAAAGCTTGTTGCGGCGAGAAGGCACCGGCCGCGCACGCGGTGCACGCCGCCGACAAGGCGGACAAGCCCCAGGCCGCGCAAGCCTCGCACGCGTGCTGCGACATGCCGTGCTGCAAGGACAAAGCAAACCACAAGAACCATGTGCCAGCGATGGCCATGCTCGAGGCGGACGCCACGGCCATCTTCCTCATGACGATGCAGACCGATCCGCCGGCCCCGCCGGTGGTCGCCGCCAGGCCCGGCACGCCGACGATTCGGTAGTCCGGTCGCTCAACAGGACGCCAGGAGGCCAGGAGAATTCAGAATAGTTTTCTCCTGACCTCCTTATCTCTTGTTTAATGACCTGATGGACCATGAGCACTTCATGCGCCTCGCGCTGGCCCAGGCGGCGCGGGCGCGCGAACAGGGCGAAGTGCCCGTCGGCGCCGTCCTGGTTCTCGACGCCGCGGTGATTGGCGCCGGCTACAACCAGCCGATCACGGCCCACGATCCCACCGCCCACGCTGAAGTCGTCGCCCTGCGCGCCGCGGCCGCGTCCCTCCAGAACTACCGCCTCCCAGATTCAACGATGTATGTCACGGTGGAGCCGTGCCTGATGTGTGTCGGCGCCATGGTCCATGCGCGCGTCGGCACGGTGGTCTTCGGCGCCACCGAACCCAGGTCCGGCGCGATTGTCTCTATGACGAGCGCGCACGAGTTCGGCGGACTCAACCATCGCCTGGCGGCGACGGGCGGGGTGCTCGAAGACGAGTGCCGCGCCATCATCCAGGAATTCTTCAGGGAAAGACGGACGGCGATCAGGCAAGATTAGAGCAGAGTGACGCGCGACCTCGGCCATTCAGCCAGCGGTAACGACCGCGATCCGACGCCGCACTTCCTGGTTGGCGGCGGTGAGATGGGCGCCCTGATACGCGCCCACGACTGGAGCCAGTCGTCGGTCGGGCCGCCCATTGCCATGCCGGGCCTCGGCGGGCTCGAGCTGGCCCGCCTCGTCCGCGCGGAGGCGTGGGGCGGGCCGGTGCTGATGATTGCGGTCAGCGGCTGGGGCCAGGCGGTCGATAAAGCGCGGTCCAGGGAGGCCGGTTTCGATCATCACCTGGTGAAGCCGGTGGAGTTCGCGGCGCTTGACGTGTTATTGAGAGAGCCGGCCGGCTAGCCATGGCGCTGGTCGTTGGCCTGCTTGCCGCGCTGCTCACGGTGGCGTCTGCGCACGCGCAAGCGCCTCCCGAACTGGCGATCATCGCGCCGGCCGAACTCGCCGCCGCGCAGAGCCGCCTCGAGCGCTTCAACCGCCTTCCCCTCGCCGGCATCGTCCGCACCGTTGGACTCGAACAACCGGGCCCGCCGATCCAGGTGGTGCTGGCCGGCGAGGACAGCGCGGCGGCCCGCGGTGCCGGGGCGTGGATTGCCGGTTACGCCCTCAGCAATGCCGGCCTGGTGGTGCTGTTCCCGGCGCGCTCCCCGGTTTATCCCCACGACACGCTCGAAGACGTGCTGCGCCACGAGGTGTCGCATGTGCTGATTGCCCGGGCGGCGGGTGGCCGCGACGTGCCGCGCTGGTTTCACGAAGGGCTGTCGGTCGCGGTCGAGCGGCCGTGGGACTTCGAGGATCGCTCGCGGCTGGCCTGGGAACTGGTGGCCGGGCCGCGCCTGCGGCTGCGCGAGATCGACGCCATGTTCGAGGAGGGACAGGCGGCGCAGTCGCGCGCCTACTCACTGTCGGCGGCGTTCGTGCGCGATTTCATCCGCGAGTACGGCGCGACCGCGCCGGCCGCGATCCTGCGGTTGGTGCGGGAGGATGTGGCATTCGATCAGGCGGTGATCACGGTGGCCGGACGCACCCTGACCGGGGTCGAGAACGAGTTCTGGAACCGGCAGCGGGTGTGGACCGTGTGGGTGCCGTACTTCACATCGGGAGAAGCGTTCTGGCTGCTGGTGATTGCGGTGGCCGCGCTGGCCGTGTGGGTGCGGCGCCGCCGCCGGGCCGAGACCCGGCGGCGATGGGATGACGAGGAGCGCGCCGCGGCCGAGCGAGAGCTGGCAGAACCCTAAGGCTTCAGCGCCGTCGTTGCGATTGTGTTGGCTTCGATCTGTGTGCGTTGCAGCCACAGCTCGCGGAACTCGTGCCTCGAGCTGTGCGCGATCTGGTCGCTACGATGCTTGGTGCCCGGTTGCCGCGAATTTCCGTAGGTCATCAAGCCGTAGGCTTTCACCGGCGTGGTGAACTCGATCATGCCGACCCACGTTTCGCCGTGCTGCGGGTAGCGCTTGCCGGCGGCATCGAGCGGCCCCCAGGTATGCACCCGAAACGGCCCCAGGCCGCCGACGTGGCCGTCGCCAGGCACATCGACATCACCCAGCTTGAAGCGCGACACGTCGCCGAACACGCGATCGAGGGCGCCGTATTTCTTCTTGGTCTCGGCAATGGCCTTCCGCAGCATCTCAACCGCCGCCGCGGGATCCTTGATGCCCGAGGGGGTTGACGTCGCGCGCGCGCCATCGAACGGCACGGCGTAGTTGGCGACGCCCGTGAAGCCGTTGCCGGCAAACAGCCGCGCCCATTCCTCGAATAGCAGGCCGGCGCGATTGTCCTTCGAGTAGAGGCGGTCCCATTCCGACAGCAGCGTCACGGCCGCCTGCATGTCCGCGCTGGTGTCGGCCGTGGCCGCCGCAATCAAGTCGGGGAGCGTGCGGTCGGCGAGCAGCGAGCGGGTCGAGAGCTTCAGCGCGACGAACTTCTCGAACGTGATCTGCTCGTGCTCGGCAATCATCTTCAACGCGTTCTGGGCGCGCATCGACTCGGGACCTTGCGGTGCCAGGTACGGCGGGTAGTCGGCGGCCTTGATCGGCGTCGGCCACGACGGGAACCACGGCGGATCGTTGGAGTTCTGGACGAAGCCGGCCGGCGGGTTGGTCACGCGCGGCAGGTCCTCGTAGGCGTGCACCTCGGTCCAGAGGTACTCGGACGAGTCGCCGGGCACCAGGCCGCGCCAGAACTCGAGGTCGCCCGACTTCCGCTTCGGGGCGATGCCGTTGAAGATGTACTCGACGTTGCCGTCGCGGTCGGCGTAGCTGATGTTGAAGGTTGGCACCTGCAGCCGCTTCATGGCGGCGGTGAACGCCGCGTAGTTCTTCGCCGTCACCATGTCGAAGTACTGGTGCAGCATGGCGGGCCGATCCAGGCCGGCCACGCGCAGCGCCGTGACCGTGCCGTCGCGTCGCTCGAAGACCGGACCGTGCACGGTGGACTTGATCTCCAGCGTCTTGTCCACGACCGTCCCGTTGGCCTGGCGCAGCTGGTAGCTTGTGGTCCTGGTCGTGAACGGGACCACCTTGCCGTCGAACACGTATCCGCCGTCTCTCGTGGTCAGCTGGTAGGTGGTGGCGCCCACCATGCCGTTGACGGTGTTCGAAATGCCCATCTGCTGGTTGAAGGCGAAGCGGATGATCGGCAGGCCGATCTGCGTGGCGCCATAGACTTCGAAGTCAGGACCGACCAGGTGCGCTTCGTAGTAGGTGAAGTAGTTGGTCAGCCACGACAGGTGCGGGTTCTGCAGCAGCATGGTCTTGCCGCTGGCGGTCTTCTTGCCCGAGATGGCCCAGGTGTTCGAGCCGTCCTCACCCTGGTACTCATCCGCAGGTGCGTCGCCTTCGCCACCCAGGTTTGGTGAGGCGACGTAGACGAAATTCATCAACCGGTGCGCGTGCGCCACGACATCCACGCCGCTGACTGGCAGCACGACCTTGACTGCGGAGTCGATTGAGTTCGGGTGGGCCGCGGCGTAGTCGTTCATGCCCTTGGCAAACGCGTCGAGGTTGGCCTTGAACGCCGGCTGCTGGGCGTCATACCAAACCCGCGATCGCGCCGGCACGTCGTTCTTGAGCAGCCACACGGCGGTCGCTTCATACGCCTCGCCCCAGTACTCCGCACCCCGTCCGCGCGATTCGCCGTAGAGCCGGAGGATCTCGTCGGCGTGGCTCTGCGCCTGCGCGTAGCCGTAGCCGTAGAACACCGCGCCCGCGTCGCGCCCATAGATGTGGGGGACCCCGTACTTGTCCCAGAGGATTTCGTTCCGGGACGGCGCCTGCGCCGCCGCCAGGCCGGCACACATGGTCGCCAGCACCAGCGTGGCGAGGGTGCGTCTCGAGATCTGCATGCCGACACTTTACCGCGACGGGGCCTGGCACGGTTACATGCCTATTCGTTGCAGTTGTTGCCCAGTGAGCAAGAACTGCGTCCTTTTCGACGTAACCGTGCCAGGCCCCGTTACCTCCCGTTACCTCCGCCGGCGGGCCGAATAGAGCTGCATCAGCGGCGTCACCGACACGCCGTGGACCACGATCGAGGCCGAGACGACGACGAGGGTGAGGTCGACGAGCTGGCGGGCCAGCGGGCCGTCGACGCCGTGCGCCAGCGCGAACGCGAGGTAGTAGATCGACCCGATGCCGCGCACGCCAAACCAGGCGATAAACGCCCGTTGCGCGCGCGACAGGGTGGTTGGCAGCAGCGCGATCGTGGTCGAGAGCGGCCGAATCACCGCGAACAGGATCACCGCCAGCCACAAGCCCGGCCCGATCGATTCAATGCGGGCCAGCATCGACCCGACCACGACCACGACCGCCAGTTCGCCGAGCCGCTCGAGTTGTTCGTTGAAGCCCAGCACCGCGCCGGCCATGTAGGCCGGGGCGGTGTTGGCGCCGGTGGCCTGCTCCTCGGCACTGAGGGCCGCGTTCTTGACGGCCTTGGAGGGCGCGACCTCGGCGTGCTCGCGCTCGACCCGGCGCATCGACAGGCCCGCCGCAAACACCGCGAGGAAACCGTAGCCGCCGGCGAGCATCGTGAGGCCGTACGACAGCGCAATCAGGCCAAGCGCGAGGAACTCGTCCAGACCGACCGCTTCCTGGTGCTCGCGGCGCAGGTAGATCACGAGCCGCGCGACGCCGGCGCCGCACGCCGTGCCGATCGCCAGACCGGCGGCGACTGCCCAGAGCAGATCGACCGTCCACCAGCGCCATCCGCTCTCGCCCAGTTCGTGGTGCCCCAGCAATCCCAGCCCCAGCATGACGAACGGAAACGCGCTGCCGTCGTTGAGACCGGCTTCGCCCGTCAGGCTGAACCGCACCGGCTCGCCGTCGTTGGCGTTGGTGACCTGGACATCTGACGCCAGCACCGGATCGGTCGGCGCGAGGATCGCGCCGAGCAGCACCGCCGCCGCTAGCGGCAAGCCGATCGCGACCCCGAACGCGGTGATTCCGGCCACCGTCAGCACCATCGCCACGCCGGCCAGCATCACGGCCACCCGCCAGCGGCGATCGGTCATCGGCAGGCGCAGCTTCAGGCCGGCGGTGAACAGCGAGATGATCACGGCAATTTCGGTCAGCCGTTCGAGCATCGCCGTATCGTCCAGGGCGTCGATGTGCAGCAGGCCCACGCCCCACGGCCCGAGCCACGCGCCGGCGGCCAGGTAGAACATCGACGGCGTCACCGGCAGGCGTTTGAGCACGGTGCCGGCCAGGGCAAACCCGATCAGCAGCACGCCGGTGATCACGAACCATGCGTTCGCCATCAGCGGGTCCGGTCGTTAAACATCGGTCATCGGCTCGGCGGCCACGGGCGCAGGGATCCGCGGCAGTTCGACCAGGCCCGCCAGGAAATCCCGTGTTTCGGCGAGCGTGGCGCAAACCAGCGAGGCGCCGGCGTCGCGCAGTAACTGCGTGGAGTCATCGGCCAGCGCCGCCGGACTCCATCGGCCGACGACAATGCGCACGTCGGGCAGCGCGGCGTGCAGGCGCTTCACCAGGTACCGCGTCTTCGATGGCGGGCTCGGTGGCAGGTCGGCGATGCACACCACCGAGACGCCTTGCGCGTGGACCAGTGCCACCAACTCCGACGCCAGCACGCGCGTCTTCGTCATCTCGATGACGATCGGCAGGTCGGCGAGCACGTGCCCGAGCATGGTCAGCGACAACTCGTCGGCCGCGCCGTTGGCGGCGTACCCCAGCACGCGCAGCGGCTCGCGAGGTCCGGGCAGGACCGGCGCGCCGGTGGCCGGCGCCGGCGGCTGCAGGCGGCGCATCGAATCCGCCGCGTCCACCAGCAACTCGCGGGTGGCCTCGATCACCGCGCCCTCTTCTTCGTCCGACAAGCGGCGCTCCAGCCGATCGCGCTCGGCGTAGTTGAGCGCCGGCAGCAGCAGGGCGTCGTAGACCGAGCCCCAAGACTCGCTCTTGATGTGGCGCTCGATGATGTCGGCGGCTTCGCCCGGATCGCGCGCGAGCAGCCGCTGGTAGTAGCTGAACTCTGGCGCCAGCGCCGGCGCATCGCCCATCACCGTGCCGATCGACGCCAGCCCCGGCACGTGCCGGCCGAGCACGACGACGCAGACCGTGAGTGGCGTGGCCATCAGCAGGCCGAGTGGTCCCCACAGCCAGGTCCAGAAGGCGACCGACACCAGCAGCGCGACCTGCGACACGCCCGCCGCGCCTGCGTAGAGGACGGTTTCGAGAACCAGGTTCGTGAACAACTCGAGCACGACGAACATGCCCATGACCGAGAGGGGGCCGGTCCAGCCTGGCATGGCGGCGAGGCTGGCCAGGATCGGACCGGCGGCGCCGATCATCGGCCCGACATATGGAATGTAGCGAAGCGCCGCGCCGAGCGCGCCCCACACCAGTGGATAGGGCACGCCGAGGAGATACAGGCCCACTCCCGCCACGACGCCGTAGACGAGGCTGGCCAGCGACTGCATCAGCAGTTGGCGGCTGACCCGGCTGCCGGCTTCATCAAACGCCTTCGTCGTCACCGTCAGGCGGCCTTGCCCGAACAGCCCGATCAGGCGATCGCGCAGGTCGCGCCGTTCGAGCAGGATGAAGATCACCAGCACCACCACCAGGCTGGCCGTGCCGAGCGGGGCCATGATGGGCTCCAGCCACCCAAAGCCCGAGGCGAGCTCGGAGGTGACCACCACCGGCGGGGGTGCCGGCTGTCCTTTCGGGACCTCGGTTTTGCCGAGGTCGGTCTTGATCTCCTCGATCGTCTCCTGCAGCTTCTCGACCGTGCCGCCCTTGCCGGCGCCGCGCACGTCGGCGATCTTGGCGAGGATGTTGACGCGGTAGCGCGGCAGGTCCTCGGCGAGGTTCCCCATCTGCCTGGCCAGGCCCCAACCGGCCAGGCCCAGCACGACGAAGACCAGGGTGACGACCACCAGCACCGCCGGCACGCGGCCGAGCCAGCGCTCGAGCCAGGTCACCGGCGGGGCCAGCACGAACGAAATCAGCACGGCGAGCGCGATTGGCACCAGCACCGCTTGCGCCCAGTACAGGACGACCACGATCAGCACGCTGCCGGCGAATGTGATCCACGGTTTCAGGGAGTTCGGCGCTTCAGTCATGCGGTCTGATCCAGTTTGACTGTAGTGCGCCGGCGCGCGGAAGGGACGTTCACTATTGAACAGTCACGCTACAGTGGTCATGACAATGCTGGTGAGACTGATGAGCATGGCGGTGTTCCTGAAGCTGTTTGGCGCGGCGGCCAGGGCGTGGTGGGACGATGACGCGACGCGGCTTGGCGCCTCGCTCGCGTATTACACGTTGTTTGCGATCGCGCCCATTCTGCTGGTCGCGACCGCGATCGCGGGCGCGGCCTTCGGCGAAGAGGCGGTGCGCGGCGAGATTGTCGGTCAGCTCGATTCGCTGGTCGGACGCGAAGGCGCGCTCGCGGTGCAGAGTTTGCTCGAGGGCGCCAGCCGACGGCGGGCCGGCGCCATTGCCACGGTGATTGGCGCCACCACGTTCCTGGTGGCCGCCACCGGCGCGTTCCTCGAATTGCAGGTCGCGCTCAACACGATCTGGCGCGTCAAGGTCAGCGAGGGCATCAACCTGAAGTCGTTCCTGTTGGACCGTTTGCGATCGTTCGGGCTGGTGGTCGCGGTCGGTTTCCTGCTGCTGGTGTCGCTGGCGGTGACGGCAGCGCTGGCCGCGCTCAATGCCTGGCTGACCCGCCTCTCCCCCGAACTCCCCTTCGTCTGGAGCGCCATCGGCATGCTGGTGTCGCTCGTGGTCACCACGGGCCTCTTTGCCATGCTGTTCCGTTTCCTGCCCGACGTTCGTCTGCATTGGCGGGACGTGACGACCGGCGCGCTGGTGACGGCGGTACTCTTTGCCCTGGGCCAACAGGTGATCGGGTTGTACCTGGGGCAGAGCAGCATGGCCTCGGCTTACGGCGCCGCGGGATCGATGATGGTGCTGCTGCTGTGGGTGTACTACTCGTGCCAGATTCTGTTGTTCGGCGCGGAGTTCACCCGGGTCTACGCCGAGAGCCGGGGCCGCAGGCCCAAGCCGGAGTCGTTCGCGGAGAAGGATCCTGACGCCATTAAGTGAACCTGACGGGAGGGCATCACTTGTCGGGAGGGCATCACTTGTCGGGAGGGCACCACTTGTCGGGAGGGACTGCCGGACGGGGCGGGCTGTAAACTGAGTTGAGAAGAGGGAAGAGTCATGTGCCAGCGGGTTCAGTGTCCAAAATGCGGCAAGCCGTCGTGGGTGGGTTGCGGCCAGCACGTCGAGGCGGTGCTGGGCGACGTGCCGAAAGGGGAGCGCTGCCAATGCCCGCGGCCGAAGTCGTTCCTGCAGAAGCTGTTCGGCCGCTAGGGCAATCGGCGCCGGCGGCGCACTGCCTGGTTTGAAACGCTACTCGACGGGGTCGCGCGTCTTGGCGGGTGGCCGAATGACCGTAACGGCTCGAGAAAGTCCTGGTTCATGAGGCGGCGCGCCCTGCAGTTGCCACTGCTCGACGCTGAGTTTCCAGGCCTGCATCACCCGCACGTCGATTGGGAGGGCGGCCCAGTAGGCAGCATCGTTACGATCCTGCTCGGCCATCGAGGAAAAGACCCGAACGGTGATATCGGGGCGCTCCGGCATACCCAACTATTATCCCACGCGGGAAGGGCGGGGCGGAGATAGTCCCTGGACGGGGGCACACTGCCTGACAGGGTCGCACTACCTGACGGGGACCCACGACGGAGTGACGGGTCTTGAGTCAAGAAGTGCCTCCTGTCAAGGCTTGCGAGCCCGTCAAGAAGTGCCCTCCCGACAAGAAGTGCCCTCCCGACAAGAAGTGCCCTCCCGACAAGAAGTGCCCCCCCGACAAGAAGTGCCCCCCGTCAAGAAGTGCTGATATAATCGGTGATTCCGGCGACAGTCGCGGTCCCACCCTAGCGGAGAGGTACCGAAGTGGTCGTAACGGGCGCGCCTCGAAAGCGTGTTGTCCGAAAGGGCACGTGGGTTCGAATCCCACCCTCTCCGCCAAAATAAAGTACAATAAAATCAGTCAGTTATAGGACAGGCGTCTCGGCTGTGTTCCAGTTTTGTTCCAGAATGCCCTCGGCCAACGCCCAGGAAAAGTCATCTCGCAACCTCGTGGCCCGAAAGAGAGCGTGAGGGAGTGGATTTCAACAAGCTGCGAACGGCAACTAAGAAGCCGAAGGCCATAGATCCGCTCGAGATCTTCCGCCGCCTGCCGAAGGCGCCGGGCATCAATGATCTGTACACCAGCCAAGCCGAGGTATTGCAGTCCTGGTTCGCGAAGCGCTCCGACCGCGATGTCGTCTTGAAGCTGCATACCGGCGGCGGAAAGACGTTGGTCGGCCTCCTCCTCGCGCAGTCGTCCCTGAACGAACTCGGCGACCCAGTACTGTATCTGACCGTTAACAACCAACTCGTGAACCAAACGGTCGCCAAGGCAATCTCCTACGGGATCGACGCCGTTCCTTACACGGCGGGCGTGCCCCTGGACGAGGACTTCAAGAACGGCACCAAGGTGATGGTCGCGACCTATGCCGCGCTATTCCACGGCAAGAGCAAGTTTGGCGTCCGGGGCGGCGCCAATGCACCGGTCAGCGTTTCCGCCGTCGTACTCGACGATGCGCATGCCGCATTTTCGGTGCTGCGGGACCAGTTCACTCTGGCAGTTGAACAAAAGACGGCGAAGGAGCTCTATGCGGCCCTCACGAATACGTTCCGCGCAGCGTTTCGCGAAATTGGCAAGGTGGGAACGTTCGACGACATTGTTAACGGCGATGACTATGGCGTCATCGAGGTTCCATACTGGGCGTGGCGCGAGAAGCTCGATGCGGTACAGGAACTTCTGAAAGCGCGATCGGCGGACTACGCACTGGTGTGGCCCCTTCTGCGTGACAACCTGCACCTATGCCACGCCCTGATCACTCGCTCGACATTTTCGATTACACCGGCGCTCCCTCTGGTGAACGCGATCCCCACGTTCTTCGATGCACCGCGTCGCGTTTACATGTCCGCAACGATCGCAGACGACAGTGAGATCATCCGCACGTTCGGTGCGGGGCTGGAGGCCGTAAGCAGTGCGCTGACGTCTCGGTCGTTGGCAGGCGTCAGCGAGCGCATGATCATCATTCCGGAACTGATGCCATCGCGGTTCGATGTGGTCGCCAGCGCCAAGAAGCTGCTTCAAGCAACCGCATCGAAGAAGAAGGGCGCTGTGGTACTCGTGCCGTCAACTAAGGCGGCCGCCAACTGGACCGACATCGCGACCTTGCCGGCAAACACCCAGGCTGTTGAGGTGGCGGTGGAGGAACTACAGACGGGTCAAGGTTTCGGACCGGTCGTATTTGCCAGTCGCTACGACGGCATCGATCTTCCTGGAAATGCCTGCCGACTTCTGGTGATCGACGGCCTTCCGGTAGGCACGTCAGACTACGAGTTGTTCAGAGCCGCAGCATTGCACGGCGCGACCGCGATCACGCGAATGCTTGCGCAAAGGATCGAGCAAGGCATGGGGCGCGGAGCCCGAGGTGCTGGCGACCACTGCGTGGTATTGATGCTCGGAAGGAACTTGTCAGCGTGGGTGGCTAAAGCGAGCAACTTTCGATATCTGACGAGTGCGACAAGGGCCCAGCTTGAAATGGGCCAGACCATCAGCAAGTCCATCGCGAATACCAAGGAACTCGGCGCAGCGATCCTGAAGTCGTACAACCGTGAAAAAGACTGGACAGAATTTCACGCGGAGACGCTCGCGGATCTCGTCGACGAAACCGCGGTGGACAAAGCTAGCTTCAAGTTGGCAGCTGCGGAGCGGAAAGCGGTCGACCTTTGGCAGGATGGCCATCATGAATCGGCTATCGCCCGAATCCAGAAGGCGTTGGCGGACCAGGCACCCGATGATCAGACGGTCGGTTGGTTCGAGCAGTTGTCGGCCCGTATCGCCGACTCGTGGGGACACTCGGAAAGGGCGCAAGAGTTGCAGCGTAGCGCCTATTCCAACAATCGGAATTTACAGCGACCGAAGGTGCTGCCGCCGTATCGACCAATACCTGAGCCGAACGATCAAGCCAAGGCGATTGTTGCTCGCGTAGAAGAATACAAACCGAGACGCGGTTTCATGCAGGCGTTCGAGGAAGCGGTATCGGCGCTCGACAAGAATGCCTCAGCGAACCAGTTCGAACAGGCACTCGCCGATCTCGGTCGAATGATTGGCCTCTCCGCCGAACGTCACGACGAAAACGGAGAAGGGCCAGACGTGTTGTGGCTCTTCCCGTCGAAGATTGGCTGGGTCATCGAAGCCAAGAGCCGTAAAAAGGCTGCGGCTGCATTGAAAAAGGAAGAGCACGGTCAACTCCTCGTCGCGAAGGAGTGGTTCTCTAAGAACTATCCGGGCTTCGGGGTTGTAGCGGTGTCAATGCACCCCGAGGCTAAGGCGACGAAGGCCGCTGGTGCTTACGCGTCGCACGCATTGACGTACGAAAAGCTAGCGATGCTGGTTTCGGACGCACGAACGTTGCTAACTGCCGCCTGTGATTCACAGTTGCCCAAAGAGGAACTCGCGCGTGAGTGCGCCAGACTGCTAGGTAAATCGCCTGTTGCTGCCGACAAATTGGCAAAAACCTACCTGCAGCCCTTTGCAGAGCTGTGATCGATTCGACCGAATCGTGTCAACGCGCTCAGGCGGGCATTACTTGTAGAGAAGGGACTTGCCAGTCCCCGGCCAGCACCCTTGGCGAAATAATAGCGAAACTGCTAGATTGTGGGCGTGCCCCCGAAGGACTGCCGGGTCGTGATGACCGACCCGCAAGGAACGAAGCGAACGGTCAGGGTGACCGCCGACAGCCTCTTTGAAGCCGCGGCTTTGGCCGTCTACGCGTTCAAAAAGGACGGCTTCACCGACTTCATCGCAAACGTCCTCGAAGTTGAAATTCGTGAACCCGTCGTTAGGCACCAGGTTTCGATTGGGCAGTTGAAACAGTGGCTCAATGGCTCTGTGCAAGACCCGCGCGAAAGAACGCGCCGCGATCGCCTGAAGGCGATGGTCGGATAAGGCGATTCCGTGACGCTCTCGAATCGAACGCGGCTTGAGTTCTTGAACACTGCTCTCCAGCGCATGCGCGAGGATCTGGCCGATCACTGGATTTCGGAAATGCGCTTCGAAATCAACAGCGAGCGCTACAACGATCTTCCGCCGACGACTTGGCTCGATCTCCAGCAGCAGACGTGGGTCAAGACGGACAACTATTTCGGCAATCCTGCATTCAAGCTCACTGGCAGCGGACTGATTGCCGCCATGAAGCACACCGGCGAACTGCAATCCGAGGAACACAAAGAACGCTGCGTTCGGCTTCGGGCGGCCTTCAAGGACGTCGTGAAGGGCCGCGAGATTAGTGGTGGCCGCACCGATACGTCGGAATTGACCGCTAAGACCGACTTGTCCGCTAGCTGGATATTCAACGCGATTGACGCGCGCTTCCTCGCCAAGCTGTGGCCGCACGATCACGTCGATGTTGAATCCCGTTATGGCGGACGGGATATCAAAGTGCCGGCAAATTTCGGGACGCAGCGCCTGTCGGGCCTCGAAGCCGGCCCGCTGGCGCTCATCCCCGAATAGACCAGACGAGCGGCAAATCCGCTGCGAAGCGCGCTCGCCGACGGGCTTGTTTTCGATAAACAGGGTAGGCCGTGGCTGCCGGAACTTCTGGATTGAACCTCACCCAAGTGGCATAGTTCCTCCTGCTCAGCTTATGGCCGCCATCTACGGTGGGGCGAGCGCAATCAAGCTGAAATAGGTATTCATGGCTCGCACCAAGAAAAAGGCAGAGACGGAGTCCGCACCAGCTCCTACCAGCCTGAAGAACAAGAACGGCGCCAACCTGGGCTTCGAAGCCCAATTGTTTCAGGCCGCCGACAAGCTTCGCAAGAATCTCGAGCCGTCGGATTACAAGCACGTCGCCCTGGGCCTGATTTTTCTGAAACACATCTCGAATGCGTTTGAGGCGAAACACGAGCAGCTGCTGAAAGAAGACCCGTCGATTGCCGAGGACTCCGACGAGTATCTCGCAGAGAACGTGTTCTGGGTCCCAAAGGAGGCGCGCTGGTCGTATCTCCAGGCGAACGCCAAGCAACCAACGATTGGCAAGATCATTGACGACGCCATGTTGGCGATTGAGACATCAAACGCGAGCCTCAAAGGCGTTCTTCCGAAGGATTACAACCGGCCCGCGCTCGACAAGGTCATGCTGGGGGAGTTGATTGACCTGGTCTCCGGCATCGGCATGGGCGAACCGGGCGACAAGGCGCGCGACATTCTCGGACGGGTTTACGAATACTTCCTCGGCGGTTTCGCCGGTTCGGAAGGCAAGCGCGGCGGCGAGTTCTACACGCCGCAGTCCGTCGTCCGCGTCCTCGTCGAGATGCTGGAGCCCTACAAGGGCCGTGTCTACGATCCCTGCTGCGGTTCCGGCGGCATGTTCGTTCAGTCAGAGAAATTCGTCGAGAGCCACGGCGGACGCCTCGGCGACATTGCTATTTATGGTCAGGAGTCGAACTATACGACATGGCGGCTGGCCAAAATGAATCTCGCCGTTCGCGGCATTGACGCCGATATTCGCTGGAACAACGAGGGAAGTTTTCACAAGGATGAACTAAGGGATCTTCGTTTCGACTACATACTGGCCAATCCACCTTTTAATGACTCCGACTGGGGCGGCGAACGTCTTCGTGAAGACGCTCGTTGGTCATACGGAGCGCCCCCAGCCGGAAATGCGAACTTCGCTTGGCTTCAGCACATTCTCTGGCACTTAGCGCCTCGCGGTGCCGCAGGCGTGGTCTTGGCGAACGGTTCTATGTCTTCCACGCAGAACGGTGAGGACGAAATCCGCAAAGCCATGGTCGAGGCCGATGTGATCGACTGCATGGTCGTGCTTCCGGGCCAATTGTTCTATTCAACTCAGATTCCCGCCTGTCTTTGGTTCTTGACACGCAACAAGAATCCTGGCGGCAAGTGGCGCGATCGACGAGGCGAGATCCTTTTTATCGACGGAAGGAAACTTGGCGCATTAGTCGACCGCACGCGCAAAGAACTCAGCCCCAACGACGTCACGCGGATTACTGATACGTACCACGCATGGCGTGGCGAAGCAGACTGCGGACCGTACTCAGATCAGCCTGGTTTCTGCAAGAGCGTCGAGCGCGAAGCGATTGTCAATCACGGGTTCGTGTTAACCCCGGGCCGATACGTAGGGGCGCCGGACGTGGAGGATGATTCGGCATCGTTCCCGGCCCGCTACGCCTCGCTCCGCTCCGAGCTGGAAAGCCAGTTCTCTGTTGCCCATCATCTCCAAGAGCAGATCAGAGCGACCCTGGAGAGGACTCGGCGTGACGACTAGATCTCCGATAAGCGTCGCGCGCGACTGGCCGGTAGTGCGACTCGATGAGATCGCTACGAAGATAGGCTCTGGGGCGACTCCAACAGGAGGGGCCGAAGCCTACCTGAAACAGCGGAATCAATTCGCACTCATTAGAAGCCAGAACGTCTTTGATCGTCGCTTTGACCCGGATGGTCTGGCCTTTATTTCTGACGCGCAGGCAAGCGCCCTGAGAGGTGTAGTCGTCCAACCCGGCGACCTTCTGCTCAACATCACCGGCGACGGGATCACCTTTGCGCGGTGCTGCGCTGCCCCTGAGGCGCTGCTGCCTGCTTGCGTCAATCAGCACGTGGCGATTATCCGCGTCGACCCCGCTCGGGCGCACCCAGGCTACGTCCTTGCGTATCTCACACACCCACAGGTGAAGGCGTACATCGAGTCATTCAACGCAGGTGGTTCGCGCCGCGCTATTACGAAGGGACATATCGAGTCATTTCGCCTGCCGCTACCACCACTCGCGGAGCAAAAAGCGATTGCCAGAGTGCTTGACCTCCTCGACGAGAAGATTATTGCGAACACGCAAATGAATCGAACGCTGGACGGTCTCGCCCGGTCGATATTTGGCGACTGGTTTCTGGCGTTTGGCCCGACCCGAGCGATGGCGCGAGGCGAGAAGCCCGCGAGCATTGGCAAGAACCTCTCGGCGTTCTTTCCACCGGCTTTTGAGCATTCGCCGGTTGGGCCAATCCCCAAAGGGTGGAGAGTTGAACCACTAGCCGAGCACGTCGATATTGAGCGCGGGCTAAGTTACGACGGCGATGGGCTTCGAGAAGATGGCACCGGCCTTCCGATGCACAACCTGAATTCGATTTACGAAGGCGGCGGATACAAACACGATGGCATCAAGTTCTTCTCGGGCACGAACCGTGACAAACACCTGATCTTGCCTGGTGACATGATCGTCGCAAATACCGAGCAGGGGTTTGATCGATTGCTGATCGGCCACGCCGCAATCGTGCCCGCGCGCTTTGGTCAACGAACTATTTTCAGTCACCATCTGTACCGCGTCCGGCCAGCGCCGGGGTCGCCGATGACCACGCACTATCTTGTGCAGCTGTTTAATTCTGAGCGTTGGCACTACTGGATTAGTGGCTTTGCGAACGGCACGACAGTAAACATGCTGCCCAAAGACGCTCTGCAGATGCCTCTGATTGTCATCCCTCCAGAGGAATTGGTTCAGGCATTCACAGAGATTGCTCAGGCGTTACACCAGCAGAGCGAAGCGAACTTGTTAGAGTCCCGAACATTGGACGCAACACGCGACCTGCTTGGACCACCGCTCGTCTCGGGAGAGATCGGCGTGTCAGAGCAGATCAACCCATCGGGGGCGGCGCATTGAGCAGCCTCACGGATATCGACAAGCGCTATCTCGAAAAGCTGCTCAATATGCAGGGCGGCTACGTCCTGAACTATACCGACCCGACATTTGGTGCTTTCTTCGCCCGCCACAAGATCGACGTTCACAACGACATGCGGTACCAGAAATACGGCACGTCGAAAGCCAAGAAGATGCGTGCATTCTGGGAGGTTGAGCCAGATGGAGCCGTCGCACCGGTTCTGTCGGAGTTGCTGGAATCCTATGTTGCCGACTGCGAACTGAATGGCACGGCTCAGGACGTGCCGATTCTAGAAAAGTGCCACACGATTGTTAACCGCCTGGCCGGTGTGAAGCCGAAACCTGCGCCGGCACCTGCGGCAACGGCAGACAATTTCCTCGAGAAAGAATTCACGATCCCGAATCTCCACAAGCTACCGGTCGAGTCCCAGGTTGCAGCGATAGTGGAAGCACGTCTCACGGAGGCTCGGGTCGCTCTCAAGGCCGGGGCAAACCTGTCGGTCATCTTCCTGTGCGGCAGCGTTCTTGAGGCAGTCTTGCTCGGTGCCGCTCAGAAGGAGCCGCAGAAATTCAACTGTTCAAGTGCCGCGCCGAAGGACCGCAATGGAGCGGTGAAGCCTTTCCACGGCTGGTCCCTGGCGGAGTTCATCGACGTGGCCTGTGATGTCCAATTGTTGCAGCCAGACGTCAAGAAGTTCAGCCACGGATTGCGCGATTTTCGGAACTATATTCATCCCTATCAGCAAATGATCTCGGGCTTCACGCCGGATGAGCACACGGCGAAGGTGTGCTTTCAGGTCCTGAAGGCGGCATTGGCCAGCGTCGCGGGGGAGCGGAAGTGACCAAGCTCGTGGAAAGTCACGTCGAAGAAGCGGCACTTGCCTGGCTTGGGGAGCTCAGTTGGGCGACAACGCATGGAAGCGTGATCGGGCCGGACGCGGATGTTCCGGAGCGTGCCAGCTATGGTGACGTTCTCCTGCTTGGGCGACTGAAGGCCGCGATCGAGCGGCTCAACCCGCGGTTTGAGCCCGAGGCGCGCGCCGCGGTACTCTCGAAGGTGATCCAGTCTGAGACTCCCTCGGCCGTTGAAGAGAACCGCAGGCTGCATCGCTACCTGGTCGAAGGCGTGCCGGTTGAAGTGCGCCGTGCCGACGGCTCCATCAGCGGCGAGTATGCGCGCTTGATCGACTTCGACGATATCGACGCAAATGACTGGCTCGCCGTCAACCAGTTCACTGTGATCGAGAACAAGGTGAACCGGCGGCCTGATGTCGTGCTCTTCGTTAACGGTCTGCCGCTGGGTATTCTCGAACTCAAGAACCCGGGTGATGAGAACGCCACCGTCGACGGGGCTTTCAACCAGTTCCAGACCTACAAGGCACAGATCCCGTCCCTGTTCCGGACAAATGCTGTCCTGGTGATCTCCGACGGCATCGGCGCGCGCATAGGCTCCCTGACCGCCGATCGCGAGCGCTTTATGCCGTGGCGGACCGTCGAGGGCGATGACGTGGCCCCGAAGGGCACGCCCGAACTTGAAACCATTCTCAAGGGAGCCTTCAACCGCCGTCGCTTTCTCGATCTCATCAAGGACTTCATCGTC
The DNA here is from genome assembly GCA_030697165.1 of Acidobacteriota bacterium. Taxonomy (NCBI): domain Bacteria; kingdom Pseudomonadati; phylum Acidobacteriota; species Acidobacteriota bacterium. The sequence goes on from JAUYQQ010000022.1 coordinate 90,459, forward strand.
TTCAGTGAAACGGGAAGCGACGTCGTAAAGATCCTGGCCGGATATCACCAGTTTCATGCCGTGAGGCACGCGGTCCGCCGGACCATCGAGGCGACCAAGCCGGATGGCGACCGCAAGGTCGGGGTCATCTGGCACACGCAGGGGTCGGGCAAGAGCTTCCTGATGGCCTTTTATGCCGGGCAGGTCATCAAACACCCGGCGATGGAGAATCCGACCCTTGTCGTCCTGACCGACCGCAACGACCTGGACGATCAGCTTTTCTCGACGTTCAGCATGTGCAAGGACTTGCTTCGGCAAACCCCACAGCAAGCCGAAGACCGCGAGGAGCTGCGCAAGCTCCTGGAACGCCCGTCGGGCGGCGTGATCTTCACCACGCTTCAGAAGTTCTCACCCGAGACAGGTGCGTCTTCGTACCCGGTGCTCACGGACCGCCGCAACGTTGTCGTGATTGCCGACGAGGCGCACCGAAGCCAATACGGATTCAGAGCCAAGGTCGAACGCAAGACCGGCGACATCTCCTATGGGTTTGCCAAATACATGCGAGATGCGCTTCCCAACGCCTCGTTCATCGGATTCACCGGCACGCCAATCGAGAAGGACGATGTCAACACGCCGGCTGTGTTCGGGAACTACATCGATGTCTATGACATCAGCCGCGCAGTGGAGGATGGTGCGACCGTTCCCATCTACTACGAGAGCCGTCTCGCGCGGATCGAACTGGATGAGAACGAGAGGCCTAAGATCGACGGGGAAGTCGAGGAGGTCACCGAAGACGAAGCTCTGACCGAGCAGGAACGCCTCAAGCGGAAGTGGGCGAGCGTCGAGGCCCTTGTCGGCGCGGACAAGCGCCTCAAGATGATCGCCAAGGACCTGGTCACGCACTTTGAAGCGCGCACGGCGGCCCTCGCCGGCAAAGGCATGGTCGTCTGCATGAGCCGCCGGATTTGCGTGGCTCTTTACAAGGAGATCACCGCGCTGCGCACCAACTGGCACAGCGACGACGACGAGAAGGGCGCGATTAAGGTGGTGATGACCGGCGCGGCCTCCGATCCGGCGGCGTGGCAGCCGCATATCGGTGGGCGACCGAAGGCACGCCGTGAGTTGCTGGCCAAGCGCGCTAAGAGCGCGAACGACCCGCTGAAACTCGTGATTGTCCGTGATATGTGGCTTACCGGCTTCGACGCGCCGTCGATGCACACGATGTATATCGACAAGCCGATGAAGGGCCACGGCCTGATGCAGGCCATCGCCCGCGTGAACCGCGTCTTCCGGGACAAGCCCGCAGGGCTCATTGTTGACTACATTGGCGTAGCGCAGAACCTAAAGACTGCGCTCGGCCAGTACTCGGGCGCGGATCGCGACCAGACGGGCATCGATGAGGAAGAGGCCGAACGAGTTCTGCAGGAGAAGTACGAGATCGTGCGGGCCGTCTTTAGACCTGACACACCCGGTGGCTTTGATTACCGGCCGGCCGTCGACGCCAGTGCGACGCCGCAATCGCGGCTGAAGCTCATGGCTGGCGCCATCGATTGGGTCCTAACAGTCCAACAGGCTGAGGCCGAGAAGGAGACATCGAAGGAGGGTAAGAAACGGGCGCACCGCCGCTACGGCGACGCGGTTGTCGCCCTTTCGAAAGCCTTCGCCCTCGCCGGTGCCAGCGACACCGCGAGCGCGATCCGGGAAGAGGTCGGATTCTTCCAGGCCATCCGCGCGGCGCTGATCAAGAGCTTGCCGGGTGACGGCAAGAAGAGCGCCGCGGAGCGGGAACTGGCCATCCAGCAGATCGTAAGCCGCGCCATCGTGTCGACCGAGATCATCGACATCATGAAGGCCGCCGGCCTGGAGAGTCCCGATATCTCGATCCTGTCTGACGAGTTCCTCGCTGAGATTCGTCAGACCGACAAGAAGAATCTCGCGATCGAGGCGCTCAAGAAATTGATCAATGGCGAGGTACGCTCACGCTCGAAGTCAAACATCACGCAATCGAAAGCATTCACCGAGCGCCTTGAGGCTGCAATCGCCCGCTATCACAACAACGCCATCACGACTGCGCAGGTGCTGGAAGAGTTGATCCAGATTGCCAAGGACATCCGTGCCGCTCGCACGCGCGGCGAAGAAACGGGCCTGACGGAGGACGAGATTGCTTTCTACGACGCCCTCGCCGAGAACGACAGCGCGCGCGAGGTCATGGGCGAGCCACAGTTGAGGGTCATCGCCCATGAGTTGGTGTCGGTCATCAAGAGCAACGTCTCGGTGGACTGGATGCACCGCGATTCCGCCCGCGCTAACATCCGCCGCCACGTCAAGCGGTTGCTGCGGAAATACGGCTATCCGCCGGACCTTCAGGACGCCGCCGTCCAGAACGTCCTGCAGCAGGCTGAAGCCCTGTCTAGCGAGTGGGCGAGCCTGTGATGCGAGTTTCAGGGCGGTCCCTCACCCATGGATAGGGGCCTGGTCGCAACCATCACTGGAGTGCGGCTCCCCGCACGTTACGCATTCGAGCATCGCGTAAGCGGCCTAGTAGTCCGGCGCCTGCAGCAGGGAGGCCACAAGGTTCCCTGCTCAGCCCAGCCTTTCAAGTCTCGCGGTGCGAATTGTCGCAGGTTGATAGTCGAGGCTGAGGGCGGTGAGCGTCTCGTTATTGAGCTGGCTAGCGTCACGGAAGACTACGGACCTGACATCTCAGGCGTTCTTCGATCAAGGGCAGCGAATGTGGTTGATGGAACGCTCATTCTCGAGCAGCCCGCATTTCGCAACATCCCATCGGAGATTGCTCCCTTCGTCGGCGTCAGAGACCAGGTCCACGCGGCATGGGGAGAAGGCATTCGCTATCGCGAAGAACGGGAGGCCGACGCCGTAGCACCTGCGCGCCTCGGGCTGCGTCTCCCGCAAGTGGGAGCACTGCACGCCATTGCGTCCCACTGGACAGTCAATGACGACCCGGCCTTGGTCGTGATGCCGACCGGAACCGGGAAAACGGAAGTCATGATGGCTGCGGCGATCGCGTCCCGCTGCCGTCGATTGCTTGTCGTGGTGCCGACAGACGCACTTCGCACTCAAACGGCTGAAAAGTTCGAGAGTTACGGGCTATTGGAGAAGATTGGCGTCATTACCGGTATGCCGAACCCCGTGGTCGGCGTCCTCGAATCGGCCCCTGCCGACGTGCATCTTGACGCGCTACGGGCGTGCAACGTCGTTCTTACAACAATGAGTTCAATCGGTCAGGCTACCGAAGCGCCGCAGCGCATATTCGCGCAGCTGTTTTCTCACGCGTTCTTCGACGAGGCCCATCACGTCGAGGCGACCACCTGGAAGAAGTTTCGCGCGCATTGTAAAGCCGCCAAAGTCGTGCTCTTCACGGCGACGCCTTACCGGGAAGACGGCAAGGCCGTTGATGGGCGCATCATCTATGAGTTTCCGCTCAATGTCGCTCAGGAGCAGGGTTACTTCAAACCAATCCGGTTTGTTGAGGTCTTTGAGCCCGATGATGCCCGGGCTGATTCTGCGATTGCCGAAGCTGCCGTCGCCCGGCTACGAGAGGACCTAGCCGCTGGCCACAGTCACGTCTTGATGGCCCGAGCCGCAACGATTGCCGATGCTGAGCGCCTGTTCGAGACGATCTATCAGCCCGTTGCGGGCGACCTGAATCCCATCTTGATTCACAGCCGTACACGGGGTAAACGCGCCCTCTTGGCGAATGTGAGGAATGGCCAGCACCGCATAGTCGTCTGCGTGAACATGTTCGGCGAAGGCTTCGACCTGCCAAGTCTAAAGATTGCCGCCCTTCACGCGGTGCACAAGAGTCTGGGCGTAACACTTCAGTTTATCGGGCGCTTCGCGCGCACCGCGCAGAACGTAGGGGACGCAACGTTTGTAGCAAACACCGCCGCCGACGGCGTGCCCGAAGCGCTCGAGAGTCTCTATCGCGAAGATGCCGACTGGAATCTCCTGCTGTCCGACCTCAGCTATGACGCGATCAACCCTCAGGCCCGTCTTTCCGCGCTCGTGGCGAATCTTCGCCCAGCACCAGCGGGGGACCACAGCCTCGACATTTCGACGCTCGCCTTGCGCCCCAAGATCAGTACCCAGGTTTATCGAACCGACTCTTTCTTCCCCGGACGGTTTGCAAAGGCTTTTCGGCCCGCCCAGAAGATTCATCACCCATTAATCAGCGAGCGAGATCGATTCCTCGTCTTGGTCGTCAATCAACGCGACACCCTTGATTGGACCGATTCGCGCGAAATCGTGACCGATGGATGGGATCTGTACATTGCCTATTTCGACCCGGCGCGCGAGTTTCTTTATGTGCATTGCTCCCGAAAAGGCAACGCGACAGCGGGACTGGCCAAGGCCATTGCCAACGATCCGCAGCTGGTAAACGGTGAAGAAGTCTTCAAGACATTTGCGCGACTCCAAAGGCTCATCCTTCACAGTGTTGGGCTGACCAGCCGGAGTCGGAACGTGCGCTACCAGATGTTTGCCGGCCTCGACGTGCGAAACGCTATCGACCCCGTCCTCCAGCAGGACAAGATGAAGTCCAACGTGACGGGCGTTGGATACGAGAACGGCACCAGGCATACGGTTGGCTGTTCGAGAAAGGGGAAGATCTGGTCGATGGCGACGGGCTCTCTCGCACAGTGGAAATCGTGGTGCGACGAGATCGGCGCCAAGCTGGCGGACCCGAATGCCCAGCCCAACGATTTTCTTCGCTTCACTTTGATTCCGTCTCTAGTCGTCGCCCTTCCGGACGCGGAAGCACTCCTTGTTGATTGGCCAGACCAGCTCTTCGAGGCGTGGAACTTCCGCTTTCAAGCACGGTCCGCCGCCGACGCTTCCCACGACTTTCATGACTGCCAGCTCGATCTGGGCGCATGGACGGTGGGTGGAACCAGCTTTCGATTCATATTCCGCGCAGGACTCGAACTGGAGAGCCTGCTTGAGCTGACCCTGACACCTGGCGTTGGCGGAAACGAAGGCACCTACGCGGTCAGGCTAGTGGCCGGGGAAGCGCTACGCATTGTGGCCTCCGGGACTGAATGGGACATCGCCGCCTTCTTCACTGAGAATCCGCCACTAGTCAGGCTCGCCGACGGCTCCCAACTGTCTGGAAATATTCTCTTGAAGCCGCGCGAGGCGCTCGCGGATACGTTCGACCGAACACAAGTGCAGACGCTTGATTGGATTGACGTCGATTTCGCCAAAGAGAGCCGTTGGAAGGACGGTGCAGTCCGCGAAGACTCAATTCAACATCATTTCATTACCCATCTCGAAGCCACTCTAGCGACCTTTATCGTCGACGACGACGATACTGGCGAGAGTGCCGATATCGTCTCGGTGGAGGAAACCGCCGACACGATCACCGTGTTTCTCTGGCACTGCAAGTATTCGCACGGTGCGCAGCCTGGCGAGAGGGCGAGTGACCTCTACGAGTTATGCGGTCAAGCTGCCAAGAGCGTCAAATGGACATGGAGTCTTGAGACGCTCGTGAAGCACTTGGTCCAGCGAGATAGCCGGCACGGCAGGGGGCGGCCGTCACGCTTCATCCGCGGCACACCTGCGCAGCTCGTGACATTGCGCAAGAGCGCCCGCAAGAAATTCGTCGTCTTTCGAGTTGGCATCGTTCAGCCTGGCTTCTCGCGGCAGGATGCGCCGGCCGACCACCTTTCCATCGTTGGCTCAACCAACAGCCTCATTCAAACGATCACTGGCTACCCGTTGCTGATTTACGGAAGCGACTAGCCACCGTACGGCGGCCCAGCCGCACCTTGTTAATCCGCCGCGTTGGTAGTCGTCGTCCCCACGGTATCGGCAACCGCGGTGTCATGCAGTCCAGTGTCCCGGGCGTTATGTCGCTGGGCTGTTGCGGCCCGCAGCGCTACCCGGTCCGGATGCGGTTGCATCCTCGTCTCTGGCGCGAAGCAAAGCAGTCAAAGGACACCTTGGCGTCATCGTCACAATTTGGACACTCAAGGTCGCAGTCACTTCCCCTTACTCCATTGCTCTCCACCCGGCTTGGAAGAACTTAGCAACTGGCGAAGTCGGCATTTGGCTCGGGAGTAAACAGTGTCGACCGAAGGAACGGAGCGACCCAGCAAGTGCGAGATCTCGAAACTTGAGAATCCAGCTTGCTTCCAGAGGCAAATGCGGCGCTCTTCGGCGCTTAGCCTGCCCAGTATCTGGCGCAGCAGAATCCGTTGCTCCACTTGCTGAGGAGTTGCACGCACGGCGGGCTCCGCAGTCAGCAAGGCCTCGCTCGCTCCAGGTTCGAGCGTCTTCTGAGTCAGGCGGACCGAGCCTCGGCGCATGAACGAAGTCGCAACACTGCGAACAGTTACCCACGCGTAGCCATGGAGATTCGCAAGTGGCCCAGCGCGCTCCTGCCTGGCCACGATCCGGCGGCCGGCCTCCTCCAATACCTCGACGAGAGCCACGTCGTCCTTCAGCGCCGGAAACTGACGTACGGCTCGTGCCGCCAACCGAATCAGTGCCGCCTGGATTGTGGTTTCGAGAAGCTCCCCATGTTTACCTAGCAGTATCAATCGACGCGCATCATTCATTTCACCCGCCGCAGGTCCATCGACTGGGGAGTCGTCGGAACCTTCGTGAGACAACGTTTTGCAATGCAACGGCCAAGAGCGACTCGCAGAATGCCGAACGATTCTCGATCCACCGTGCGGCGGCGTCACCGGCGTCGGGTATTGGCTACCCGCCAAGAGTGGGTAGCCGCTTCTCGTTCGAGTAGCGACTACTCGCGACCGACCACGACCTTACGAGAGCGGGTCACCGCGCCCGGCTAGTGCCGACTCCAGCGGTGGCTTCCGCGCGCGCCTTACCGAGCGCGCGGCGGTAGACACGTTCGGCCACCGACTGCGGGACGCGCAGCACTCGATACCTACGGCGGCCTGGCTGCTGTCTAACCCATTCGGTCACGCCAGGCTCATGCTGAACGATCTGCCGAACGAACTCGCTGGATAGGTTCCACATGGTTGCCAGCTCGGCGACCGTATAGTGGCGCTCCGCAAAAGGCTCGTCGATTCCAGGTGATGCGGTGTCCATCGGCGGTTCTCCTTAGGACGTCGCGATGCGAGTTGAACCCGCCTTCTGTGGGCGCTGGAGGCGCCGCCAGAGCCATTCCTGCAGAGTGTTGAATCCGACCAGCAACGGGTCGGCCGGCGTAAGTCGATGCGCCTGGGCCCTGCAGCTTGCCTTCTGCCACGACAGTTCGGCTGTATCGATGAGGATTAGCCGCGCCGGCGTTCTGGCCTTGCTGGCATGCAGCGGAGCCGAATCCAGCGCAAATGCGATCACGTTGATCAGTGGGCCCTCGTAGAGGGTCAGTGTGGAGGGTGCGTCAAGACTTGCCGGTGCTGTTGTAACAAAGGCGTGATACAGCCGCGTCTGGCGGCCAATCGTGACCTGGATGCTGGGAACCGAAGATGTATCGGACATGGCGATAACCTGCAAAGGTGATCGGAGTCCGATGCCGGGCAGGTGCGCCGGGACATCGCATAATTGCTCCAATGGCTCGACGAGTCGTCCGTCAAGGCCGAAGCCTGACGAAGTCAGGTCGAAGCAAAGCGAAGAGCCTTGACGGCGAGGAGGCGAGCCACAAAATCTGGAGTGCGATGGCCCGTCAACCGCGAGAAGGTCCGTGCGGGCACTTGGCCCGCACGGTGAAATGCCACGGTCATTGAACCGTGGCCAGCAAACTTCCAGCAGCACGGTCCAGGACAAAGCGGCCGTCCTGCCACGGTGTGCGCTGACTGAGCCTGGTGAGACCCTGAACGTAGCCCCACACTGAGCGGGGGTTGGTCTCGGTCGCCTCGGCGATGTCATAGGCTTCAGCAGCGTGCTTCTGCGGCAGATCGAGCCGCTGGGTCACGCTCTGGATAACCTGCTCCCGGCTAGGGGCGATCTCTGAGGCAGCCGCCTTCGCGATCACCGCCGTGTCGGCATCGGTGTCAGCATCCAACGCCGCCCGAACACCCTGAAGGGAGTCGGACCAGGCATCCTGTATCGACGCGCCGATATGGCGCCGCCGAAAGCTCGCGACATGTTGGAAGCCCCAGATGATGTGGTTTCCGCAGACCGCGCGGAAGAGGAACACATCAAGGGTCAGGGCTGCGGCGCCGACATCGCTATTGCGAAGGATCAACCCACGGAACAGCCCCGAGTGCGAGGCGTCCGTTGGATCGTTGATGTCGCGATTGCCGTCCACCAGGAACAGGAACATGTCTCGATCCCCCAGGTATGCGCCGGTCGGAACACGTTCCGCGCCGAACACACCGTCCTTGTAGCCGAGCGGCAGGTGCCAGGCGGGATGCGTGGACGTCAGGTCGAGCATCCGGCTAGCGAGCTCGTCGTGGTGGACGCGTGCGTATCGAGGCGATGTCATCGCCCTGACGGTCCATGGTGCGATCCGGTCGGCAAACAGCTGATGCTGCAGGCGCGGTTGTCGCTGTAACCCATGATTGATGGCCGCTGCGGCGATCGTCGCGGGTAGGGTGCGGAGATACTTCGGCGGCGCGCCTGCGATGGTGGCGAGCTGTTCGAAGCTCCAATGCGTTAAGGCTGCGGGCTGAGCGCATCCGCTCCGCAGAGCCAGACGATCGTCAGGCCCGGCCTGTAACGCGATCTCACGAGTCTCAACACGATGCTCGTCAGTCTGGAGCCGCCGATTGTGGGCGGCTTCGTAGAGAGCGCGAACGGAATCAAACCGTTCGTCGGGCGGCCGGGTAGCCCACTCCTTATGTGCAGTGAGCGCGTTGACAGCCGATACACCAATACCGTGCATGGTCTTACTCCTTTGAATGTGGCCGTTATGGCGACAGTGGTGAGTAACTCCGCATCGGGCGATGCGGAGGAGTGGCCGGAATGGCCACGGCGAGAGATCAGACGCGAAGCTCAGTGCGTGATGGCTTACCTGCTCGGCACGGCGAACTCGCGACGAAGGTTGAACGGACCAACCCGCCTCGTTACCAAGGCACCAAAGATCACCAGTTCGTGAGGGCGCATGTCCCGCCGCGAAGACAACCGGTGCTCGCGCAGTTTGACCGTGGCGTCGGGCAGGGCAGACTGCAGGCGCTTGACGACGGCCCACTGGCCCGCGGTCGCGCCGGTCGCGTCCGCGGACTTAACCATCAGGTCGGCTGGCGCAACAATTACGTTCGCGTCGCCGACCGTGTCGCGCAGGTGCGCCTGGAGTCTCTCGGAGCCGTCCATCTCGTAGCGGGGCAGTTCCGCGACGGCCTGAAATGCCTCATCGGTCATCGCCGCGATCACTTCGTCCAGCGGCAGAACCCCAGCCGCCGAGCGTGCCTGCTGTTCGGCGCTGCCCCTGAGCGCGACCCATTCGCGAGCGGCCGCGGTCTTCTGCTCGTGGAGCGCCAGCTGGTCGGCGCGCTGGCTCAGGTTGCGCTGGCGCCGAGCGGCCAAATCCGCACGGAACCGCCGATGGGCCTCGGCGGGAACTTCGCGCGCTGGTCCGACATCGGAGGTGACATCGAACATCACTCGGCCATTCGGTGTAGCTAGGAAGCACCGTGAGGGACTGGGAGCAGGGTGAACCGTCGCCCGCTGTTTGGGGCTGGACAGGAACTCGAGCGCGGCCTGGGAACGGCGATCCTGGTCGGCTTCTCGCCGCTGAGAGCGCCAAGTGTTTCGCTGAGCCTGGAACAGCCGCTCGAGCTCGTGATTCCTCGCCGCATCCCGAAACAGATCTTCGACCGTCGGCGGCGCGTCGTAGGTCGGAAACGCGTCATGCCGAACGACGCGTTCGTTGGCACCCAGCTCGAATCGCGGTCGCAGCTTCAGTCGCGCGACGCCCGCCGTATCGACATCGACCAGGTGCAACCTGGAGATGGGAACTGGAATCGTGAACTGCTGGCGCCCGCGGCCATCCCCACCGGTGAGCAGTGAGGCCTTTCGACCCGCCTCGGAGAGGTCATAGGTGACCGTCACACTAAGCGTTTGGGCCGCGTCGGCTGGACGCAGGTGCGGGTGTGGTCTCTCGGCAGTGGCGCGAACGGCGGTATCCATAGTCAAGTCCTTCGGTTACGGAATGAAGTCGGCTCAAGCGGCCGGGCCCTAAGGCCCGACCGCCAGAGACGTATTGGACGCGTCAGACAGGCTGCTCGACGCGGCTGTACGCGTCGAGGATGCACTGCCGAATCGCGTCCTGCACACCGGCCTCGCCATTTGCGGGGCGCAACAGTGAGAAGCTGCGGCGTTCTCCGTTCACGGAGTACGTCCGAGCTGGAAACGTCACGTTCTTCCCTCCGGTTGGACGTTCCCAAACCGCGAAGCCGAGAAGACGCAGACCGCTGAACGGGCCGCTACCGGCTTCGAAGATCACCTCCGCATCAGCCAGCTTCCCCTTGGGACTGCCGGATTCGTTACGGAGAATCTTCACAGACACCACTTCGCCATTGCCTTTGGACATGATGGGCCTCCTGAAAAACGCTACGGGCCTGAACCGATAGCGTTGGCTACGTTCGCGTGTGTCGGTATGACGCACGGAACAAGGGCGGGACGCACGAGCCAATGAGGCGCGAGCGTGAACGATGAATCGCGGCGACTTGGAGCCGTCGCCTATATCGTCTGAACGCGCGATTCTATTGAAACCTTACAAGTCGATTACCTGGGAGGACCCACGCTTCTCCAGATGGAACCCGCTGATGACGTGGTTGCGCAGCATCGAAGCAATCAAGGCTAGCGAAGCGCGCCCTTGGATGAAACAGGGCGGCTGACCCGCTGACTAGGGGTCAATGACAATTCCTAAAGCTTATTGGCTCGCGAGCGGCTTTCGATGGTCGGATGTTTAGTGCTCGCCGCGTTGGCAGCCACGCCGCTGTCAACGCCGCCGCAAGGCCTGCCAGTATCACAGCGCCAATGACGACAGTCGGATTGCCGCCGCCATCGTCAGTTTCTCTTCGTGCGCGCTGGCCGGGACGCGGGGCGGCCCGGTGAGGCTTGCCGAATAGAGCGTGGTCCGCGCCGCGCGCGGATTCGCCGGCACACTGCTACAGATGCCAAGCCTGTCTATGGGGACCGGGTGCGAATTAGAGATCGGCCATCGGCAGTATCGGCCCTGCCTCCATCCCCCAGGGCCGTTGCATTCCGAAGTTAGCCGGAACCCGGATGTCGCGGCCACCACTACGGAAATCAACATCTACATAATCACGCGGCCATTCATGCGCCAGGAAGCGCGCGTCCATGGCATTGAAGATCCAGTTGTCAGTCAGGCCGGTCGTCGCGACAAGCGACCACGTATCAGTGCGGCCTCCTTCGAGTTCACGGCCTTTGACAAGGGCCTTGAAGGCGGTGCGCAGAGTGACACATCGTTGCTTGTGCTCATCAGATGGCAGTTCGCCGGCCGCGCGCATCGCAGCGATTAAGCCCGGCCCCCGTGAGCTTGAACCCGAGGTCACCGTAATTGTCGGGCCGAATCCACATCCGCTCTTTCAAGTCGAGCCATGTGGTTTGCGGTACACCACTAAACAGATCGTCGTCGACTGCAAAGCGCACCGCACCTATCCACAATTGGCCGAGCTCTTCACGCATACGCCAAAGTGCCGTATCGATCGACTCGAGGCGGGCGCGGCTAGAGATTGTCACTGGGGGCATTCTCAGGCGGCCGCCCTTCAGACGCTTGCTCCGAGTCAGGTTTGGATTGTGGTAATGGGAGGCCAAAGGACGGCTCGTGCGGCCATTCGTAGGACTGGCCATTTACCATCACACTCGAATCGCCGCTGTCACGGGATTCAGCGAGCCGGTCGTAGAAGTCCATATCCCAGGGCGCGGGAAGGAAGATGATGTGGCGTCCAACACGCGCACAATAACCATGCAACGATTCAGGCTGGCGAACTGTCACGAACGTTCGCTCAGTCCAGTCGTGCTCCCCCGGAGTCGTAACCATCCAGAGACGAATGTGCTCCGCCTCTGGATCGGCGATCTGTCTGCGTACCGGATCGAGTGCGGGAGAGAAGATGTAGCGATATCCCATGCACGCAAACGCAGCAAGGTACGCCGTTCGCAACCAGCTTATCCGTGCGTTCCTCTCGGAGTGCCTGTCGCCGCTGAAATCGATGTTGATGTCTGAAGGCTGACCTGCGGCGAACTGGGTGACGGCCCGAAATCCTTCCAAGGCACCAGGTTTCTGATACTTCTCTTTGTTGATCTTGATCGCCAGTACGCCTTCTTGGTTCTCGAAGCTGGCCGACAGTGTGTGCCCCCCTGCCGTGACGTTGACAGCCAGCGGCGTGGTCGGCCGTCCCGCGAACACGTCGCCCGGGTTCTCCCGGCGCCTTGCGTGCGAATCGAGAAATGCACCGGCCCTGTGGTTGCATTCGGCGCAGGTGAGAAGCAGATCCCGGCCGGCGAAACTCTCGGGTGGCACGTGCTCTGAGGTCAGCTCGCCAGACCCGACAGCGCCTCGGCGAAGCATTCGAAATGAGTAACGGCCTGTAACCTCGTCGCGGCGGATGCAGAGGGGGCACACATAGTAGGGCTCGGTCAGCTCGTCGCCCGTCGCCGTCTTGAATGACGGGAAGAAGGCGCGCGCGGCCTCCGCGCCACGGTCGAACCACCGAAACTTGGTTTCAGGACGGACTGCCATATCTCTATTTTACGTGTCTGGTGACGGGTGAGCTATGTAACCAAACAGGACTATGGGGGGGGGGCGTCGGAGCCGTTACGGCTATTGGAGCCGGTTAGCTACGATCGCATCATGAGGGTGCTGAAACTGGTTGTGCCGGAGGCAACGGAATGAAGCCCCAACGCCCTTCAGCCGTGCCGGTGAAAAGTACAACGTGAGCGGCGTCACCGAGATCGGCTGGCGGCTCGTCGTTCTCCAAGATGATAACTTGCATTTCAGTGAACACCTTTGAGACTTCTCGGTAGAAGGAGTCCTTGACGCTGGCCGGGAACTCTTCCTCGCCCGGATCGGGCTCTCGGTATACGACAAGGGGAGAGTCAATCAACACCATCGCAGAATACGGCTTACCCTCACCCTGAAACAGCCGCAAGAGGGCGAGATTGAAAGCAGCGTGTGTGATGGCGCGAACGCCTTTCCCATGGCTTCCGCGAGGTTCGCCCGAAATAACTACATCGAGCTTCTCTTCGCTGAAAGTTACTCGGTCCAAGTTCGGGAAACGCCAATCCCGAAGAAGCCGCTCGGTTTCCCGGCTGAAGTTTTCAGCAGCGCCGCTGCTAACAGCGATCTGTGCCGGCTCCTTCTTCTGCTTAGCCCGCGGCGCTTCAGCCTCACCCAAAAGCCTTTCGTATTCATCGACGCGCCCCAGAAGTTCTAGCTCCGTGTAAATTTTGTCTCGCTGCAGCTGAAGTTGCCGGAATTTCTGCACGGCTGCCTGCAGACGAGGCTGAAATTGGGTTCGGAGTTCTAAAGCTGCTGCGTCGAGTTCCAACTTCCACTTCCGACCGCTCGCTGCGAGCTGCTCAATCTCTGCGCCATTCGAGGCAAGCGTCGTGGCGAGATCGCGCATCAATGCCGCCGTCTTCTGCGCCTCGGCGCGCGAGGCGCCAGCGACATCGACCGCTGCGGTATCATTATGTTGATGCTCTTGCACGTGATGTTCTGGAAGGGCGCCGCAAACCGGACACCTGTCCTGTTTCATCTGACCAAGGCGGAAACCCGCTTCAGCGACGGCCTCTAGCCGTCGCAGATCGGAGCCATATTGCTGTTCAAGAAGCTCGAAGCGCGCCTGCAGCTCCGTCAGTACATTGCTGCGTGATTCAATTTGGCGAAGTTCATTCCACGCCTTACGGCGGCGCTCCTCAATGGCCGCGACGCCAGCCTGCTCGGCTTCGAGTTCGTTGTTGGCCGCGTCGATTGATTCGTCTGCTCGCGCCAACTGCTCGCGCTTATCTTCGAGGGTCACTTCGAGTTTTCTTTCTTGAAGCTTCTCGCGGGCTCTATCCAGCAACGCCGCCAGGACTTCGGTCTTGCCTTCTGTCCGGCCTTTTAGGACTTTCGGATCGACCTTCGCGATTACACCACTGTCGTCGGTTCCAGTGAGCAGCAAACGGAACACACTGCTCTCAACCGTTTCGTGAATGAATTGGCCGCTCAAAGCGGGAGAGCCTTTTGTAACGACGGACAGCTCGTCCACGATAACGAGAGGGGCGATGTCTCGAAAACTGAGCATGCGGGTCGTGCCCCTGGAATTCATTCTGACCTTCCTGCCTTCTAGCCCACAAAGTGTCAGCAGGAAAGCGGAGACAGTGTCAGGATCATTGGGATCATGCTTAGCCGACACCGTACGCGGGTGGTGGCCCATCGCCTTGATCCCAATGTCACCGCCCCGCAGGCCTCGTTCGAGCGTGTAGAGGGTGCCGTCTGGTCCCTCTATATCGAGGAAAATCGATGTGTATGGCTCTGCCTTCTTTATGTCCCTTGGGGCGGTCCCACTTCCTAACGCGTAGTCGATACATTCGACGATGAACGTCTTTCCGGTATCAGACGGGCCGGCGATAACATTCAATCCTCGCTCGAACGTTACTTCGGCACCTTCGACCCTGGGCCCGGAGAGGAGCAGGCGCTTGAGGATGAATCCAGTGCTCATGCCTGTTCCTCCGCCCACAACACTGACTCAAGCGCGAATTCCGCTCCCCATTGACCGATGTGCTGGCGCACCAACGCGTCAAGCTCGGTATCGCTCAGCGCGCTAAACCCCTCCACCACCCAATCAGCCCGGTCGCGCAAGCCTGCGACGTAACTCGAACTCAGCACATCCAGAAAGGGTGCGGATTGATCCGTCGCCGCGTAGAAGACGCCTGAAGTGGTGTAGACGGTGTCAATCAGTCCGCGGCTCTGGTAGAGAAGTAGCCCAGATTGCAATACGCCTCGGCGTACGAGAATCTCGCCGCTACGGTGTGGTGTCTGCGGGTGAAGCCCGGGCGGGCCTCCTGGGATGTCATCTGAGTGCACCACCAAGTAGTCAAAGACGACCAGTCGTTGCAGTGAGCATGGGGTAGGGAATCCAGCCGATAAAAGGCATAGCATCCGCAAGCCCGTTTCGATCGGCGAATTGAAGGGCGAAGTTCGCTCGCGCGCGATGTCGTCCGTCACTTCACCCACCGGAACTTTTGATCGTTCACCATCTGATGGCAGATGCCACCGCGATCGCGCATGGACATGCGACCGTGGACGGCGTGAGAGGTCAAGGGCAGAAGTCGCGCTGTTTTGACTACGGCGACGACTCGGCGGTATCCATCTTCGTGCCGGTCGTCTCGCAGATCGTCGGCAATGCCGGTGTGAAGATCGTCTTGCAGACGCTCGTACGCGCCGGGTGGCAAGGTATCTCGAGAGAATGTTCTCAGCGATTCTGCGCTGTAGAACTCAAGTCTCGCGTCGCCATAGTGTTGTCGCAAATCGTCCGAATCAAGGTCGTCAACTACGCTGACGGGCTTCTTAAGATGGTCGCCATAAGCAGCCAGCAGTTCCTGTACGAACACAGTCTCGTGGACGGCAGGCGTATGCGGTGGCATTGCGTCGGCCGGGCGTTCCGGCAACCCTCCCCCAAACCGCGCCACGTGCCAGCGCGTCTTGGCGTGCCCATCCAGGATCCGTAGCGGCGGAACGTAATCGAAGATTGAGAAGTCAAGGCCCGCGATGTGCGCTCGCATCTCAGTGTCGAGCTCGATCGTCTTTGCCTTCGTGATCTTCGTTCGGCAGTGTTCGGCCCAGTTATCCAAAAGACCGGCGCGAAGCTTATCGGGCTTCTTAAGTAGTTTCGAAAGCTTCTGCCCGGCGCCTAGCGGAGCAACGAAGAAGTATCGGCGTGGATAGGCATACTCGCCGCGCTTTGTGTAATAAACGAGCTTCCCAAGCTCAATCCAAATATGGTGCGGGGCAAGAAGTTCCTTGTAGTGCTTGCACTGATAGTTGTCCCATGCGCCAGTAGCAGGATCGACCATCGCAATGACGTCTCGCCCCATATCGCCCGCGCCGCCGCACCGCTCCACCCGCGGATACTCTTTCGCGAGAGAATCAGCCCACTCCAGCACAAACTCTTCCCATTGGGTATCGCTGAATATTTTCAGGTGATCAAGGGCCGGGACCAACTTGCCGAATGCGGTGACGTCGCTGGAAACGTTGGCAGGCTCTGGCGGTGACGGGATCGGAGCGGATGGTAGCTTGGACATGCGCGTCAAATCACCGCGATGGCGTCTTGGGCGCACGAACGGCCAAACCTACTTGTGCCTTTTGTCTCAATGTCCCTATGGCTCATCTGCATTCGCAAGAGCCTATGGCCCCCACTTCATCCTGTCAAACGTTGATTAGAGCCGGGACGTGCTCACCGTAGTTGAACGCTCACGCCCTCAGCCTGCATGCGCTGCGAAACGAATAGTTCCGTTTGTGGCTAGGGCTCTTCGTGAGTATTGCTAGGTTGGCTTCTAACTGCGAGCGATGCGAGTGGCGGCGGTGATCGCAAGGCGACCAGAGTGAGTCGCCGAAAGTTAAGGTAAGTAGACTTGGCTAACTCTTTGTGAGAATCAAGTGGCCAGTGAACGTCGCCGCTTGGCAATCCGTGCCGGTAAAGTCGGCTTCAATCCGGCCGGTCTCCGCACGTCCGACGCTTCCAAACGTGCCTCGGCATCCGCGCGGCGACGTGAACTCACCCTGGGTGCTGATCTGAGCTGGTGCGGTGTTCCCGGGAGTGATCGCCGTCGTGCCGGTCGTTGTCATGGTCAGCCACGAATGGTCCGAGTGCACCGACGTGCGGAAGGACTGCAGGTTTGTCTGCGGGAGCGCCTCAAAGGTCCACTCCATCGCGCCACTGGTTGGAGGCGGCGCCTGAGGATCGCCAGGGTTCACCTGCAGAACCAGGGTCCCGCGCCACGTTCCCGTCAAGAACGATGTGGGAGCTGATGGACTGGTGGGACCCGGTGAACCTCCACCGCACGCAGTCAATCCGAGAAACAGCATTGGCGCCAGCCAGGCTCTTGTCGTCATGAGTCCTCGCTTTCGTGGGGAGCCATTTCATCAAACACCCAAAATCGATCGAGTTCAAACTGATCCGTTGGGCCGCAATAGCCGGAGACGTGCAAGGCTTCGGTAACGATCCGCCGCCCGGATCGGCGGTCGATGTGAACGACTAGATCGATCGCCAGGGCAATCGCCTCCCGCGTGCTGTGGTGAGGCAGGCCGACGTTCGCTGCAACCACGCAATGAGCCAAGCGGGCGAGAGCTTGTGTGGCGGAGTTCGCGTGGATAGTGCTGAGGGCGCCCTGGTGGCCGGTATTGAGCGCTTGCAGGAGGTCAAACGCTTCCGCTCCCCGGACCTCGCCCACAAGGATGCGGTCCGGCCGGTGCCGCAAAGTTGCTCGCAGAAGGTCGGCAATCGTCACCGCCGGCAAAGGGGCTTCCTGCCCGAGCGGTTGCTGCAGGCGACGGGCCTCGAATCGGACTAGATTGGGCTTGTCGATCCGGATCTCTGATGTCTCCTCGATCAGCACAATCCGATCGGTTGCCGGGATGGTTGCGGCAAGGGCGTTGAGAAGCGTTGTCTTTCCCGTCCCGGTGCCGCCGGATATCAGGATGTTCTGGCGCGTGCGGACAGCATCCACCAGAGTGTTCGCCAGGTGGTCAGGCAACGTTCCAGACTGGACGAGTTCGTCCAGCGAATAGTGGTGGGTGAACTTCCGCACCGTGAGTGTCGGTCCATCGACCGAACACGGCGGAAACATTGCTGCTACGCGCGAGCCATCCTCAAGTCTGGCATCGAGCGCGGGTTGGGCCTCCGAGATCTCATCGCCGCAGGCCCTGGCGATGTTCTTGATCGCGACCGTCAGGCTGCGGGAGTCCAGTGTGCGATCGGCTACCGCCTCGATGGCGCCGTGGCGCTCGACGAAGACCTGCCGGCCGCCACGGTTCACCATTACCTCCGTAACCGTCGGATCCCGCAGAAGATCCTCGATGGGCCGCAGAAAAGGAAGGATCCGGTCCAGGCTGCTCACAGGGCGCCTCGTTCGAGGTGATCGAAATAGCTCGTTTGCACATCCAGGTAGTGCGGTTTCAGATAGCAGAACTGCGGGGGTAAGGGATTCACGCCGTCGTAGGGCAGGACGATGGCCTGCGCGTTCTGCAACTGGGTGAAGACCCGTGGGGCAAAGATGTGTTCGTGGGTGGGTGCGTAGCTCTTTGTCGCGGTGATCGAATGCTTGTTCGCGGCAGCGCGGCCGGTGAGCAGTGAAATGTGAGCCTCGCGCCCGGACTCGGAGAGGCTGTAGTGCGCCTTGAGCTTGTCATGCCGCCCGCACAGGTCGGCGGCGTTTCGGGCCGTGAACTCGTCGCTGGTGGCGAGAAACACTTTGTTACGGAAGCACTGCAGCAGCGTCCTCCAGCTCTCGTCTCCGGGAAGGACCGACCGCAGTGAGCTGATGCTTTGTGTGGCAACGATCGGAATCAATCTCGCCTGCCTGGATAGCGCGAACGTGCGCTCGTCGCCGGTCGGATCGGTCTCCCCAACCGTCGCGAACGCATGGTACTCGTCGCAGATGAACATCAGGTCTCGCCAGGCCTTGCCCGGTTGCGAACTAATCTTCGGAATGCGCTGAAGAACGGCTCGCTGAAAATCCAGCTTCAGCATCACGCCGATGATGCGCGCGAGCCCTGGATTGGCGGCAACAGGAAAGTTCAGAGCCAGCACGCGACCGGCATCGAGGAGCGTATCGATGGGAGGTAAGGGTGTGGGCTCGCCCGGACTCAAAGTTCCGGAGTAGGCGCGACGCGGGGGACAGAAGGCCCGGTGGACCGCAGGGTTATCGTCGAACAGTGACAGGAACACGACGATGCCCTCTGTGATCGACGAACGCAAACGTGTGTCGAGACGACTCCAACCGCCGGCGTACCAGCGCTCGACGGCTTCCAGCTGATGCCTCCGATCGGCCCAGCCGGCGCCTTTGGCCTTTCGCACTTCATACGACGCGCCTCTGCTGTCCAAGAACGTTTCGAGCTCGGCGTCATAAGGGTGCGCCATATGCTCCGCATCGTCCTGGAACCAATGAGCCCAGGAACGCTGCAGGTCCAGCAGTTGATACTCGACCGTCGGCACGAGCACTACTTCCGGAACATCCGACAGTGACACCTTCAGTCGCCGGATGTCGCGGTCGATCTGCGAATCGTCCAGCACATAGCGGTAGACATCGGAGAGGGTGGTGTAGCCGTCGCTCAGACGCCGCAGCAGGATCACGAACTTCAACAGGTCGGTGTACGCCTGTTGCCAGAACGGCTCCTTTGACTTCCCGAACAAGTTGTTCAGCAAGGAAGCAATCGCGTAGGCCACGGCATACGGGTCAAGGTCGTTGTGAAGCGGGTTGTAGCAAGTGCCCGTATCCAACCCGATCTCAACGTAGTCGTCGGCACGACCCGCGTCCGTTAGCATCCTGCGGACCTGCAGACAGAAATCGCCCTTGACCTCCATCACCAGGCCACCGATCTTCCGCTCTTGGTCCTGGCTGCGCCACCTCACAAGCTGGTCCACGTAGGGATACATGCATGCGGAAGTCTTTCCGGTTCCGATGGCACCAACGATCATCGTTCCCGTGTAGAGCCCGCGTTCCGGAATGATCAGCCACGTCGGTTCGGCGGCCCGACCAATCGTGGTGGGATGGTGGGACTCGCCGAGTATTAGCGATGGGGCTGGGCGAGTCTCGGGAGATGGGTAGGGCGGTAGCTCGCGGAACCGCATGCGCGGTTGCTTGCGGTAAAGGACGATTGCCGTCAGAGACAAGAGAAGGGACGCCACGTGGAAAGGCGTTGAGAACCACATGGCGGCGTACCCGTAGCTGATCACTGTGAGGACATCTGGCCGGCGGCTTGCGATCGCGGCGAGGAATGGCTCGTCCGGATTAACAGGAAACGCGTAGAGCCCTGCCGATCCGACCAAGGCCGCCGTGGTCAAGGCAATCAGGGCCCTCGACTCAAGGAACGCGCGCAGGCTCGACGTTGCCAGCACTGAATGGACTCCTCACGCACCGCTGGCAGCAACGGGAGTGCGACGCCGCCCTCCGGGAGCCCGAGCACCGCGCGCACCAGATGCGCTCGGAACGAATGTCTCACTGTGGGTCGCACGCCACTGCAGGTATTCCTTGTCCCTGGCGAGCACGGTGTCGATCACCTGATTCAGGACGTACTCGGTGGACTCGCCGATGAAGTGCGCGTAGGCGTACAGCGTCTCGTTGGTTTCGTAGTCGAGACGCGTCCGGTGCCGCACCAGTTGCTTCCCGCGAGTGCGTGGCTTGATCAGTGTCATGGGCATCATCCTTCCCGTCGGCGGAACGACAAAGAGGGCAGAGGCGACTGCCTGAAACAGACCGCCAGTCTGAGTGAACGGCGAGGGCAGGCCGCGACCAACGCCGCGACTGCATCTGGCCATGAATCTCCCGTAGACCTTACCGACGCCGGCTGGGCGTGAGCGACCCCCCTTGGACGGACCGTGGGCCACCAAACCCACTTTTGAGGGGGGTCGCTCACGCCCAGACTCCCCTAATTGCGGTCTGTTCGGATCGCGGAGGGCGGCAGAAGGCGCCGCCCCATCAGCCAACGACTGCTCAAGCCCAAGTCCGGACCACGCAACGAGTTGGAGGCGCCGCCCGCGATTCCTGGCTAGAGGCTTTCGACGGAGGAAGCCAGGATTCCGAGCCTCGCCGAGGGGGGAACATACTCCTCCGATTTGCGTTCCCCTCCGTGTTCCCCCATTTCGACCCGCGCTATGCAGTGCCGACCAGAGTTCGCAAGTGGAAGTACGGGTGTGGCAGGACATGTGCTTCAACCTTTCCAGTGCCGCGAGCCATCGCGTCCGCCAGTGCCGGTGACGAGAGGTCGCTAAGGGCGCCCGCACCCTCGTTCCGCCACCGCCGATACAACAAACGAAATCGAGGCGTTCCGAAGGCCAGACGAGCCCGCAGGAGTCGCTCCTGGTCGGCTGCCGAGTCGTTCGCGCCCGTGCGCTGCGCCTCGAATAGCCACTGCAACTCCGCGGCTGCGGACAAGCGCATCGGGCTCAGCAGTTCTTGCTGAAACGCCGAAAGGTAGACCTGGCGAGCGGGCGCGAGGTGGGCCGGTATCAGCAGTCGCACACGCCACGCCGGGAGTCCTCGGAGGAGTTCCGCATGGCGCTGTAGAAACTTCCTGAAATCCCGCGCGTCATCGCCCGTCACCAGGAAAGTGAACACCCGCACTTGGCCGTCTGACGAGACTCCAATGGGCAGTTTGTCGGGGAAGTACCGCGTCGTGGTTCTGGGCGGTTCTCCGAACACCAACCGGGGCAATTCCTCTCGACGAATCGTGGTGCCGAACATACGAGTGAAATGCGCCAGCTTGTCCTGCTCGGTCGCCAGCCAATCGAGGTCGCGACTTCCAATTACCGCGTCGAGCAACATCAAGCGTTCGATGGCCGCCCCAACGGGAACAGGCTTCCGATTGCGGTTATTCTCCTGGCCGATTGCCTCATACAGGGAGCGGTGCTGAACGTGAAATATCCGCGTTCGCTGATAGGGATCGGTCGTGAATGAAGCATGCTTTCGCTCGAGTAGCGCAGAAAAGAAGTTTTGCGTCTTCTGGCCGCGGGCGATGCCACTGAACTCGCAGTACTGGCGCACCATGCACACCCCTGAGTGGAGCAAGACGGTCACCAGGAAGCGAGCCTGCCGGTCGGTATATCCCTTCGACGCAATCGCGGCAACGCGGTCCTCGAACGTCAATGGAGCATCTCCTCAGCGAGCCGAGACTCGCGGCCCCGGCCGCCTCGACCAGACGAGCCGGCGCTACCAACCCTGGCGGATCCGTATCGGTAACAGGTGAAACCTGCTGATACTTTCGCCGACGCATGACTGCCGCGGTAGTGGGGGGTGACGACCTCTATGTCTTGGTGACCCCGCTCGCCATCCGGACGGTCGTACTCGATGCGGAAGTCAGGAAATTTGACGCTGTCGTCGATGACGGGTAGGCCGTGCTCTTCGGCCCACCTGGCAATGGCCTCCCGATCGCGTCTTGGCTGCCCAGTCGCCCCGCGACGCCGGCGATTGGGGTCTTGGAGAAAGCTTTGGTATTCGCGTTTCAGCTCGCGATCCAAGGTGACTCTTTGGATTCGACACCCGTCCCGGGCCAGCCGCTCAGCGGCATCCAGATACGCCGGAAGCAGCCGGCTGTCGTGAGCCAGCTCGCGCTTCGTCGAACCAACGTGGAACGCCTGCGGCCTTGGCTGGTTGCGGTCGCCACGGCTACTCTCCAAGACGGCCCGCCCCTGGTCCGTCAAGGTGACGAGCGTGCATCGCTCACGGCCAACCACGTAAGCGCTGGTCGACACCAAACCGGCTTGGCGGAGGGGCTCGACGTCCTTCGACAGCAGCTCGCCAGAGCCCGCCAGTCGTTGAAGATCGTCCTCTCTGACGACGCGGAATGCGCCGACCGTGGCGAGGGTCCGAACCTCTGACGCGCGTAGTCTGCAGTTTCCAATGCGCTCACGTCTCAGACCGCTCGGAAGGTGCAGGTCGCGGCTGAAGACCTCTCGCGGATCAACGCCGCGGCGAGCCTCCTGTTCACGGAGACGGTCGATATCGCGGGCCTCAGATTCGCCTGGCTCTCGATCTCTTGGCATGCACTCTCCCTGCTATTCCGCTTGCCCTGGAAGCTGCGGCAGCGACGAGTCGGCGGTGCCTAGCTGGCGATCGAGGTGCAGCAACTTGCTGCCGGAGTCGCGTAGAAAGAGCCATCTAGCAAGGTTGTAGTAAATGGCGCAAAGGTTGAAGAACGTGACCAGGCAGGCCGCGCCAATCAACCAGCCATGACGCCGGAAGAGAGTCGCCTTGTATGGCGCCAGGAAACTGAGTTCGCTGGCCAGCCAGCCGGCCAGCAGGAAGACGGTAACGCCCGCCAAGAACGCGGTGTTCGCAATCATCTTCTGGCCTCGTCGAACGCCTGGTCGATTCGGAAGTAAACGATTTGCAGCCCGAGCGGGTTGACTCGCACAAACGCGTTCGGCACCTGCTCGCGCAGGACGAAATCGACTTGCGCGACGTAGGTCTCCCGGGACCGCTCTTGCCGGGTCCCAGGCGCGTAATGCACCTTCTGAAAGCCGATGGCGGCCTTGAAGGGCGGCCGGGTCAGCTCGGTCAGGCTGACGTTCTGGACGATGACATCGGTTTCATCAGCACCGGGATTGGTGACGAAGGACTCGATGCCGCGGGTTTGATCATTCTGCGCAATGGTGGCGTCAGCCAGCGTCGCATCGAGGAACAGCAGCGAGTCGGGATACTCGCGCTGAACAGTGGCCCGGATGCGGCTGAAGTGCTTGATTACGAACTGCGTCAGAAAGTACCGGAGTTCTGGTGGTTGTGGCTGGTATCGGGTCGCGTCATACTCGACGGCCTCCGCTCGCCCGACCGAATCAATTCGGATCACCAGCGGTTTTACTTGGGCGTATTTCGTCACGGTGTGGGCGTTGAGAGCCACCAGGCCGGCTGCCACCAGCGACACGAGGACGAGGGCAATCTTCAGATAGGAGTTCAGCACTAGCGACGAGCCGTACAGCTCCACGAACTGGCGCTTCGCGCTTTCCAGCGTCTTGGGATTGATGTCGCCAACGGTCGGATTCATCAGGTGCTCGCTATTGAAGAAGGTTCCAGCCCATCCAGATCACGCCCGCGACGAGACCCATTGCCCCAGCCACGATGAACCCTAGAACCAGCGCTCTAGATACCGCTCCAGAGGCCGGCAGTTCGTCGTCGTGGCTGCGGCCCGTTGGCCAACGTTTGGACATAGTCAACTCCTGCTAGCGCCGCGAAAATATCCGGCTGATGCTGACTCGGTTCGCCAAGGTGCTTTCTCCGCTCGATCCCGAGAAAATGGATTGGGTCAGCGAGGGCACCTGGAGAATCCCCATGCAAAAAGTGGCCACAACGGCAAACGCCTGCATCGCGTAGATGCCGTAGTCCGCCTGCGTGATCACGGGCGGCAACGTCGTGACGTAGCGGAAGATGAATTGCTCGAAAATCATTAGGAAAGCGATGGCTACGACCGGGATGAACGAATATTGAATGAACGATTTGAACCAGCCCCAGAACAGCCAGTCGAGCTTCGGGACAATGAAGAAAGGGACAAAGATTGGCCCCAGAAGTGCACATACCGCGCTGGCAATCAGTCCAAAAGAGATGACAGCAAGGGACACCGCCTTCGCGAATGCGATTAGAAACAAGACGGTCCAATAGATCAGGTTCGCAAGGATCGACCACGGATCGGGCTGCATGAAGTGAGCGGACAGCTCATCGAGGTGCCGATAGACGTTGTCGAAGGCGCGCGCCTGAAGGACCGATTGGAAGTACCCGGCCTGGTCCGTGATGAGGTTGCTGAACGACACGCCGATGCCCGGAAGGGGGCTCTCATAGAAGGCGATCAGGGAGTAGCCGAACGAGATGAAGAGGAGCAACTTGGCGAAATCAAACATCTGTTCGCCGAGGCCGTCCCCGCTGAACATCACCCTGATGCCGTGCCAGGCGATCAGGATCACGGCGAACGACAGAAACAGCCGGTATCCGAACCGCAGGAACTCCGGCTCATATGTCAGCAACAAGCTGGTGATCGCCTGCTGAACGGTCGGAATAAGGTCGAGCGATGGGTGCGTCGGCATGGCTTGGCTCCTATCCGATCAGGGCTGACGCCACGTCTGCAGGGCAGTGCCGGCGTCCGAGGGCCTGGCGCTTGCGGTGGCCTCGCGGTAGCGCCATTCCGACAGCTGCATGTTCATGGCTGCCGCGTGGGAATCCCGTTCCCGCTTGGTGTCGACCATGAGCTGCTCGACCAGGCCAATCATCAGGTTTGTGCGGGCCTGGCGCTGGCGGGCCGCAATCAGGGAGGCACCGCTAATCTTGTCCAGAACGGCGGTTGCGCTCTGCTCCAGGGTGCCGTTGGTCACATCTCCCTCGAGTGCCTCGATCGCACGCAGCTCGGCGCGACCCGCGTAGCGGATACGGCCGCTGTTGTGGATGGTTGCGACGCTGACGGCATCGGTGGCGTCAATCGTGGACAGTTGTTGCTCAAGCACCCTGCGAGCCACGGGCGGCAAACCCGCCGTGACTTCGTCGAAACCGGAAATCTGCTCTGTAACGCTGCGGTAGCCCACGCCTTCTGAGTCGCCGAAATCGAGAGCGGATTGGAACGCTGCGGCCACCTCGTCGCCGTCACCAGCGTAGCCAGGATGGGTGCGCCACCGAGGCGCGTCCGGGGCGCCGTACTTGCCCAAATCCGTGAACATGCTGAGCCGCTGCGCCCATCGGCGAAGCTGACCGTGTTGTGCCACCTGTGTCTCGAGCAGGTACTCCCTCAGCGTGGCGGTGACCGCATTTCTCAGCGTGACAGAGGTGTCGTGCACCACGATCTGGGCATGTCCAGGCGAGGCAGCGAACAGAATAGCGACCACAATCAGGGCGTGTTTCTTCAAGGCGATCTCCTTCTAGGGTTGACGCCACGTTCTCAGCGCATCAGAGCTGCCCTTGACCATGGCGTCGTTCGCACCCTTACCACTGCGCCACGTCTCCAATTGCATGTTCATCGTCGCGGCCTCGGCATCGCGGAGCCGCTTGCCGCGCGCGAGCAGTTGCTCAACGGCGTGGGACAGGAGCTGATTCGCGGCCATGTCCTGGCGCCGGCCCAGCAGCTCGGCACCGGCGACCTTGTCGAGGATGGCGGTCAGCTCGTGATACCGAAGCAGGCCGTTCATGACGTCATCCTCAAGACCTTGCACCGATTGCTGTAACCGGTCGCTGTACTGTCGAATGGCGCCTACCTGGTGACCGGCCATCATGGCGACTGAGTCTGCGATCTCCACCGTGGCGAGCTGCCTGGAGAACGCCCCCTGCGCCTTTGCGGTCATTCGGGCAGGTAGCTGCGGGCGCGACTCCAAGGGGACGGTGGTCGCCGCATAGGCCGCACCGGTCGGATCGCCGGAGTTCAGACCTCTGAGCCAGGGCCCGGCGTGCGACCAACGACCGAAGTCGTGCTTGGCGCCGGAGATCGGGGGCGTCCGGTACCCCTCCATGTTGCCCAGCCCTTGCGACATTCGGAGGATCGTTCGGTACTGGGCGGTCAATTCTTCCAGCTGTCGCTGTGTTCGTTGAGCGATCAACACCGCCTGTTCGAGGTTCGATGGGTCGATCACCGCGAGTTGGCCGCGGGCGGGCACCGCAGTGAGCGTTAGGACGGCGAGTGCTAGAGCCAAGCGCGAAAACATCTGTCACCTCTCTTGGTCAACGCCGGTGGTGGCTGCGCTCCACGCCGGCAGTTCCAGGTCGCTGGTCACATAGACCTTCACGCGGTGACCTTCTCGGATGGTGATCGTGGGCATGCGATTGAGAAATCGATTGAGCGACTGAGCGCTGGCCTGGGATGCTGCGTCAGCCGAGCCCGCCACAATCACCGTCCGGTCTCCGTCGCCGCTGCCTAACGCGGCGCTCCCGAGCCACTGCGACAGCCCGCCAACCAGGCCCACCGCCGCCGCAGCTCCAAACGTCGACCAGTAGTGCTGATTGACACGATCCTTCAGCCCGGAATCACCGCGCTGGTTCAGTCCCCTGAACTGGTCGAGGGCCACCGACTGTCCGTCCGGCATCACGACGCGGTGAAAGCCGACCGCCAGCCGCGTGTCGTTCAATCCTTCAACTTGTCGCGTTTCGCCGAGTACCCGCGCCCCAGCCGGCACCAGAATGTGCTGACCGTTCTGGGAGTAGACCGGGTTCGTGACCAGGCAGTTGACCGGCGAGGCCGCCGCTCCATCCAGGCGATTCGTCAGAACGGTGTCGATGATGGTGCCTTCGACGATCCGGTGCATATTGCCGGCAACAATCGAATACTCGCGGGCGTTGGCGGCAACACGTCGCGTGGCGCCCGGCACAGACGCGTTTTCGGACGCGGGGCTGGCCGCGACCTCTTGAGGGCTGTTTCGCGTGGTCGCCCGGACAACCGCGTCAGCGATGGCGTCCAGGGATGGCTCGTTCCCAGCCAGGCGCGGTCGTTCGTCGGCCTGAACTCCGGACTGGTCCGCCCTCGCGTCTGGCCTCTGCAGCGGTGCCCGCCGGCTCACGACGACATTGCTGGCGAACAGGCTCTCGTAGTCTCGCCGCTGCCGCTCGCCGGCAAGGGGATCGACTGCCTCAAGCTGGACGTCGTCCTGAAAGGCAGGAGGCAGGGAGGGCTCGCCCCTCAGCTCTGGGGCCGACAGGCCGTTGAGGGCACTGAGGCGCTCCTGATAGTCACGGACCCTGTCAGGGCTGACGGCCTGCTGCGCCGGGCTCGCCGCACTGCTGCGTTCGGGGGCCTGAGGCTGCCCGGTGAAGAAGATGATCAGGACAATTCCTAGCGCCAAGGCGACCATAAGCCAGGTCTGGATGCCCTTCGGCAGGACACCGCGCGGAACCGGCCGTCGGTCGACCACGGGCGCCGCGCCTTGTGTGTCGGTTGCGCTCATGGTTACTGCTCCCGCTGCTCAAACGACAGCCGTGTGCTACCCAGCGCCAAGTACCCACGGTCGAGCACCTTTGGGATGACGTAGACGCCGCCTCGAACCTGGAAGTTGACGATGGACGGCTTTCCATCCTTCAGCTCATAGAGCGCGGGAAGTTCGCGGGCGTCGGCTTTGAGAAACGTGAAGGCCCCGTCGTGCCAGATTGCCTGAACGAAGAATGGCTTCTCATACTTGGGGGTGCCATACGCAAACCGGAGTTTGCTGGGGTAGTCCTGATTGGCCGCTGCCAGCGCCTCCTTTGCGCGCTGTTCCGATCGGACGACCGCAGCTTTTGCCTCGGTCAGCTCCGAGTTCAGCCGTTCGACATCAGCTGCGCTGTAGTACTTCTGGTGGCCGGTAGGTGCATCTTGATTCGCGTTCACGTAGATCTTCAGATCCGGCTGGCCTGAGCCGGCCTTCTCCTTGAGCAGGAAGGAGTAGATCGCACCCTTTGCGGTGACCAAATTGAGATTGGTCTCGGCGTCCGCTTTCGCAGGCTTGACGTGGGCGACGTTCTGCACGGCACTGATGACCCAGAAGTCGCGGTCGCCGCAGATCACGTCGAGGATCTCATCGCCGTCCGGAAGGACAATCATCGTCGTATAGCGCAGCCGGGTGTTCAAGGGGATGACATTGCGGTCGGTCGCGGTCACTTCTCGAATACCACCTACTTGTGCGGCAGCCGGGCGAACGTCGAGGGCAACCCATGTCAGCGAAGCGACGATCGGAATCAGTAGTGCGCGCATCCAGTACCTCGTTTCAGGCAGAGGCGGCCAGGCGATCCAGGCCGGCCGCGAATCCAAACTCACGGAACACCGAAGCCACCCGCTCGTTGTCAATCGGGGTGTTTGTATAGATCCAATAGCTCTTGGGATCGACGTTCAGGTCGAGCACTTTTGCTAGCTGAGCCCGCTTGAGCAGCACCTGGCGGCGGGGCAGCAGGTTCGCCATCAAGCTCAGCTCCATCTCGTTCATCTGCAGGAGCTCGCGATACTGCTCCGGATTCATGGAGGGGTTCGCCAAGAGCAGCCGGGTCGGACAGCTCTCGACGACGGTCCTCAGCAGGTCGGCCGATGAGAAGTCTTCGATGCTCTGGGTGGCGAGGAGCATGGCGCCATTTCGCTTGCGCCAGGTCTTCAGGGCTTCCTGTGCATACGACCGCACCGCCGGGTGCTGAATGAGCCGCCAGGCCTCGTCCAGAACGCATACCTTGAGGCCCGGATCACCGGGATCGTGGACGCACTGGCTCACCCGATGCAGGATGTAGAAGAGCAGCGGCTCCAGAACCGCGGGATACGACCGCATGGCCTCAAAGTCGAAGACCTGAAGCCGGTCCAGCGCTAGGGTGTCGACCGGGTTGTCAAACATCGAGGCGTATCGACCGCCCTCAACCCACTTGTGCAGTCGTCCCCCGACGGCCCTCGGGAGCAGGCTCGAGAGCGTGAACAGCCTCCGCTGCGATTGTTCAAGAACGTACAAGTTCTCAATCGCTTCGTACACCTCGCGGTCCTCGAGGTGGCTCAGGCGGTAGCCATCCTCTCCTTCAATCAGAACCTTGGTGAACGCATGGAGAAAGTGCAGTTGCTCCGGCGTTGGTGACGAGATGTCGAAAGGATTGATGGTGACGGCCTGACGCCCGAGCCCCAGCTCGACATAGCTGCCCTGGAGAAGTGCCGTCAGCTTCCTGTAGCTGTGACCCAGATCGAGCACGATGGTGAGCGGGTCATGTTGCTGCAGCTGAGTGATCAGGAAGTTGAGCAGGAAGCTCTTTCCGCTGCCTGTTGAGCCGAGAACGAGTGTGTGGCCGACATCATCCACATGGAGGTTGAAGTGGTAAGGCGCCTGCTGCGGCGTCTCAAAGACGGCCAATGCACGTTGACCAAGATGAGGGCATAAAGGCTCGCCGTAGTCCTGGCTGAAGATGAAACTCAGATCCGCGCAATTGGTCTCCAAGAGGGCGATGCGCCGAAGATTGTAGGCGCCGTTGCCGGGGACGATGCTCAGCCAGGCGTTGAGAAGGTTATAGGTTTCCTCGACGAAGACTCCGTCATGGGAGGCCAGAACCTTGGCTGCCTCCGCGCTGGCAGTTTCCAGTGCCCTCGTGTCTCGGCCGTGGAGCACGAGCGTCAGGGAGGTGGAGCCAAAGAAGTGCCCGTTGACCTCGAGCTCGGTGAGCGCATCGCCGAGCTGGCCGACCGTTGCCCCAGCGGAATCGTCTACCAACATCTCGTCCGGTGAGGTATCAGCCGACACGTAGTTCACCAGAGACACCCGTTTGTTGAAGAAATGCCGTCTGCGCGAGTGAATGTCGCGCCGCACTTTGTCGTTTGGGAGGCGTTGCCACTCGGCGCATGCCACGAACTCACCTGGTAGCTCCACCAGGTCTGAGAGCATGTGTGCGTAGGTATGGCTCGGCGGCTCCTTCATGGAGAGCACCTTCAGAGACCGTGTGCCAACCCGCAAGTGATCGCGATGGCATTCGATCGCGGAGTCGGCAGCGAAGTAGTCCAGGTATGTGTCGTAGCGCAGGCTGCTGGCGTCGGCGACACTGGGATCGAGGTTCAGGAGTCGCCGGAAGAAGGCGAACATCTCCGCCTTTGGCAGTCGCCGCAGGTGGCACTCGGCCAGTTGGACAGCGAATGCCGAGGCAGCCTGGTCAAGAGTGCGAGTGGCTTCATCGAGCTGCGACTCGAGCAGGTGGAACGTGTGCGTCAGCGATAGTTGCTCCCTGATGGTCGCGAGCGGTTGTCGGATGAATCGCCGCAGCGATCCATCGAGGTGCCCGATGCCGGTTTGGTCCGACAGCAGCACCAGATACTGATCGACCTGGAACAGCCGCTCGCGCTTTCCGTTCAGGTACTCCGACCGACGCTGGAAGGCCTCCCGCGCCACTGCTCGCGAACAGTCCGGGACTGCAAACGCGTCGGCGTGCCGTTTGAGCAAGTATTGGTAGACGCGGGTCTTCTCATCCAACTGCCTCAACGCGGCTTCAAACTGGTGCGTGACGCGCTGTCGCTGCTCATGGGGCAATGCCTCGGCGTCGGGCCCCTGTACCTGGAACATGACGCCAACGCTCCCACTCTTGGTAACGAAAGTGACGTCATCCAGGAAGCCCCAGAGCGCTATCAGTGAGTTGATGGCTCCGGATTCTTGGTAGTCGCGAAAGACTCGACCGAAGCGCGTCATCGGCTCATCCTCACTTCGGCAGGCTGGTGCTTCAGTGGATCGAATCGCCTCCGTGCCTTCGACGAAGACAGGAGGATGCGAAGCATCTCGGGGTCCCGGTCAGTGGCCCACAAAGAAAAGCCATAGAGGGCGACGAACATCAGCAGCCCGGCCAGGAACGAATAGAACAGGTTGAACGTTGCGGCGCCCAGGAGCATCGCCAGAAAGAACAGCCGGCGTTCGACGCCCCAAATGGTGAGCCGCCGATGGAGCCCCTTGTAAGTGACTCGGACCGTCGGTCGCGGCGTTTGAACTGGCTTGGTTGTCATAGCCGTTTAGAACAACCACGTCATGAACTGGGCCGCGAACAGAGCCAGTCCGCCACCAAATACGATCCCGGAGATCTGTCGCTTGGCTCCACCTTCGCCGAACATGAACATGAGGCCACCGATCACAATGGCTACCAAGGCGAGCGACCGTGCGAGCGGCCCGGTGAACGTGAACTCGAGATTGCTGGCGGCCCTCTCCCATGGCGACTGCTGAGCAAACGCGACGGATGGCAGCAGAAGCACAACCGTAGTGAAGGCTTCAAGGATTGACGCGATCGACCAGCGTCGTGGCGGCGTGTTCGACGAGTCTGCCCGAAACGTTGCGCTTGAAATCGTCTGTGTGGCGACGGTAGATTCTCGACTCGATCGAGAAACAGGATAGATGCAGTCTGGCATGTCGTTCACCTCGGATCCGACGACGACCTTTCCTCAAGATCGTCCCGTAACCGATTGAACGCCATCGGGCACTGAAACCTTACACGTCTAAATACCGCCGAGAGTCAGCTCGATACTGAAAACAACCGCTTGTCCCGCCGCCTCCCCACGGCGAACAGACGGGATGAATCATGGAGCACCTGCGAACGATTGCGCTGCTCGATAGCGACGGCCAGCCATTTCAACCGCGCATAGAGCACGTTCTCCTGCAGCTGTTACTGTGCCTGCGTCGCGAGTTCCCGTCCTTGCAGGACGAAGTGGGCCTGGCGGAGATCATGGAAGAGGCCGGGCGCAGGAGTCGGCATCGCGAAGAACGTGGGACCCTCGAACGGCTGCACGGCTATGCCTGGGTCACTGTTCGAAGCATCGCGACGCGGGCTAGGTGTCTCAGCCATCGAGCCCGACTCAAAGTCCGTAACGGGTGCGTTACTTCCGCGAATAGACAAACGTCGCCCAGTGGACGTCCCATTGGGCGTCGGCGCCGGCCGGCGTTGGGACGACGTGAATCGTACGCACGTTCCATAAACCCGCACCGGTCGGCACGGTGATGATGCCGCCATTGGACGTTGTGAGCGTGACGTCCTTGGCAGGTTTCCCGCCGGGCGAGGCCATCTCCGCATGCACGCGAGCGCCGTCAAGCGGCTTTCCCTGAAACATGACGCGCATCCGCAACTGACCTGAGCCGGCGGGATCGTCCAGTGGAATGAACTCAAGCGGATGGCCAGCGTCGCGATCGTAGGCGCGAGCGCCGTTCCCAACTTCGACGACGGTCTTGCCATACTTCGCATACCGCCGGACAATGTCTGACTTCGGCAACTGACCCAGGCGATCGTAGCGCGCGAGCGCGTCCTCGGCGCCCTCGCCGACCAAGTACTTGCGGAAACTTTCGGCCGTCTCCTTGACGTGTCGCCACCCGACCTCGACGGCAACAATCTTCTGGCCAGGCGTCTTGGGCCGATGCCTTAAGACGAGGGAGTTGTCTTGCGTCGCCAGTGCGGTGATTCGCTCTTCGCTGTCGGCGCCGATGACTCGCGCGGAGGTGACGCGGTCGGGTGTCACCGCGGACAATGTCGTCGGAAACGCACTGCTCGTTTGGCCCTTGATAACGATCTCTCCTGACGCCGGCACAGCGAACGCGTCAGGCACGAGCCAAAAATCGTGAGCGCTGGCGCCGGCTGCGAGCATGCAGACGGCAGCGGCCAAAGCCAGGATACGGCGGCGACGAGAAATCATGGATGCGTCCTCATTGAGGTTGGATTATGGCCGATCGGCCCTTCAGCAGCAGCGCGACACCTGCCGCCACGACTGCCAGCGAGGCCAAATGCGCTACTGTCAACGGCCCGAACATTCGCTCGTTCACTCGAACGAACTCGATTAGAAAGCGGGTTAGTCCGGCAAGCGCGAAGTACGCTCCCAGGACAACTCGATCGCTGCATTGGCGGCGACGCCACACCAACAGTGCCCAGCCAATAGCGAACAGCGCGATGGCCTCGTAGAGCTGCGTCGGATGAACGCGTTCGAGCGTCGGCGGTAGGCCTTCAGGAAAAGCTACGGCCCAGGGCAGATCGCTGACCTTGCCGTAATCGTCCCCAACCAGAAAGCAGCCGATTCGCCCGATCGCATGGCCTATCGCCAGGGCTGGGGAAGCCGCCGCAAGGGTGGCGAGAAGCGGCAGCCGCTTCCGGCGAATCACGAGCAGGCCCGCCGCGAGCCCTCCGGCAAAACCACCGAACCAGCTCAATCCACCGCGTGAAAGAAGGAGCGACAGGAATGGTGCACTGCCGGCAAACTCGACAGCCCACCACAGCTTCGCGCCGAACAGGCCGCCGAAGATCCCAGCGAACGCCGCGTCGGTCGTGTCCTGCGGCAGACCGGCTCGGTTCAACTCGCGCCGAAATACCCACAATCCCACGAGCGCACCAATCGCGACGAGAACGCCAAAGCTGGTGATCTCGAAGCCCCCGATGCGAAAGAGGACGGGATAGATAACCGCCTCCTATTGCGCCGGGCGTCTCGCGCGGCTCGACGTGTGTGAATGCCGGATCTTCCAGCCCTCCGCCGTCTTCACCAGCATCAGCGTCTCGAGCCCCTCCGAGTCGAGCATCCGCTCGCCCATCTTGGCCTTGATGGTGTAACGCGACGTCGCATAGGCCGATTCCCCCCCGGGCATGAGCGTGACCTTGGTATCGGTGTGGCCGAACTCCAGGTTCTCAAAAGCCTTGAGCTCCGGACCCAGGTGACGATCGCGATAGTCGGCCCACCCGTTGTTGATGCCGGTGCCTTCGTAAATTGTGACGTCGGGATGATAGAAAGGCGCCAGCTTGGTCACGTCCTTGGTCAGGAACGCCGCATCGTAGCCCTTCAACCATGCGGCAATGCCAGCCGCGTCGTTCGGGACGCCCTGCGCGGCCGCGTCGGCCAATTTCGTCACCGGGCCCGGACGTTTGCCACCGGCCGGCTCCACCCAGGCCGTGTGCGTGCCATCGGCGAAGTGTTGGTGCGCCTTCCAGGCGATTTCAGTGCCGCCCTGCGGATTGCGGGCGCGGAAGAAGAAATCCGCGGACTCCTTTACAGGAATATTGCGCTTCCAGGTAATCGCCACGATGCGATCGCCGTTCTTCTCGACTTCGAAGGTCTCGCCCCCCATTTTCTCCACTTCGAGGACGGTGACCCCATCAGGAATCTCCAGGCGAACGGACGTTGTCGCAACCGTGCCTTCCGTGGGAACGCGAACCGAGTAGCGCTCTTCAGCGCCGGGCTTGGACTCCCGAGGCCGGACTCCTACGTGAGCCGCCGCCAGTGAGGGTAAGGTCAGGAATAGGGTCAGAGCAGAAAGCGTTCGCATCATCGAATATCTCCTCAGTCGCTACTTGGTTGCGGGATCCGCGCCGAGCTCGATGACCTTGGCGATCGACTTGTCGTCGTTGTCGTCGGTCACTGCCGTCACTACTATCCTCATGCCGACTTTGACGTCGGAGGCCTTCATGGCCTTCTTGGCACGAAGGAACTTGGTGTCTTTGTTGATGCCGACGGTGGCGTCCTTGCCATCCGGGCTCTTGAGCATGACGTGATCCGCGGCCGCCATTGTCACCGTGCCCATGATCTTGTGCTCGTGGCCAGGATGCGCCATCGTTACGCCGCCCAAGGCCATTGTCATCACAGCTAAAGCCATCGTTGCCAACATCAATCGTCTCGTCATCGTTGCTCCTTTAACCGCCAACCCTAGAACCACGTTCGCACGCCGGCCACCAAACGCCACCCGCCGATATCGTGGCCGGCTTCGGTGGAGAAATCGGCGGTGCCGCCGAACTCACGGTGCCAGACTGCGCCGAGGTACGGAGCGAACTCGCGTCGCACCTCGTAGCGCAACCGGAGCCCGGTTTCCACCGCACTGAGTCCCGCCCCGAGACCTCGTTCCGGAATGGATTTACCGTAGAACGTCAGCTCGACCAGCGGCTGCAACACCAGGCGGTTGGTGATCAGCATCTCGTACTCGGCTTCGAACCGGGCCATCGTCGCTGCTGATTCGCCGACGTAGAGCGTCGCCTGTATTTCGAACCACTGCGGCGCGAGCCCCTGAATGCCGACCGTCGCCCAGGTCTGACCAGGGCCTGGGCGAAAATCCTGTCGCACCCCGGCCACCACATCCCACCAC
This sequence comes from Acidobacteriota bacterium, assembly GCA_030697165.1. Classification (NCBI taxonomy): domain Bacteria; kingdom Pseudomonadati; phylum Acidobacteriota; species Acidobacteriota bacterium. Next base: position 125,561 of record JAUYQQ010000022.1, read on the forward strand.
CTGGAGAACGAGTGGCCGTAAGTGAGGTGAACTTCGGCCTCTTCAAGGCTGGAACCCTCGGAGGCGCCTTCGGAATGAATCCAGACTCGATTCACATCGCCACCGACCCACGACTTGATGTCCCAGATGCCGCCCTTGGTGTCGCCTGACACTTGCCATTCCAGTTGGTCGAACAGGACCGAGTAGTTGATGGCGCGGTCATGAACGGTGTGGCCGTGGAGGTCTTGCGGAAAGGCGGCGGCGCGATCCTCATCTGTAACCGGTGGAATAGGAGTCGCAGGCTCGCCCGATACGTTTTGAGCAGGCGCTGCGGGCGGCATGACATGGCCGGCATGAGGGTCAGGCGGCGTCTCTTGGGCAGAGGCAGCTCGAGCCGAGCAGACGATCAGAAGCAACAGGAGACCGGTGCGGATCATTCTTCGACCCGCACTTCCCGGAACATGCCTGATTCCATATGGAACAGCAAATGGCAGTGAAACGCCCAGCGACCCAATGCATCAGCGCGCACGCGATACGCGCGCCGGGTGCCGGGGGGCATATCGATCGTATGTTTGCGAACCTGGAATTGCCCTTGCTCGTCCTCAAGATCGCTCCACATGCCGTGCAGATGGATCGGATGACTCATCATCGTGTCGTTGACGAGCACAATGCGAAGGCGCTCGCCGTAGGTCAGGCGCAGAGGCTCAGCCGACGAGAACTTGATGCCATCGAACGACCAGGCGAACCGTTCCATGTGCCCGGTGAGGTGCAACTCGATGGTCCGGCTAGGTTCGCGGCCGTCGGGGTCAGCAAACGTGCTCTTGAGATCCGCATAGGTCAGCACCTTGCGGCCGTTGTTGCGCAGGCCAATGCCCGGATCATCAAGCTTCGCCATTGGCGACATCGTCTGCATGTCGACCAGTGGATTGCCGTCTTCTGATGACGGATGCGATTGCATCGATCCCATCGCCGCCATGTTGTGTCCCGCGTGCGGATCCGCCGGCGGCTGGGGCGGCATCTTGTGGCCGGCGTGCGGATCGGCGGGTGCCTCCGGCTTCGCCGGCATCGTGTGTCCGGCATGCGTGTCGGGGGCCGCGGGTGGTGGGGACGGCATGACGTGTCCCGCATGTGGGTCGGTCGCGGCGGGCGAGGCCGGCTTCGACTCGCTCATCGCCCCCATGTCGTGGCCCATACCGCCGTGGCCCATGTCGTCCATCGTGAGCAACGGCCGCGGATCGGGTTCAGGCACCGGCGCGCGCAAACCGTCACGGACCGCGAGCGTTCCAGCTGCGAAGCCGGTGCGATCCATAGCTTGCGCGAAAATGGTGAACGCGTCTTGCCCCGTCGGCTCGACGATCACGTCATAGGTTTCCGCGGTCGCAATGCGGAACTCGTCCACCGAGACGGGCTCGACGTACTGGCCATCGGCCGCGACCACCGTCATCTTGAGTCCGGGAATCCGCACGTCGAAATAGGACATTGCGGAACCGTTGATGAAGCGGAGCCGGACTTTCTCTCCGGGCTTGAACAACCCGGTCCAGCCTCCGGCCGGCGCCACGCCGTTCATCAGATAGGTGTAGGTGGCACCCGATACATCTGCCAGGTCCGTGGGGTTCATTCGCATGTCGCCCCACATCAACCGATCATCCAGGGTCGAACCCAGCCCACGCTCACGAACGTCTCGGAAGAAGTCGCCGATCGTGCGTTTGTGGAAGTTGTAGTAGTCGGATTGTTTCTTCAGCTTGCCGAAGACACGCTTGGGGTCTTCGTCGGTCCAGTCGCTGAGCAACACCACGTGTTCGCGATCGTAGGTGAACGGCTCACGCTCCTTCGCCTCCACGATCAAGGCCCCGTAAACGCCTTGTTGCTCCTGAAAGCCTGAATGGCTGTGATACCAGTAGGTGCCGTTCTGGTTGACGGTGAAGCGATAGTCGTAGGTGCCGTGCGGCCTGATGCCGTGAAAGCTCAGGCCAGGCACGCCGTCCATGTTGGCAGGCAAGATGATCCCGTGCCAATGAATCGAGGTGTCTTCCTCCAACTCGTTGGCAACCCGCAAGTGAACGGTGTCGCCTTCTTTCCAGCGCAGCGTCGGAGCGGGAACCGACCCATTGATGGCCAGCGCGGTCCTGGTCTTCCCGGTGATGTTGAGCGGCATCTCGGCGATGCGCAGGTCGAACTGCGTCCCTGCCAAGACGCCCGGAGCCTGGCGGGCGTCTGCTTGTGCATATCCAGGAGACACTTGAAAGCCGCCGAAACCGAGCGCGGTTCCGCTGAGCGCGAGCCCTTTGACGAACGTACGACGCGAGTACTGTGGCATACCTCTTTACACGGTATGTCTGGCACCGGCGGGTGTCGATTAAAAGTCGTTAACCAAGCCCCCGCAGTCGCCACGGTCGAGCTGTGACTGGGCGACTGTGCTACGCTCCGCGCGGTTGTCGTGACATCCTTCAGGAGGAACTAATGAACGTTGCCCGCTCGCTCGGTTTGACCCTCGCACTGGCCGTCGCCGCGATGTGTGCCACCGTGGCCGCCCACGAACGCAAAGAAGTCGCTGGCCTCAACGTGGTGTTCGGCGCCGAACCGGAACCGGCACTGACCGGCGAGATGCAGTTCCTGCGGTGGCGCTTTACCGCGCAGGACAAGACGCCCTTCACCGACCTCGAAGAGATCAAGGCGACCGTGAAGCGCGACGGCAAGATTCATGGTCCCTTCACCGGCCGTATGACGGCGCGCGATGCGGGCCTGGTCGCCACCCAGCACATCTTTACGGCCGCGGGGGATTACGAAGCGACGCTGACGTTCAGGAAGAAAGGGGATGCCACGGTTCACTCCGTGACGTTCGCGTTCAAGATTGCCGACCGCAAGACCATCGAGATCCCGTAGCCCTCACCACTCGCTGGCGGACCCGCGACCGTGCAAGTCCGCCAGCTCATCTCGCTCGAGCTACTTCACCGCCCTCGCCGACCAGTCGCTCCCTGGTTCTATTGATGGTGCGGTTTCGCTGGGGTCGTCGCCGCCGGCGCTGGCGGCGCATCAGACTCGCCCTCCAGGAATCGCCGCATCTCTTCTTCCTGCCTGAACTGCTCCGGGCTCTTTGGATTCAGCGTCTCCATGCGCGTCAACTCATCGGGGGTCAGACTCGGCAGGCGCCGGATGAAATGGACCAGGCCCCAACTGCCGGCGGCGCTTGCGGGCGTGCCGTCGCTCCACGCCGGCATGCCCGTCAAACGAATGCCGTTCTCGATGATGGCAAACAGCTCACCGTCGGACAGTGACTGGGTGTCGGACTCGCGCATATCTGGCGCCTTCGGAAACAGGTTCTGGCCGAGGGCGGTTTGTCCACTCCCGTCGTTGGCGTGGCAACTGGCGCAGTGATCCGCGAAATGGCTCAGGCCGTCGGCGAGTACGTCGGGCGTGGGTTCGACTGGGTTCTTCTGCGTTCGAACTGCGGCGGGGGTCGCGAGTTGTCGCATGGTCCGCGCAAGGAGCACTTCGGCCTGACTGGGTTCGGTGCGCGTGCTCAGGCCCCGGCTGAGGATCGAGTACCCGATGGCGGTGGCGATGATGGCGGCGACAATCACGAGAAGGGCGGCAGCGCGAATGATCGACTTCATGGTGGGAGCTCAGCTCACGAATCTACAGGCCAGAAATCGGCGGGCCGCCTTAGACGGTACGTCGCCTGACCTGCGGCCAGGATTAAAAGTCGTTAACGAACTGCCCGGTCTAGCGTCCGCGGCTCGCCGGGGTATCATCGGCGGCATGACACTGCGGAATGCCTTGGTAGCGGTAGCGCCACCGGCCTGATGGCATCTTCGACCGTTCCCGGCATTCGAGCGCAATCGTCCGGAGCGGACCGGGAACCCGCACGTTCGCAGCCGAGATAGACATGAACACACAATTGCGACAGGTCGTTCTTGCGGTCGTCCTCATCGTCGCGACCACGGCGCCGGCGCGGGCCCAGGGCTACCTCAGCCCCATGCTCGGCCTCAACTTCGGCGGCGTCTCGGGTTGCCCCGGGCTGCGAGACTGCACGAACGACCAGAAAAACGTCAGCATCGCGGGCGGTAAATTCGCCACGATTTTCGGCATCGAAGCCGAGTTGGCGTCCTCGCCCACGTTCTTCGGTGAGGCGACAGGGTTGTCCTCGAGCGTGCTGACCGGGATGGGAAACGTGATGCTCGGGCCGAGGGCCGGGCCAGTGCGCCCCTACGTGCTCGCGGGGGCCGGCATCATGCAGGCGCATTTCGAGCTGAGCACCCCGAGCGTGCTCACCACGCATGATACCGTCCTTGGCTATGCGATCGGTGGCGGCGTGTTCGCGTTGCTCGGCGACCGCTTCGGTGTGCGCGGCGACCTGCGCTACTTCCACTCGTTCCGGGAAGTCATCATTCAGGGAGTGACGCTGCGGAGTAACAAACTCAACTATTCGCGCATCGGCGGGGGCCTCGTCATCCAGTTCTAGGATCGTTGGCCGGCGTGGCTTTCAGGCGTGTGGCGTTCGGTTTGCGCGCCTGGTCTGAACTCGTGATGACTGCGGTCTACCATGCAGCCGCACCCCACGCCACGACGAGGTATCGCAGCAGTTTCCCAACGACGGTCCACCAGGAGAATCGAACGAATGGGATCTGAGCAACACCGGCCGCGGCGACGATTGCGTCACCGATGATGGGCACCCACGAGAGCAACAATGCCGGCGCTCCGTACGTCGCGATCAGGCGCGCCGGGCGCTGACGGACCGGATCACGTCCGGTGGTTCGCAGACGCGTCGCTGCGGCCCGTCCGATCCAGTAAGTCGTGCACGCGCCAAGATAATTGCCGGCCGTCGCCACACTGACCACCGCGATGAAGGCATATTCCTGCCGAATCAGGACGACCACGGCTGGTTCTGAGCCAAGCGGCGCAACGGTCGCCGCGAGAAAACTCCACCCGAAAAGAGCGAGATACCCCCACATCACGTCAAGCGGTGCAAAGTACGACCCGCCTCTGGCGCGAATGGCCGTTTTGTAGCTTTATGAACAACAATTAATACACCCGATGGTAACGCTCGGAAATGATCTCGCCGTGCAGGACGCGCGCGTTGACGCAGCGGAGCGGGTGCCGCGCGTACTCGTTGTCGAAGACGAGGTGCGGCTCGCCACGCTGATTTCCCAGCATCTGTCCGACCTGAACCTGTCGGTCCGGGTCGAGCATACTGGCAGTGCTGGCCTGGCGGCCGGGCTCGCTGATCCGTTTGAGCTGATTCTCCTGGACGTGGTGCTTCCGGAGGTTGACGGTTTCGCAATCTGTCGCGAGCTGCGCCGCCGCAACGTGACCACGCCGATCATGATGTTGTCGGCGCGCGGCGTGCTCGAAGACCGCGTGCGGGGTCTGGACAGCGGCGCCGACGACTATCTGACCAAGCCGTTCGAATTCGCCGAGCTCAGCGCGCGCGTGCGAGCGTTGCTGCGCCGGCAACGTCCCGCTGCGACAATGAGTGTCACGGTTGGCGAGCTGTCGCTCGATCCAATGTCCCGCTCCGTGCATCGAGGCGAACGGAAGATCGATTTGACGCAGAAAGAGTTTGCACTTCTTGAATACTTCATGCGTAACGTCGGTCAGGTGCTCACCAGGGCGATGATCGGCGAACACGTCTGGGACTTCACGTGGGATCGCATGACCAACGTGATCGACGTCTACGTGAATCACCTCCGTCGCAAGCTGGAGGACGCCGGCGAGTCACGAATGATTCATGCGGTGCGCGGAGTCGGTTACGTGTTGCGCTCTTCGGAACACGCTGATGATCAGGACGCTTAAGGCCCGCACGACGCTGTGGAACGTGTTGGTCATCGCCTCGGCGCTGAGCCTGTTCGCGGTACTTCTGTACGCCTGGCTGGCACGTACGCTTTATGGTCATCATGACGGCGATCTTCGTGAAGAAGCCAAGCGGGTTCTCGCCAGCGTGTCGTCGACCACGGATCCAATTGCCGCGCTGCAGGCACTCGACCAGGAAGGGGCGGTGGCACCGTACCTGATGGTGCGCGACACCCACGGCAATGTCGTCTTCAGATCAGAGCGGCTGGCGAAGGCCGAACCTGAGATTGGCGCCCACGAGGTGTTGATGCACGCGGCGACCAGCGGCCTCACCGTAGAGCAATTCTTTACCGTCCATCTGGCACGCGGGCCAGTACGATTTACGTGCGTGCCGTTGGTAACTCCATCGGACACATATCTCCAGCTTGGCAGACCCCTCGGCGACGTCGGCATGATGCTGGAGGTCGTGACGATTGCGTCTCTTGTGCTGATTCCAATCGTCATCGCCCTCACCAGTTTTGGTGGATTCCTCATCGCCAGGCGCGCCCTGCGTCCCGTTGATGTAATTGCAACGTCTTTGGAATCCATTCAAGCAACCGACCTCTCTCGCCGCATCGATCCGCACGCCCCGGATACCGAGGTCGAGCGCCTCACGTCAGCGATTAACCAGCTGCTGGATCGCCTCGGAACGTCGTTCAAGACCATGCGCGAGTTCACTGCCGACGTTTCTCATCAGTTGCAGACGCCATTGACGGTCATGAAAGGCACGATCGAGTCTGCTCGAGAAGGCACTCCAGAAGATCGCGCCAGGGCACTGAACGCGGTGTCTGACGAGGTCAATGCGCTCACTGCCACTCTTCAGGACCTGCGAGACCTGGCACTGGCAGACGCTGATTCAGCGGGTGCTCGCGGCGGCCCAGTTATCGTAAGCGAGGTATTCGAGGAGGCCGGTGAGTTGGTCAGCGCGCTGGCGGAGGCTCACGGTGTCGCCTGCGAGACCGCTATCGAACCAGGCCTCCGCGTCTGGGGAAACCCCGTGCGGCTTCGCCAGTTGCTGCTGAATCTTGGTGAGAACGCTGTTGAGTTCACTCCTGCCGGTGGACGCATCCGAATTGAGGCAGCCGGTCGCGATGGAATGGTGGTCGCCACCGTGTCGGATACCGGCGCTGGTATATCAGAGGAGTTATTGCCGCGCGTGTTCGATCGGCACGTGCACGGACAGGCGCAGGGGTCAAAAGCAAGATCGGGCCTTGGCCTCGCAATCGTCAAGCGCATTGTCGACGCCCACGGGGGCAACGTGACTATCAACAGCACTCCAGGCTCGGGCACGACTGCGCTCGTAACGCTGCCGATTGCCAGAGACCTCGCTACATGAGCGATGCCTCGATGCCGAGCGCCGCATTGGTCCGGGCAATCGACTCGTGCGGATCTTTTTCGACTCCCGTCAACGCTCGAATGGCGTCGATCGTCTCAGGGATGACGATTGCCTGGTTATCGACCATATACGCGTAGAACAGTTCATCGCCCTGAACCCGCAACATGTCGGCCCACAGTGCTACTTCGTAGAGGTTGGCATGAGGCCGGCCTCGATCGGCCATGAGTTCCTTTACCGAGTTGAGAGCCACCAAGCCGTCGCTGATGCGGATCAGCGCGATTCGAGATGAGGTGCGAAAGGCGTCGAGCACCTCGTCTTTGCTGGCGTTACGCGCCATCTGCACCGACCAGTAGTGCAGATGGCCCAAGGTCTCCGGGACCTTCACCGCCATTGTGACTACATCGAGATCCGGGTCGACGCTCTGCGCGTCGGGGCCCTGGTGGCTCGGGATCTCCGGTTCTGGTACCAGCGTGTTCATGATCCCGCTGTCGTGACTTTCCCAGGGATCAGCCGCGCGCCTGAGCAGAGTACCTCTGGCCCGCCGAAGCAACCCCGCTCGCTTGAGTGCGGTCAGTGTTCGCACAATTGACGTGGTGTTACACGACACCACGCGGGTCGCATCGCGATCGATGGCGCTGGCATAGTTGGACTCGGCAACAAAGGAATGGCCGGTCACTTCGTGTTTCTCGCCGCCCTGGACGATGAACTTCAACCGGCGCCGACGATAACCTTCGATATTCTTTGCGGCAACGTGCTTGGGGGTGCAGTCCACGACTATGTCGGCCTGACCCAAGAGGTCGTCCAACGTGCCAGCGACTTCCAATCCGACCGCACGCATGGCGTTTGCGTGTTCGCCGGTGGCACCGAACAGACGAAAGTGATGTCGGGTCGCCATGCGAGCCCGCCAGTCCGTCACGACGTCTGACACGCCGGCCAGCGTCATGTCCTCCTGGCTTTCGACGGCGTCCGCCACCCGCTTGCCGATCACTCCGTAGCCGTTCACGGCAACTCTGACTTGCTTCGAATTAGACATGCTCAGCCGTGGTCCCTTCCAACGCGGTCAACACTGAACGGTATCAGTGGGCGAGACAACTGACCTGTGCGGAAAGAGACACTGTGGCTCATGGAACTCCGCGCATTAAAACTTGTTCATACAGGCGAATCCCTCGGTCCGCAGTAGCGCCGTGGACATCAGCTTGCATCATTTCCCGCTGAGAGCGGTCGGCGCAGCCTTCGCATGCCGACACTTCCCTGTTTACGGAACCGGCTTGTCCAATCTGGGCTGGTGCCAACGTTTACATGCGTCGGTGGTGACCTCGGTGGGTCAATCGTCAATTTCGAGAGGAATGAACACATGAGAATGAAGAGCATCGTCACGGCGGTCATGGCAGGTTGTGCAGCGGTCGTGATCTCGGCGTCCCCCGCGCTTGCGGCTCAGGCACATGATCCCCAGCATGCCGCGGCCGACAAGGCGAAGCCGGCCTCGGGCATGGCGGCCAAAGACCACGCCATGATGGCCGAACACGGAAAAATGATGGCCGACATGAAGGCCGCCGACCTGCGGCTCACTGACCTCGTCACCAGGATGAACAGCGCGTCAGGCGCTGAGAAAACGACGGCGACCGCCGCGGTCGTGACCGAGATGGTGGCGCAGAACCGGGCCATGCACGCCGGCATGATGAAGATGCAGCAGGGCATGATGCCCCACATGATGGAACACATGCAGGAGGGGAAAGACTCGATGGCGATGTGCCCGATGATGAAGCAGATGGGCGACATGAAGCACTGATGGCCCGGGCCAGGTTTCGGTCAATACGAGGCACCACAATGAAACAAGTAGTCGCAGTTCTACTGGCAGGCATCGCGGCAGCCTGTGGCAACACGTCATCCGTGGGGCCAACGGGTCCCACGGCTCAGACGGTCATGACCGGGACCTGGTCCGGAAGCGCATCTGACTCAAGCAGCTCAATGGGGGCGGGGAACCTGATGGGGCAGACCGGCATGGGGACGATGACCTGGCCGCTGACGCAGAACGGCTCAACGGTCACCGGCTCCATGAACTTCGACGGCATGGCGGGGCGGATGCCCGGTGTCTTCTCGGGCACCATGTCCGGTGACGACATGGCCTTCACGATGGACATGCCGATGACCAGCATGATGTCGTCCGGGTGCACGGCGCGAGCCACCGGCACGGCGCGCGTCGATGGAACGAGGATGACGATGACCGGCACGTACAGCGGCTCGAATTCTTGCACTGGGTCGTTTGTTAACGGCCAGATGACGATGACGCGTCGGTAAAGGAAGCCGCAGGAGGCCCGTGACCGCCACGTCCGAGTGTCCATATTGTGATGTGGCGGTCATGGCTGGTTGCCGGTGACTTTCGTACCACATTCCGACGAGCGACGAGCGCGCGGTGCAACTCCGGCACCGAGCCAATCACCGCCACACACGGGAGCCACCGCTGCTCCGTGTTCGGGGAGCGTCCCAAGTGTCCGGACGCGTGTGCGCCCTGCGCTGGCGCGGCTTGGCCGGTGGGCGCTCGTGGGCGCCTTCGGACTTGCCGCGCTGATCGGCGTTCAGCACGTATCGCGCGGTACTTCCGTACGGCATGTCCACGGCGTCGGGGCCGATAGCACTCCCGTCTCGCCCGCTGAGCCCCAGTTCCCGCTCAGCGTCGCCATGCTCACGGGGGCTGCCCTCCTCCCCGCGAGCCAGGTTGCGATTGCCCTCAATGGAAATGGCACGTTCTCGCGGCTCTGGGGCGATCTCCGTTCGGCGCGCCAGTCGATCACGCTGCAACTGTATGTCGGCCAGGACGGTCGAGTCGCCGACACTCTCTGCCAGATTCTCGCGGAACGCGCCGCGGCGGGTGTTCAGGTCTTCCTGCTTTACGATGCCTTCGGATTTCAAGGGATGCCATCCGAACACCAGAGCGCCCTTCGCGCGGCGGGTGCCGTTGTCGTACCGTTTCGCCCTCTACGGCTGTCGACGCTGCACATGGCGCAGAATCGATCCCATGTCCGTGGCATCGTGGTCGATGGGCACATCGGATGGACCGGCGGTTTCAGCATCGATGACAGATGGCTCGGCGATGGCCGCACCAGTGACAGTTGGCGGGACACCAACGTCCGATTCGAAGGTCCGGCAGTCCGGCAACTCCAGGCTGCATTCGCAGCAGCGTGGGCGGAAGCGACAGGTACCCTGTTCAGCGGGCGCGCAACCGTCGGTGACGGCGACGGCGACCGGGCGCTCGCCGGGCTTCTCTACGCCACGCCCACCCTGGGGAGTACCTCCGCCGAGCGTTTCTTCGCGATGACCATCGCCGGCGCGAGGAAGACTCTGTACATCACGAATTCCTACTTTGCACCCGATGACAACTTCGTCGGCCTTCTGGCCGACGCGGCGCGACGCGCTGTGGACGTTCGTGTTCTGACGGGCGGTCCCCGCACCGACGTGCGGACCGTCCGATTGGCGGGTCGCGCTCAGTATGCGCCGCTGCTGGAAGCCGGCGTGCGCATCTACGAGTGGCAACCGACGACGCTTCACGCAAAGACGTTCGTGGCGGACGGCGTCTGGGCCACCATCGGCTCGATCAACTTCGATAACCGGTCACTGACCCTCAACGACGAGTCGACGTTGATGATTCTGGATGAGAACATCGGGCAGCAGATGGACACGATCTTCCTCGACGACCTGAGGCACGCGGAGGAGATTACGCTGCTGGGTTTCCGCCAACGCTCCTGGTTGCCGCGCATTCTCGAGCGGGCAGCGAGCGTTATCCAACGACTGCTCTAAGGTCGTACCACCAGGGGCGAGGCGGCAAAGAAGGCCTATGAGATATCACTATGTGTGGCTCGGATGGTCGAGCGGGTTTCTTCTTCCCTGGCTCGCGCTGTATGTGACCAATCCGCAGTTCCGACTCGTGATGTGGCGCGTCAGTCTACTGACCGCGGTGGGCGGCCTGACCGAGCCCATCTTTGTGCCGGAATACTGGAATCCGCCGAGCCTGTTCGAGTTGGCGCAACGCACGGGCTTCGACATCGAGAGCCTCATGTTCTGCTTTGCCATCGGTGGCATCGGAGCCGTCATGTACAACGCGCTCACCAGGCGACCCTTCGGTCCGGTGAGCGGCGCCGAAAGGTCGCGGTCGCTGCATCGGTTCCATTCCGTGGCCCTGTGGGCGCCGTTCGTCTTGTTTGTGCCGTTGTATTTCCTGCCCTGGAACCCCATCTATCCCGCCATTCTCTGCATGGCCATCGGGGGCATCGTCTCCGGCGTCTGTCGCCCGGATCTGAAAGTGAAGGGGCTCGTCGGTGGCACCGTGTTCCTGGTCCTCTACGCGCTGTTCATGCTGGGCCTGGTGTGGTTCACGCCCGGCTACATTGAGCAAGTCTGGAATCTGGCGGCGTTGAGCGGGGTTCTAGTTGGCGGCATCCCGCCCGAAGAGCTGTTCTTCGGCTTCACGTTTGGCTGGTACTGGACCGGGGTCTACGAGCATTTCACCTGGAGCACGAGCGTGGCGAGGGCGAAAGCCTAACATGTGTTTTTCAGCCTCGGCCAGTTTCATCGCTGGCGCATCACTGTCCGCAGTCGGCATCGCGGCGCTCAGAACCACGGCAGCGAGAACCGAGCAACCCCTCGCGGCGATTCCGCTATTGTTCGGAATACAGCAACTCACGGAAGGCGTGATCTGGCTGACGTTTGAGCATGACGCGCCACACGTCAAGCAGGCGATGACGTATGTGTACTCCGGATTCTCGCACGTGCTGTGGCCCGCGTACGTGCCCTTCGCGATGGGCGTCCTCGAAGCCGTCCGCTGGCGGAAGCGAACCCTGTTCGCATTTGAGGCGGCCGGGCTGGCGGTGGGGCTGTACCTGCTGTACTCCCTCGTTGCCGGCCCGCTCGTCGCCGAAGTCGTCGGCCAGCACATCGTCTACGACTCCCCGCATTTCTATCAGATTCCTGTGATGGTCGTGTACCTCGCGGCGACCTGCGTCAGTTGCTGGTTTTCGAGTCACGGGTTTGTCAGGCTGTTCGGTGTGCTGTCATTGCTGTCGTTCATCGCAGCGTACGCCGTTCATGCCGCAGCTTTCTTCTCGATCTGGTGCTTCTTTGCGGCGATGCTGAGTCTTCTGATCTATTTCCATCTCAAATTCAGAAATGCTGGCTATCCTTTGCCTGCCAGCTGACGAGTAGAGCGACCGTAACCAACAATCCCCCGGTCAGCACGTAGGGGGCGTTAATCTGCCAAATCAACAGCGCGCTCCCCACCAACGGTCCGCTCGTCAGACCGAGACTGTTCGCCGCATTCTGAACGCCCAACGCCGCACCGACGCGGCCGCTGTCACCGCGCTTCGAGATCACTGCCGTAAGGTTTGGGGAAACCATGGCGGTGCCGAGTGCGAGCAGCCCAACAAGGGCAAAGATCGGAAACGGCTCGCGTGCTGTGACCAGTAGCGCGAGGCTCGTGCCCATTAGACCCAGACCGGCACCGATTGATCGCATCTCACCGATGCGCCCGGCAAGGACGCCAGCGGCTCCGACCTGGAAGACGGTCATTACCAACCCGCACACCACGAAAACGGCTCCGACTTCGCCCGGACCGTAGTTGAACTTGGCCTGCGCATAGAGCGCGAACGTCGACTCAAAGAGCGCGATCCCGAATTGCGCAACCAGCGCCAGGCCGAGGAGCGGAGCGATCGATCGGACCAGGCCTCGCCAGTCGGTCGTCGTTCCTGCTCCCGCGGCGCGCTTAGCCGCGATGGGATGCGACTCCGGTAACCATCGCAATGCTGCGAACAGCGCGAGCAGACCCAGGGCGGCGGCTGCGAAGAACGGGACCGAGAAGCTATCGAGCATCAAGTGGCCGTAGCGCATCGTGAGATGCATGTCTGTGCGAGACAACGTGCCACCAAGCGCCGGACCTACGACAAAGCCGAGACTCGTGGCCGTGCCCAACCACGCCATCCCCCGACCGCGGTCCGCATCAGTGGTCATGTCGGCCATGTACGCGGCTGCGACTGGCAGTGTCGCCGACGACAATATGCCGCCGACAATGCGCGCTGCATAGAGTAGCCACAGTGATGTGGCCAGACCGAACAGGACTTGTGAGATTACGTAGCCGGCGATGCCGATCAGGATGAGCGGTCTTCTTCCCATTCGATCGGACCAGCGTCCCCACACTGGCGCGAACAGAAGCTGCCCCAGCGCGTAGACACCGGTCAGCAAGCCGACGTGAATTACGACACGCTGGCTGGACGCACCTTCAGCCAGTGCGAGCCGCTCGACGTAGAACGGCAGCACCGGCATCGTAATACCGAGGCCAATCATGTCGACGAACACGCAGGCCAGAAGGACGAACAGGTGTCTACTGATCACGGTAGCCGGCGCCGTTCGCAGAGCCAACGTTCGCCTAGCTGAGCGCCGAGTCGTCATCCCGTCTCACTAGTCGTCGTTGGACATCGAATGCTTGCCCTGGCGCACCGCACCGTCCTGTGCTTCGTCCCACACCATTTCGCATGCGGTCACGGGCATCGCGGCACCGGCGCGCCATACCCATCCCACCGGGAGGAACCGATCGCCCTGATTGAGAATGTCCGCCGTGGGCTTGAAGGACACTGCCAAACCTGATTCCACCTGCATCACTTCAGCAGGAAGCGGCTGGAATTCGCCCGTCTGCTCGTCATGCATGTGCGGAATGAAGATGCCGAGTTGGTACTCGGATAGTTTCTGCAGCATCGCTTGCACTTCCGGCAGGTGGATCGCGTCCTGGGCGGTTCTCAACACTGGTGGCAAACCCACGGCGCTTGCTTGTGTCACATTGGCTATCGACATGATGCTCTCCTGGATTGCGTTGGTCTGGCGCTGCGTGACCTCGTTCACCATCGCGCAGTCTTCAAGTGGTCGTCGGCGTTGGTGGTCTGCGCACAATCGCGACCGAACACTTCGCGTGGAGCGCCACGGCCTGCGACACCGAGCCGAGCAGGAAGCGTTCGATCGTTCCCAGGCCGTGTGAGCCGATCACGATCCAATCCGCACCGAACGCTTCGGCGTCGTCCAGGATCACCTGCTTGGGTGAGCCGGAGAGGACGTCCGTCGTCACCGTGAGGTGCCGGCCGCCATCATCGGTCCGGAGCCTGGCGGCCGCCTTGTCGACTGCGGCACGCGCCACCTCGCGCCCGGTATCTTGGATCTGCATATACAAGCCCGGATTTCCGCCTCCCCCGGAAAACGTATCCGGCATGTACGGCGGTTGAACCACCGAGATCACTCGCACTTCGCTGCCTGCGGGATAGTGTTGTTGGGCAGTCGCGTCCACCGCTGCGTGGCTATGTTCAGAACCATCGATGGCAATAAGAATCTTCAGCATGTTGTTCCCCCTGACATTCATGTGCGGGTGCCCCACTTCCAGTTCCGAATCTCCGGCAGGTCCTGGCCGTTTGTCTCGATGTACTGCTTGTGCTCGATCAGCTTGTCCTTGAGCTGCCGCTTCAGGGAGCTGCCTTTCTCGCCGGTCTGCGGCAGGCGGTCGATGGTGTCCATCACGAGGTGAAAGCGGTCCAGATCGTTCAGCACCGTCATGTTGAAGGGCGTGGTGATGGTCCCCTCTTCCTTGTACCCGCGAACGTGGATGTTGTCGTGGTTGGTGCGTCGGTAGGTCAGCCGGTGAATCAACCACGGGTAGCCATGGAAGGCGAAGATGACTGGCTTGTCCTTCGTGAAGAGCGCGTCGAAGTCGCTGTCGCTCAACCCATGCGGGTGCTCGGTGTGCGGCTGCAGCCTCATGAGATCGATGACGTTGACGACCCGGATCTTCAGGTCGGGCAGATGCTCGCGCATGATCGACACGGCGGCGAGCGTCTCCAGCGTGGGCACGTCGCCACAGCAGGCCATCACCACGTCGGGCGCCACGCCCTGGTCGTTGCCGGCCCACGGCCAGATGCCGACACCCTCGATGCAATGCTTGACGGCCGCGTCCATCGTCAGCCACTGGGGCGCCGGGTGTTTGCCCGCGATCACGACGTTGACGTAGTGGCGGCTGCGCAGGCAATGGTCCATCACCGAGAGCAGGCAGTTGGCATCCGGCGGCAGGTACACCCGAACGATCTCCGCTTTCTTGTTCATGACCACGTCGATGAAGCCGGGATCCTGGTGCGTGAAGCCGTTGTGATCCTGGCGCCAGACGTGCGAGGCCAGCAGGTAATTCAACGAGGCGATCTTGCGCCGCCACGGCAGGTGCAACGTGACCTTCAGCCACTTGGCATGCTGGTTGAACATCGAGTCGATGATGTGGATGAACGCCTCGTAGCAGTTGAAGAGTCCGTGCCGCCCGGTGAGCAGGTAGCCTTCGAGCCAGCCCTCGCACTGATGCTCGCTGAGCATTGAGTCGAGCACGCGCCCGCTGGGCGCGAGAAATTCGTCGTTCGGCGCGGTCGCGGCGTCCCACTGGCGTGTGGTCACTTCAAAGAGCGCTCCCAGGCCGTTGGAGACCGTCTCGTCAGGGCCGAAGACCCGGAAATTGCGCTGCTCGCTGTTGAGCGTCACCACGTCGCGCAGGAATGGTCCAAGCACGCGCGTGTCACCGATGCCGCGCACGCCCGGCGAGGGCACGTCGGCGGCGTAGTCGCGGAAATCCGGCATTCGCAAGTCGCGGAGCAGCATGCCGCCGTTGGCGTGGGGATTCGCGCCCATCCGTCGATCGCCTGTGGGCGCGAGTTCGGCCAGCTCCGGTTTCAGGCGGCCCTGCTCATCGAAGAGCTCCTCCGGCCGGTAGCTCCTGAGCCACTCTTCCAACAGCGCGAGGTGTTCGGGATGGGTGGCCGGGTCCGAGAGCGGCACCTGGTGCGAACGAAACGTGCCTTCAACCTGCAGGCCATCGACCGTCTTCGGACCCGTCCAGCCCTTGGGTGAATTGAGGACGATCATCGGCCAGCGCGGACGCACGAAGTTGCCCCCAGAGTGGACATTGTCGCGGGCGTCCCGCTGGATCGTCTTGATGTGCTCCACGGCCGTGTCGAGCGTCGCCGCCATGGCCTCGTGCATCAGCATCGGTTCGTGGCCTTCGACGTAATACGGCGTCCACCCGTACCCGCGGAGTAACTGATCCAACTCCTCGCGGGTGATGCGGGCGAGGAGAGTCGGGTTGGCAATCTTGTAGCCGTTGAGATGCAGGATTGGCAGCACGGCGCCGTCGGTGACCGGATCGAGGAACTTGTTGGAATGCCATGCGGTGGCCAGCGGAGCCGTCTCCGCCTCGCCGTCGCCGACGACGCAGGCGACGATGAGATCGGGATTGTCGAATACCGCACCGAACGCATGGCTGAGCGAATAACCCAGCTCGCCGCCCTCATGAATCGAGCCCGGGCACTCTGGGGAGGCGTGGCTGGGAATGCCTCCGGGAAAGGAAAACTGAAGAAAGAGCTTCCGAAGCCCGCCCTCGTCCCGGCTGATGTTGGGATAGACCTCACTGTACGTGCCCTCGAGGTACGTGTTGGCGACAACAGCCGGGCCGCCGTGTCCAGGGCCGGACACGTAAATCATGTCGAGGTCGTACTTCTTGATGATCCGGTTCAAGTGCACGTAGATGAAGTTCTGCCCGGGGGTCGTGCCCCAGTGTCCCAGAAGCATGTGCTTCACATCCGCGAGCGTCAGTGCCCGTTTCAGGAGCGGATTGTCGTAGAGGTAGATCTGGCCGACCGACAGGTAATTGGCGGCGCGCCAGTACGCGTCCATTTGGTAAAGCAGCTCCGGCGTGAGTGTGCGGCTATTCATGGTTCACTTCTCCCGAGTGGAGACCAGTTTGAGGACGCGAATAACGGACCTCGCGATCATCAGCTCCTCGTCGGTGCGGATGACCCGCACCTTCACGCGGCCGGCGGCCCGCGAAATCATCGGCGCATTCTTCGCATTGCGCTTCGGATCGAGCTCGATGCCGAAAAAGTCGAGGCCGTCGCAGACCCGCTTCCGGATGACCGGCGCGTTCTCGCCGATGCCTGCGGTAAAGACCAGCGTGTCCAGTCCACCGAGCGCGGCGGCGAACGAACCGATCCACTTCTTCGCCTGATAACAAAACAGCGCCACCGCTTCCCGCGCCCGCACGTCACGCGCCTCGCGCGCGAGCAAGTCACGCAGGTCGGAGCTGGTCTCGGACACGCCGAGCAGTCCGGATTCATGGTTCACCATGCGCTGAAATCGCGCCGCGGTCATGCGCTCGGTGCGTGCGAGGTGGTACACCAGGCCCGGATCCAGGTCTCCCGTGCGGGTGCTCATCATCAATCCTGCCGTGGGCGTGAAGCCCATGCTCGTGTCAGTGCTTTTGCCGTTGCGCACGGCAGCCAGGCTCGCGCCGTTGCCAAGATGCGCGAGGATCACGCGGCCAGTCCTGGCCGCCGGGTCACCGAGGCGAGCGAGTTCTTCCATCAGATAGGCATAGGACAAGCCGTGAAAACCGTAGCGTTGAACTCCTTTCGCTTCGTGGCGCCGCGGGATCGGCAATAACGTGGCGACCCGCGGCATGCTGCGGTGAAACGCCGTGTCGAAGCACGCCACCTGGGGCAGCTTTCGATAACGCGACCGGAACGCCTCGATCAGCCCGATCTCGCGCGGCAGGTGCTCGGGGGCGTACGGCGTGATCCGGTGCAGTTCCGCGAGCAGCTTCGGTGTGACCTTCTCCGGTTCGGAATGCGTCATGCCGTGCACGACGCGGTGGCCCACGACTTTGACCGACCCGAACAGTGGCTGCGCCTCGAGCCAGTCGAGGAGCACACCCACCACGGTACGGTGGCTGACGGCGCCCAGGCGGCGGGAGACCTGCGGTGTGCCGGCAACGTCGGTGACGACGAGGTTCGTGCCGCTCACACCGATCCGATCGATCTTGCCATCGAGCTGACGCCGCAGCTCCCCCCCGGCCTCATACACGGCGAAGCGGATGCTCGACGAGCCGCCGTTGATCGTCAGGATGCAGGGCGGCGCAGCATTCATGGGCCGACTCCCGTACCCTTACGACTACTCCAACGCGTGGGCGCTGACGGTGCCGCAGCAGTTCCCGGCGCCGTCCACCACGGGCAAGCTCGTCGCGCGATGTTCATGGAGTTTTCGGCGCGCTTCCACAACCGGTTCATCCGCGCCACAACACGCCGACGCAGGGTGCATGATCTTATCGACGCGCACCTCCGAGGCGCGCCCGTCGTCCGCGGCCACGCCGCAACAGACGTCGCGCTCGGTGACGACGCCGACCAGCTTGCGGGTGTTGGTATCCTCGACCACCGGGGCGCAGCCGCATCCGGAATCGCGCATGGCTCGCGCCGCGTGTCCCGCCGTGTCTTGCGGTGTACAGCACGAAGACGCTTCGATTGGTTTCATCACATCACTACAACAACTCATGGGATTCTCCTTTTCCATCATGGATGGCCGCTCATGCGGCCGCCTTCTCGCCGGGCTGACGAATTCCCGCCAGCTTGGTGCGCTTCAGCATCAGCGCATTGATAGCCACGACGAGGGTGCTGCCGGACATGGACAGCGCCGCGACCTCCGGACTCAGTACGAACGGATAGAACACACCGGCCGCGATCGGGAAGGCGATCACGTTGTAGCCAACGGCCCACCACAGGTTCTGGTGCATCTTTCGCAACGTCGCCCGCGACAGCTCGATCGCGGCGACGATGTCATACGGGTCGCTCTTCATCAGCACGACATCGGCGCTGTCCATCGCCACGTCGGTGCCGGCGCCAATCGCAAATCCGACGTTGGCCTGAGTCAGCGCGGGCGCGTCGTTGACGCCGTCACCGACCATCCCGACCTTCTTCCCCGTGGCCTGCAGCTCCTTCACCTTGTCGGCCTTCTGAGCCGGTAGCACGTCGGCCAACACGCTGTCGATGCCGAGATCCGCGGCGATCCGTTTGGCGGTGGCCGCGTTGTCTCCGGTCAGCATCACCACTTCGATCTTGCGTTCGCGCAGCTTGGCCACGGCGGCCTTAGAGGTGGGCCTGATCGCATCGGCGATGGCAATCAGGCCGATCACGCGAGCGGCCTGCGACACATGGACGACGGTGCGGCCATCGCCCTGCAGGCGGGTAGCCTGGGCCTCCAGCGTACCGAGCGAGAGCTTCTGCGTATCCATCAGCAGGCGATTGCCGAGAAACACCGTGCCGGCGGCGGTCTCGGCGCGCGCGCCCATGCCGTCGAGGCTTTCGAAGCCTGTCGGTGCCACGACCGTGAGGTGCGCGGACCGGCGCACGATGGCCTGGGCCAATGGGTGATCGGAGCCCTGCTCAACAGCGGCTGCGGCCGTCAGCAGCACGTCCTCGCTGATCCCGTCTGCCGCAACGATTTCAACGACCTCCGGTTGGCCGACAGTGAGAGTACCGGTCTTGTCAAAGACGATCACGTTCAGCTTGGTGGCGTCTTCGAGCGCGGACGCGTTCTTGAAGAGAATGCCGTTCGCGGCGCCGAGGCCGGTCCCCACCATCACCGCCATCGGTGTGGCCAGTCCCAATGCATCCGGGCAGGCGATCACGAAGACCGTGATCGTCAGCGTGACCGCGAACAGCAGCGGCTGACCAATCCACCAGAACCACACCGCAAAAGTCACGAGGCCGACGACGATGGCGGCGATCACCAGCCACTGCGCGGCGCGGTCTGCAAGCAGCTGTGCCGGCGCCTTTGAGTTCTGGGCCTCTTGTACCAGCTTGACGATCTGCGCCAGCGCCGAATCCGCCCCGACCTTCGTGGCCTTGTAGCGAAAGGTGCCGCTCTTGTTGATGGTGGCACCGATCACCGTGGCGCCAGGCCCCTTCTGCACCGGCATCGACTCGCCCGTGAGCATCGACTCGTCGACCAGGGATTCACCAGTCTCGACGGTGCCGTCGACGGGAATCTTGTTGCCCGGCCGGATCACGACAATCTCCCCCGCCAGCACCTCGGCCGTCGGCACTTCAGCCTCGGCGCCGTTGCGAAACACGGTCGCCATCGCCGGCGTGAGGTTCATCAACGCCTTGATGGCGGACGAGGCCCCGGCGCGGGCCCGCATCTCCAGCCAGTGGCCGAGCAGGATGAACACCAGCAAAACGGCCACGGCTTCATAGAACTGCCCGCCGCCCTTGAAGATGAACGTGGCGCCGACGCTGAAGAGATAACCGGTGCCGACGCTCAGCACCACCAGCGCGGCCATGCCGAGGGTGCCCTTCCTGATCGCGCGCCAGGCAGAGACGAAGAACGGCCAGCTGGGATAGACGATGGCGAGCGTGGCAAAGCCGAAGAGCCAGACGTTGAGGTCAAGGCCAAAGGGTGGCGCGGGCGGGGTAAACATGCCCATCGGCGAGTAGACAAAGAGGGGAATCGTGAAGACCAGGCAGATCAGGAAACGGTTGCGCATGTCGCGCACCATCGACTCCAGGTCTCCGCCACTGTGGCCCAGTTCATGTGCCATGTCCGCCGACATGGCGGGCGGCGCGCCAGCCTTCGCGTGGCCCTCGTGACCCTTGGCAGTGGGAGTTGCGGGGGCGGGCACTTCGGCGGGAGCGGCCGGCGGCGGTTTCGGGGTCGCGGGCGCGGGCACGGCAGCAGGCGCACCGGCGACGGCTGGTGAGAGGGTGGTGGCTGGTGCCGCGTGGTCGTCGTGGTCGTCGCCGGAGGCAGGCACGGCCGGCGCGGACGACTCATACCCGGCTCGGCGCACCGCCGATTTGATATCGGCGATCTCGAGTCGCGTTTCGTCGTAGCGGACGGTGGCGTTTCCGGCCGCATGATTAACGGTCACGCTTTCGACGCCGGGCACCTCGCCAATCCGCTGTTCCACGTCGTCCACGCTCCAGACCGACAGCATGGCGTGCACGTCAAGAACGCTGGTTTTCATCGAGTCTCCTCAGTCGGCTTCAGCTTCGACATGTGTGACCTCCTCGCTGTCAGGTCGATGGCGTCGACTCTTTGGAGCCTCCTTCAGGTGTTGATGGCGCCGCGGTCTTCGCCGCGGTCTCTTTGTTTAGTGGTGCGGCGCCTGTCGAAGCCGCGCCCACGTTGGCTGGTGCGGCCGGGGGCGTCTTCGTCGCAGCCGGTCCCTGGGTAGCAGGCGGCGCGCCTGGCTCTTTGTGGCCTTCGTGACTGTCGCCCGGCGCGGCGGCGGGCGCGGCCGACTCATACCCACTCTGGCGCACGGCCGACTTGATATCGGCGACCTCGAGCCGGGTTTCGTCGTAGCGCACGGTGGCGTTTCCTGCGGCGAAATTCACGGTCACGCTTTCGACACCCGGCACCTCGCCAATCCGTTGTTCCACGCCCTCCACGCTCAAGACCGACAGCATGTCGTGCACTTCCATTACGCTCGTTTTCATCGCGTCTCCTTCACGGTCCTTCTTGGGCTCATGGTTGTGGCCTGCCCCAACGGCGGGTCAGAAAGTTGTGGATGGGAACAAACACGAGTCCGGCGTAGACGCCGTAGAGAAAGCTCTCAATCAACCCGAGGATGAAGCCCCCAAGAGTCAGCCACTTGAAAGCCGGTAAGACCGCCTCCAGGAATGGCGCCATATGCAAACTCGGCGGCACGATCAATCCGTAGATGACACACAGGACGAAGCTGATCGCGGCGAACAGTCCCAGTGACCAACTCACGACTTTGATATTCAGCATTGCCCCTACTCCCTGTTTCCAACTCGGCGTGTTAGTGCCGATGCCCGATGGCAGTCGTGGTCACGGCGCGACCTCGCGCTACGTCTTTCTCATCCCGGTTTCGCTGACGATCACCCCCACCATGACTGAGATGGCCGCCGTGCCCGCCGTGCCCGAACACGTGCATCGCGATGAAACCGACAAAGACCAGCAACCAGAACCAGTTTTCCGTAAGCCATGCCATGACTGGTGTCCTTCCGGTGTGTCGCGGTAACAGCGGTCGCCTACTCAACTTGGACAAGCCGTTCCCGCAAGTAGGGAAATGTCAGAATTGCAGAGCAGCGCACACTGCCTTCAGTGTCTCCTCATGCAAAGGGATGTCCCACGACACCTCGTGGGCGATGACATTCGTCTTCATGAAGAAGTATTAATCCAGCGAGGCTGGGCTTGCCCGTTGCGGGAGCGCTATCAACATGCGGTCCTGTGCAAAACCGAACAGACACGCGCCGGCAGAGACTGAAACAATCGGCCTAGGCTGCACGCTCAAAGACGCAGGTTCTGAGCGTGGGCGATCTTTGTCATTGCGTCGCTCGGTTGTCCGAGGGCGCCCATTCCTGCTGACGCCGGACCTCTTCGCGCCGACCGGCGACGACCGCGACCGGCCGTCAGAAAGCCCTGAACGGTCGTGATGGAGCCTTCCGATGTCCGATACTCCCGAACACGAGTTCCACCGTCGGCCGCACGCACCGCTAGCGGCGGACCCGTATATGGAATTCGACCTGCCGGCCGAGACCCATCGCTTGCACACTGAGTCGACCTGGAGCGCAGGTCACAACGCCCGAACGCTAATCAAGTACGACGACCTCCGGGTCGTCCTGATCGCGCTCCACGCAAGCGCGCGTCTCCCCACACACAAGACCGAAGGGCGGATCTCGATTCACGTGCTGTCAGGCCACGTCCAGGTGAAGGCCGCAGAGCGGACGTTCAGTCTTCGCCCCGGCGGCTTGATCGCACTCGATCAGGGCGTGCCCCATGAGGTCGAAGCACTTGAAGAGAGCGCGTTTCTGCTCACGCTCGCCTGGCCGGGGCGGGGATGAACTGCGCGTTGCCGTCACTCCCGGGCATTGTGTCAACGGGTTGAACCTCCATTGCGGTCATAGCCAACCATTCGTGAAACCCGCCCGCCGCAGTCCCGTCACCACGTAGGGACACGCGCGCATCAGCCGCCAGAGCAAGCCCGAGCGGTAGTTCTCGCACATCAGCACCACCGGACCGACGTTGATCCCGAAATGGTACGGCGAGGTCCAGCCGCGCCCGGCGTCGTCCTCGTGCGGAAAAGTCAGATTGAAGCTGCACCGAAGGCAATACTCCCCCGTGACCTGTGGATAGACGTCCTGAAAATGCTCAACGGTGGGCAGCACGATCTCCGGGGCGAACGGGAGCGAGGCAACCACCGCCCACGGCGCGACGGTTCCGTCGTCCGGGCCATACGGCACGCCACGGGCGACGTAGTCAAAGAACGAGCGCTCGATGCCGTGAACCCGCTGCGTCGTCCTGCCCGGTCCGTCGCTCGCGGTCAGTCCCCAGAAGTGCTCGCCGTAGCCCACGAACTCAAGCGGGTTCCGGATCGCGTACGCCTGCTGGACGTAGGTCGCGCGGCGGCTGTTCTCGCAGTAGTCGATCCCCTTGTCTCGCGCAAAGGCATCCTGGATCCCGCGAAAGTCCACCCA
This sequence comes from Acidobacteriota bacterium, assembly GCA_030697165.1. NCBI lineage: Bacteria > Pseudomonadati > Acidobacteriota > Acidobacteriota bacterium. The sequence goes on from JAUYQQ010000022.1 coordinate 149,036, forward strand.
GACGTGCGAGTACTGATGAATGAAGAGAGCGCCGCCGTAGAGCAGTTCGTAACCGAAAAGGTTTTTCCACTGATAGCTGGAAGTCCACGCGGCGTAGCTCTCCGTTGGCAGCGGATACGTTGGCGAGCCCAGACCGAGCGTGTACAAGAGCATGGCCTCGTCGTAGCCCTCCCATCGGTAGGGCAGAAAGCCGCTCTCAGGCTTCCACCCATGAGTGAGCGTCGCGCCGCCATTGCACGCCCATTGCCAGTCGGCGCGGCGATAAAGCGCGTCGGCCAACGTGCGAATCTCCAGATCGGCCTCTCCGTCCTGATCGAAATACGCCGCGGCGGCCAGCATCCCGGCCAACAGGAAACCGGTATCGACGGTCGACAACTCGCACAAACCGGCGCGTGCTCCGGTGGTCATCTCGAGGAAGTGGTAGTAGAACCCTTTGTGACCGGTCATGCCGGGCGCCGTTCCCTGAGGGCTGGTCCAGAAGAACCGCAGAAGCGCGAGTGTTCGTTCGATCGCGTCGGCGCGTGTCATCCATCCCCGTTCGACGCCGACCGGATACGCCGCCAGCGCGAAGCCGACGGCCGCGATGCTCGCCGGGGCGCCAGGCTGTGTTCTGTCCGCCACCAGACCGTTGGCAGAATTGGTCTCGTTCAGGAAGTACCCGAAAGAATGACGCTGCAGCGCGTCCAGCCTCGTTTCGCCGAAGTCAGATCGAATCACATGAGACATGGACGTGTCTGATACACCGCGAACTTGATGCTCGATGAGCCGCGATTGATCGCGAGGACTGAGGCGGGAGGCACCATGAGTTCAGCCCAGTGTTCCCTAGTGGGCATGGCGCCACTGTTCTAAATGGCACAACGCGAGAAGCGAAACCCGGGGACGATTAAAACATCTTCATTAACCAGAATTGTCGAAGCTGGCGGCGCAGGTGGACGCCAGCTTGCAGCATGAACGACCGAGAGTCGCTGTGCGCTGCCAGCACATCTGGCTTTTCCCCACTTGCGGGAACGGCTTGACTGTTTAGGGTAGGCGCCCCGCGGTCTCTGAGCACGGACCGTGGGGAATTTCCAGCGTCCCGGCAGGAAAACTTCGCACGCGCTCATTGGCGGGGTGCAAGCGTTCGTCGCCGACGTCATGAGAGAGGCCCGCGATTGCGGTAATTACCATGCAAGGTTCCACAGCCGGTCGATTCGTTGTCGTTCTCGTCATCGTGACGATGCTCCAGACGCCCTCTGCTGTCGCCCAGGCGACATCTGCGCTGCAATCCCCGCTTAGCCTAGCCGACGTCATTCGCTTAGCCGGTGAACGCAGGGATGAGATCCACGCCGCCCGCGCGCGCACTCTCGCCGCCGAGGCGCGACCGGCCATCGTGTCAGCGCTCGCCGACCCGATGATCTCCCCCTCGCTTGATCACCTGCCCTTCATGCTGGACGGCGCTGATTTCAGCGTCACCATCGAGCAGCAGATTCCGCTCTCCGGTATCCGCGGGCATCGCCGCGCGTCAGCGCTTGCTGATGTCGATCGGCTACGAGCTGAAGCCAACCGGACGACCCTCGATGTGGGGATCCAGGCCGCCAACGGATTTCTAATGCTGCAGGAGCGTCGTCGTACGTCGGCCCTGGTCGACGAACAACTTGGCTTCGCGCGGGATGTCGTGACCGCGGCCAACGCGCGCTACGGCGGCGGCACGGCTCCACAGGCAGACGTGTTGCGCGCCGAGGTCGAGGTGGCACGCCTGGCGGCCTTCGCAAAGGCACTCGTCGCGGAAGTGCGGGGCGCCGAGGCAATGCTCAATGCGAGCCTCGCCTTGGATGCCGACCTGCCAGTGCCAGCACTCATCCCACTCGCTTTCGCTCTCCCGGTTCCGGACTGGACCGCCATCAAGACCGCGCTGGTCTCGCGGCCGGAACTGGTCGCCGGGCGCGCCGAGATCGCGCGCGCCGACGCTGAGGTGCTCGTGATGCGCGACATGTACCGCCCGATGGCGACTATCCGCACGGGACCGGCGTACACCATGGCCGAGGGCCGAGGCTGGATGGCGATGGTGGGCGTCAGCCTGCCGATATGGCGCGGCAAGCTACGCGCTGGTGTCGCCGAAGCGCAGGCGATGCGAGTGATGTCTGAAGCCGACTTGCGAGCAATGACTCGAATGATCGAGGGCGATGCCGCCGTCGCGGTCAACCAACTCCGGGCCGCGTGGGATCGGCAAGCGGCGCTCGCCAGCGATGTCCTGCCGCGCGCCCGCATGGTCATCGAACCGGCCGTCGCCGGCTACGCAGCGGGCCAACTGCCACTCGTCAGCGTGATTGAAGCCGTGCAAGCTCTGTGGCGGGTCCAGGCCGACCTGATTGCCGCCGACACCGAACTGGGTCTTGCCTGGGCGCGTCTCGGGCGGGCAATCGGATCGTACGAGGCGATCATCCAATGACTACCAACCTTCGTCGATTCGCTGCGCCAATGGCCGCCGTCGTGGTGACAGCCGCGCTCTTCACCGTCACCCTCTGGGCACAGCGCTCACGCGAGGCGTGGCCATTCGCGCCAGCCGCACAGCCAGCCGCTCCGATGGAGATGCCGGCCGCCGTCTCGACGCCGGCAACCGGATCGACTCACGATCGCGTTCCGATCGACGGCACGGCGTCGACCGTCGAGCAACTCGGCATTCGTCTCGAGACGGTGGCGCGCGAGACGCTGACACAAGCGGTGCGAGCCGTCGCCACCGTGGTGCCGGACGAATCGCGAATTTCCCACGTGCACACGCGGGTGTCGGGCTGGGTGGAACATCTCGACGTCAACACGACGGGCGAAATGGTCCGCGCCGGGCAACCCCTCGCGCACATTTTTTCGCAAGAGCTCTTCTCGTCCCAAACGGAGTACCTTGCCATCCGGCGGACGACCTCCGCATCCGGGATCACGAGCGTGGTCGTGGCTGGCGGACGGACGAGACTCGGCGTCTTGGGGATGACGCCAGCAGACATCGATGCCATCGAGCGGACGGGCGAGCCGAGGCGGCTGTTCACTGTTGCCGCCCCGCGGAGCGGCGTCGTCGTCAACCGTGGCGTGACCGTGGGCACCTCGGTGGATCCGTCAACCACGCTGCTGACGATTGCCGACCTGTCGCGGGTCTGGATTCTCGCAGAAGTACCAGAGGCGAACATAGCCACCGTCACCATTGGCACACGGGCCACCCTGGACTTTCCTGCCTCAGGCAGGACCCCGTTTGAGGCGCGGATCGACTTCATCTACCCGACCCTGTCTGAACGAACGCGCACGCTGCGTGTCCGCCTGTCTGCCGGCAATGCCAACGGCGCGCTCAGGCCTGGGCTATACGGCACCGTGGCATTCGAATCCGCTGGACCGTCAGTTATCACGGTGCCGCGTGACGCCGTCGTTGACACCGGCGTCCAGCAACACGTCTTCGTCGCCACGGGCGACCGATACGAGCCGAGAGCGGTCACGCTTGGCGTCCAATTAGCCGATCGCGTTGAGATCCGCACGGGGCTTCAAGAAGGGGAGCAGGTCGTCGCGGCCGGTGTGTTCCTGCTGGATTCTGAAAGCCGCCTGCGTGCGACCGGCGGCGGGGGTGGGCATAGCGGTCATGGCGCTCCGGCAACCGCCAAGACGCCAGCTCCGCCGGCCACGACCCCGAAGACGCCGGCCGCCGACCCACACGCTGGGCACAAGCAGTAGCCATGGTCGAACGCATCATCGAACTATCGGTCCGCCACCGTTGGGTGGTCTTCGGCGTGGTGCTCGTGATGTCCTTGTGGGCCGTCGACTCGGTCCGCAGGACCCCGCTCGATGCGTTGCCTGACCTGTCCGATCCGCAGGTGATCATCTACACCGAATGGATGGGACGCAGCCCGGACCTGGTCGAAGATCAGATCACCTACCCCCTGGTGCGCGCGCTGCAGAGCACACCCGGCATCGCGACCGTCCGTGGTTACTCGATGTTTGGCATGAGCTTCACCTACGCCATCTTTGCCGACGGCACCGACATCTACTGGGCGCGGACGCGCGTGCTCGAACAACTGGGCCGGGTTCAGCAACTGCTGCCTCCCGATGTCTCGCCGACCCTCGGCCCTGACGCCAGTGGCCTGGGATGGGTCTACCAGTACGTCTTGAAGGACAGCAGTGGCCAGTTGGACCTCGCCGAACTCCGTGCCCTGCAGGACTTCACGGTACGTCCCGCGCTACAGGCGGTCACCGGGGTGGCGGAAGTGGCGTCTCTCGGCGGATTCGAACGCCAATATCAAATCGTCGTCGACCCCGAGCGGCTGGTCGGCTTTGGGCTCACCCTGACCGATGTCACCCGATCGGTGCGCGATGCCAACGCGGAGGTCGGCGCGCGCGTGCTCGAACTGGCCGGTCGCGAGTACGTGCTGCGCGGTCGCGGCTACGTCAAGACACTGGCCGACCTCGAGCAGAGCGTCGTCGCGGTCGGTGCCGGCGGCACGCCCATTCGGCTCGGTGACGTGGCCAGCGTTCGCTTCGGGCCGGAGATTCGGCGCGGGGCCGCCGACTGGAACGGCACTGGCGAAGCCGTGGGCGGCATCGTCGTGATGCGCATCGGCTCCAATGCGCTGCAGGTCATCCAGGCGCTCGAGGCCGACATCGCGACGCTGCGGCTTCCCGACGGCGTCAGCCTGATCCCGACGTATGACCGGTCCGAGTTGATCCTCGGGTCCGTCAACACGCTGAAGACGACGCTGATTCAGCAGGCGGTGATCGTGACCATCATCTGCCTGGTGTTCCTGTTCCACGCGCGCTCCGCACTGATCGTCATGATCGTGCTGCCGCTGTCGGTACTGATGTCCTTCATTGCGATTCGCTACCTGGGCCTGTCGTCCAACATCATGACGCTCGGTGGCATCGCGATTGCCATCGGCGAGCTCGCCGATGCCGTAATCGTGCTGATCGAGAATGCGCACGTGCGTCTCGCAGCCGCGCCGCCGGAGTCGGATCGCAAGCAGGTGATCGTCGACGCGTGCAAGGAGGTCGGCCGGCCGCTGTTCTTCTCGCTGCTGCTGATCACCATCAGCTTCCTGCCGATCTTCACGCTGGCCGGCCAGGCGGGCAAGCTGTTCACGCCGCTCGCCTATACCAAGACCTTCGCGATGTTCGCCGCCGCCGTGTTGTCGATCACGCTCGCGCCGCCACTGATGGTGCTGCTGCTGCGCGGCCGCTTCCGCACCGAGGCCACCAATCCAGTCAGCCGCATTCTGAGCGCGCTCTATCGGCCGATCGCGGTGCTGGTGGTTCGGTTCCGAATCGTCGTCGTCGCGTTGGCCGTGCTCCTGATGCTCGCGACCGTGCCGGTGTTCCAGCGCCTCGGCTCGGAGTTCATGCCACCGCTCGACGAGGGTTCGCTGCTCGTGATGCCGACCACGTTTCCGGGCATCGCGATTGAAGAGGCGCGCCGGGCGCTGACGATGCAGAACCGGATCATTATGAGCTTCCCGGAGGTGGCGTCGGTGCATGGCAAGGCCGGCCGCGCTGAAACGGCGACCGATCCCGCCCAGCTCGACATGATCGAATCCGTCATTGCGCTGCATCCACGCGACGCATGGCCGACGTCCTACACCGCCCGATGGTACAGCACCGTCGCGCCCGACTGGATGAAGTGGGCGTTCAGGCCGGTATGGCCAGAGCAGCGCGCTCGCACGTTAGCGGAATTGTCGAGAGATCTCGATGCGGCCCTGCAGATGCCCGGCTATCAAATGGCGATCGCGCCGCCGATCCGAACCCGAATCGACATGCTCTCGACGGGAGTTCGGACGCCAGTCGGGATCAAGGTGTTTGGCGACGATCTCAAGGAGATTGAACGCATCAGCGTGGATCTCGAGGGCATGTTGCGTGCGGTCCCTGGCACGCGCAGCACCTTCGCCGAGCGCCAGACGGGACGTGAGTATATCGACATTACGCCGAACCGAGACGCCATCGCGCGATATGGTCTGACGGTCCGGGACGTCCAGGACGTCGTTGAGGCGGCCGTCGGCGGCATGACGGTGTCGACGGCTATCGCGGGGCGCGCTCGCTTTTCGATCAACCTGCGCTATGCGGCCGATCAACGCGCCGACCCGCAGGCGCTCCGCCGGATTCTGGTGCCGGTGCAGTCGACGGCCAGTGTAATGGACTTCGGCGGCGGCAATGCCGGGGCCGGGGCCACCGCGCCGGGCGGTGGCATGGCCAGCTCTCCTGCCAGTTCCGGAGGAGGCATGGGTGGCTCGATGTCCTCGGGCGGGGGCCAGCCGGGCGGAACGGCGACCTCATCGGCACTTCCGGCACCGGCGATGGGAGGGCTCACGGCCTCGCCAGACTTCATGGAGCAGTGGCGGCAGACCGGCGCGTCGGTGCCGCTCGGCGAGCTCGCCGAGGTCCGCGTGACCACCGGTCCCCCGATGATCAAGGATGAGAACGGTGTGCTGGTGGGCTACGTGTTCGCCGACATCGACCAGACCCAACGCGACCTCGGTGGCTGGGTGAGTGACGCCAAGGCCGTGGTCGCGTCGCGCCTCAGCCTGCCGGCTGGATATCGGCTGCAGTGGACGGGGCAATACGAGTTCCTCGCCGAGATGGAAGCCCGGCTGCGATTTGTCATCCCTTTGACGCTCCTTCTCGTCGTCGTACTCCTGTATCTGTCTATGCGCGGATGGCCGCAGACCTTCCTCGTGCTGTCCAGCCTGCCGTTCGCACTGGCCGGCAGTGTCTGGCTGTTGGCGTTGATGGATTACAACTTGTCGACAGCAGTGTGGGTTGGCCTGATCGCCGTCGCCGGTGTGGCCGCGGAGACCGGCATCGTGATGGTGGTCTATCTCGATGAAGCGTTCACGCGATACATGAAAGAAGGCCGGATTCGCACGCCGGACGACGTGGACGCCGCCGTGGTTGAAGGCGCGGCCGCGCGCGTGCGCCCGCTGGTGATGACCGTTGCGACGACGGTGCTGGGTCTGCTGCCGTTGCTGTGGGAGGCAGGTGTCGGCGCGGACGTTTCGGCACGCACGGCCGCGCCGGTCGTGGGCGGCTTGTGGTCCTGCATGCTGCTCACCCTGCTCGTGTTGCCCGCCGCTTATGCGATGTGGCGCCGGCATCAGGTGAGGGTCGCCATGACGGCGCCGCACAACAAGCTCGTCGAGGCTCCAGCCGCCGGTGTTGCATGACCCCCGACACGGTGATGCCCGCCGCAGTCACTCCAGATCCAGATAGCCAGGCGGTTCCTGCTGCCGGCCTTTCTTCAGTTGAAGCCGAGCGCCGTCTCACCGAGTTCGGCGCGAACGAGATTCGGCGCGAGCAGGCGACCAGCGTAGTGAAGCTGGTCGCTCGTCAGTTCGCCAGCCCGGTCATCTGGTTGTTGATTGGCGCGAGCGTTGTGTCCGTCGGACTGGGCGAACTGCTCGACGCGATCGCCATCGGCGCAATCGTGGTTGTCAACGGAGCCATTGGCTTCTTTCAGGAACACCGTGCGGAGCAGGCCGTGATGGCGCTCCGCTCGATGACCGCGCCACGGGCGCGAGTGATGCGAGACGGTCACAGTGTGATGGTGCCCGCGGGAACCGTCGTGCCGGGCGACTACCTGGTGCTCGAACCAGGCGACATTGCCGCAGCCGACGCACGGTTGCGAACCGCGCACGCGCTGACCACCAATGAAGCACCGTTGACGGGCGAAAGTGCGGCGGTTGAGAAGAGCACGAAGCCCTCGGCTGCGGACGCGCCGCTCGCCGAGCGGGGCGACTTCGTGTTCATGGGGACGTCGGTAGCGACCGGCACAGCCGTGGCCGAGGTCGTGGCCACGGGAATGCAGACGGAGCTAGGCAAGATCGCCCACCTGTTGGCCACCGCGCAGGAGAGCGTGACGCCGTTGCAGCGTCGCCTTGCCCAGGTCAGCCGGACTCTCCTTTATCTCTGCGGCGGCATTGTCGCGGTGGTCGCTTTGGCGGGCATACTGCGCGGCTGGCCGTCCCTGCAGGTGTTCATGGCGGCCGTGTCGCTCGCGGTGGCGGCGGTTCCCGAGGGCCTGCCGGCGGTGGTGACGATCGCACTTGCGGTCGGCGTCCAACGGATGGCGGCCCGCAATCTGCTGGTCCGACGGCTCGCCGCAGTCGAGACGCTTGGATGCGTCACCGTCATTTGCACCGACAAGACCGGCACCTTGACGACCGGCGTCATGCGTGTGCGCGAGCTTTGGGGCCCGGATCACACCAGCCTGTTGCGAGCCGGTGCGGCGTGTAGCGATGCCGAGATCGGACACGACGGAAAGCCAGGTGTCGGTGACCCGACTGAGTTGGCAATCCTGATCGCTGCCGCCGAGCGGGGTATCGATCGGGCCGAGATCGAAACGACCAACCCTCGCGTGACCGTACTTCCGTTCGACACCGTCCTGAAACGGATGTCGATTAAACGCGCCGATGGCGACACCTACATGAAGGGCGCCATCGAAAGCGTGCTGCCACTCTGCCAGGAGGGTGTCGGCAATGCGTCGGAGGCAAACACGCAGATGGCGGAGCGTGGTCTCCGTGTCCTGGCCGTCGCCGTGACACGGGCCGGATCGGCGAATGGCACCGCGTTGCTTGGGCTGATCGGCATCGCCGATCCACCCCGCACGGAAGCCATCGCCGCAATCGCCGCGGCCCGCGCGGCCGGCATCACGACCGTCATGATCACCGGCGACCATCCCACAACCGCTCGCGCCATTGCCAGAGAGCTCGGCATCCTGTCCAGCGGGGCCGTCCCTGACGATGTCGTGCATGCCAGGGCGACTCCAGAGGACAAGATTCGCATTGTGCGGGACTGGAAGACGCGCGGTGCCATTGTCGCGATGACTGGAGACGGCGTGAACGACGCGCCGGCGCTCCGCGAGGCACATATTGGCATCGCGATGGGGGTCACCGGCACCGAGGTGACGCGCGAGGCGTCGGACATGGTGCTGGCTGACGACAACTTCGCCAGCATTGTTGCTGCGATCAGAGAAGGCCGGGGCATTTTCGACAACATCCGGAAGACCCTCGTGTACCTGCTGTCCGGAAATACAGCTGAACTGACAGTCATGCTCGTGGCTGCGTTGAGCGGATTGCCACTACCCCTGCTGCCGCTTCACTTGCTGTGGATCAATGTAGTCACCGATGGGCTGCCGGCGTTGGCCTTGGTTGTCGATCCACCCGAGTCCGATGTTCTTCAGCGGGCACCGCGCCATCCTGACGAACCGATGCTGGGACCCGTGGAATGGCGATTCATCATCGTAACGGGCTTGCTCCAAGCTGTTGCGACTCTAGCCGTCTTCGTCTGGGCGCTGAAAACGCGCGACTTATCCGAGGCGCGCAATCTTGCGTTCTCGGTGCTGGTTTTCGGCGAACTCTTCCGCGCTTTTGCTGCCAGGAGCACAACACGCGTGTTCTGGGAGGTCGGCGCCTTCACTAATCTGCGCCTGTTGGGAGTGGTGGTGTTCTCGGTGTTGATGCAACTTGGTATCCACCATATCCCGGCGGCCCAGGCAATCTTCGACACCAGCCCACTGTCGGCGGCTGATTGCGCCTTAACACTCTTAGTCGCGCTGGGCCCGGTGACTGCGATTGAGGTGTGGAAACTGGTTAGTCGTGCGAAGAATGGCCGCATGTCAATCTAATGAGCCGCAATCGATACCTAATCGACCGGCAAAACATCTTAACGACGGGGAACGTTATGGTCGCGTGCGAGTGCAAGGACCCTCACGAACGAAAGCGCATCGTGCTCACCGGCGGACCGGGTGCGGGCAAGACGGCGCTACTGGAGCTGATCCGGCAGTCATTTTGCGCCCATGTCAAAGTCTTGCCAGAGGCGGCGAGTGTCATCTTCGGCGGCGGATTCCCCCGGGAAGACGATGATTCGTGCCGGCGCGCTGCGCAACGCGCCATCTTCCACGTTCAGCGTGAGCTGGAATCCACGGGCGACGGCCACAATCCCGCGATCGTGTTGTGCGATCGCGGGACCGTCGACGGCCTGGCGTACTGGCCAGGGGCGTCCGACGAGTTCTGGAGGTCCGTCGGAACAACGATTGAGGCGGAACTCGGCAGGTACCACGCGGTGATTCACCTGCGGACCCCCGCACTCGAGCAGGGCTATAACCATCAAAACCCCTTGCGGACCGAGTCGGCCGAGGTCGCCGCTGAAGTGGATGCGCGTATCGCGTCGGCATGGGCCACACATCCGCGGCGGTTCATGGTTGAGTCGTCGGCAGACTTTCTCGACAAAGCGGCGCGCGCGCTAGAAACTCTGCGCCGGGAATTGCCCGAGTGTTGCCGCCATCATGTCGTGCCGGCTCTGCAACAGCGCCCAGTTAAGTAGCCGCACGACACATGTATTCTGAACATAATGCCGACTGAGCCTACGACAGCCAAAGAGATCTCTGTTCTGCTGGAGAATCACCGCGCCTTTCTGCGGTTCCTTGAACGTCGCGTCGGTGACAGGGACACCGCGGAGGATATTCTGCAGGACGCGTTCACCAAGGTACTGGCTCGGCCCGATATTGCACCAGACTCCGAAGCGGTCGTGCCTTGGTTCTACCGTCTTCTTCGCAATGCCGTTATCGATCGTTACCGACGCGGCGGAACGGCTGCGAAGGCTCTCGAGTTGTTCGCCCGGGAGCTGGAGCATCAGGAATCCGCACCGCCCGATGTCGAGGCGGAAATCTGTGCGTGTGTGTCGAGGTTGGCGGCGACGCTCAAGCCCGAGTACGCCGACGCGATTCAACAGATCGATGTCGAAGGCGTAACTGTCAAGGCCTTCGCGGAACAAAACGATCTGTCGCCTAACAACGCGGGTGTGCGCGTGTTCCGCGCCCGCGACGCCCTCAAGAAGCGCGTTACCGAATCGTGCGGCGTTTGCGCGGAGCACGGTTGCGTCAACTGCACATGCAGTACACGCGACTGACAACGTCGGTGTAATGGCCCAGTGGACTCGGCGTTATTAAGGGTAGGAGAGACTCTGATGGAAAAAGATGTTGTCTGCGGCATGCAAATCGATCCCGCCAAGGCGGCCGGGACCAGCGAGTACCAGGGAAGGACGTATTACTTCTGCTCGAATGGGTGCAAAACCAAGTTCGACGCTAATCCCGCTCAATTCGCAAAGTGAGGCCGAAGGGCGCCGGGCGCCAGCCCGGCGTCCTGCCCGCGCTGTAATGAACCGTCTGCCGTCGCGTTAACCAGCTGGAGGCCGCAATGGCGACGCATCAACATGACATCCCCGACTCGAACGACGTCCTGGACCCGGTGTGCGGGATGACTATCTCTCCGGCCGACGCGGTCGGCACATTGGAACATGCGGGGCAGACCTACCATTTCTGCAGCGACACCTGCCTCCAGAAGTTTCGCCAGAACCCCGCCGAATTTGTGGGCGAGAAACGCTCCGTGAGTGCCGCGCCTGCCCATGCGGACGCCGAATACACCTGCCCCATGCATCCGGAGATTCGGCAGAAGGGGCCAGGCTCCTGTCCGATATGCGGAATGGCCCTGGAACCGGTCAACGTGACCCTTGAGGAGCAGCCCAACGAAGAGTTGGCGGACATGACACGCCGGTTCTGGTGGTCGCTTGCGATCACCGCGCCGATTCTGGCCTTCATGGTGGCCGAGTTCCTACCCGGGCACCTGCTTCACCGATTGCCTGCCGGCTGGCTGAACTGGATCGAACTCGCTCTCGCGACACCGGTGGTGTTGTGGGGCGGCTGGCCGTTCTTCCAGCGCGGCTGGGCATCGGTGCTCTCAATGCACCTCAACATGTTTACCCTGATCGCCCTCGGCGTCGGGGCGGCCTATGGATACAGTGTTGTCGCGACGCTGGCCCCTGGCCTCTTTCCCGATTCGTTCCGGATGGGCGATCAAGTGGCGGTGTATTTCGAGCCGGCAGCCGCGATCGTTGTTCTGGTCTTGCTCGGCCAGGTGCTCGAACTGCGAGCACGCGCTGGCACCGGTGCCGCAATTCGAAACCTGCTGGGGCTTGCACCGAAGGTCGCGCACAAGATCGCAGCGTCGGGCAACGAGGAAGATATTCCTGTCGAACACGTGCAGGTGGGCGATCGGCTCAGGGTCCGTCCCGGCGAGCGCATTCCGGTTGACGGCGTCGTCGCCGAAGGGGTGACGACGATCGACGAGTCAATGGTGACGGGCGAACCGATCCCAGTGGAGAAGGCCGTCGAGTCGAAGGTCACTGGAGGGACAGTTAACGGCACCGGATCTTTCGTCATGACCGCGGAGCGCGTTGGTGCAGACACGCTGCTGGCGCAAATCGTGCGGATGGTCAGCGAAGCGCAACGCTCACGGGCGCCGATTCAGCGTCTCGCCGATACCGTGTCTGGCTGGTTTGTCCCAATCGTCATTCTAGTGGCGATCATCACTTTCGGCGTTTGGGCGATCTACGGTCCTGAACCTCGATTTGCCCATGCGATCGTGAACGCGGTCGCGGTGCTCATCATCGCCTGCCCATGCGCGCTCGGCCTCGCAACGCCGATGTCCATCATGGTGGGCACCGGGCGCGGTGCGGAACTTGGGATTCTGCTCAAGAACGCCGAGTCGCTCGAATTACTCGAGAAGGTGAATACCATCGTTGTGGACAAGACCGGCACGCTGACCGAAGGCAAGCCGCGCCTGACGCTCGTCGAGCCAACTGCCGGCTTCACTGAAAACGACGTTCTCAGGCTCACGGCGAGCCTCGAAAACGTCAGCGAACATCCGCTCGCACGAGCCATTGTCGATGGCGCACGCGAACGAGGGACGACGCTCGGTCCTGTGTCTGACTTCGCATCGGCCACAGGAAAGGGCGTCAGCGGCGTCGTGGAAGGGCGCAAGGTAACGATCGGCAACCTCCGTCAGATGGAGGATCTCGGCGTCGATCTTTCGAATCTGCGATCACGGGCCGACGAGCTTCGCGCAAAGGGCCAGACGGTGATGCTTGTTGCGATCGACGCGAAGGCTGCGGGGCTGATAGCAGTCGCGGATCCAATCAAGGAATCGGCTCGAGAGGCAATCAGGGATCTGAAGGCACAAGGCATTGATGTCGTCATGCTTACGGGCGACAACAAGACAACGGCCATGGCGGTCGCGCAGTCGCTCGGCATCGAGCACGTTGAGGCTGACGTCCTGCCTGATCAGAAGGCCGCAGTGGTCCAGCGTCTCCAGAAGGAAGGAAAGGTCGTTGCCATGGCCGGCGATGGCATCAACGATGCGCCCGCGTTGGCCCAGGCGAACGTCGGCATCGCCATGGGTACGGGCACCGATGTCGCGATGGAAAGCGCCGGAGTCACTCTCGTCAAAGGCGATCTGCGAGGCATCGTTAGAGGGCGGGCATTGAGTTCAGCGACGATGAAGAACATTCGCCAGAATCTGTTCTTCGCGTTTCTTTACAACGCTCTGGGCGTGCCTGTGGCGGCAGGGCTTCTGTATCCTTGGTTCGGGATTCTACTCAGCCCGATGATTGCGAGCGCAGCGATGACTTTCAGCTCGGTTTCAGTCATCGGCAATGCCCTCAGACTGAGACGCGCGACTTTCTAACTAGTGATGGCCTGGAATTCCCATGGGTTGGGATGTCAGTGCACCGAGCTCACTGATGGTCGCCGTTGCATAGGTTTGCGAGATCGTCCCGCCGTCCGCCTGTCCGCTTTCTTCGTTCCGGGTTGCTGCCACGTGCGCCTTACGTCTGCTTCCAGTTGCTCCTGACGCGCCTTCACCCACGGTGAATAGTGCCGCTCAGTCACTTTGATTGAACTGTGGCCCAGCAGGATCGATACATGGGAAAGCTCAACTCCCTTTAGGAGAAGGGAGATCGCAAAGGTATCTCGGAATCGGTGGGCATGACCGCCGACGATTGGCGGATCGGTTGTTGAGAACAGTTTCTGAAATACTCGATTCCAGCTCTTGACAGTCGTCTCGCGCTCGCTTTTGCCATCCCAGAAAAAATACTCCGCTCGCTCATTGACTAGCGCGTCCAGAGCCTTCGTCACTTCTGGCGGGAGAGGACAGTTGACCGGAGTCCCTGTCTTCTGGGTGTAGAGGAATAGCTTGTCGCCGCTCAACCGGCTCCGCTCCAGGCAGGCCGCGTCCTGAAGCCGCAAGCCCGAATAACGCAGGAGTAGCACCATTGCCTTCAGCTTGGGGCCGAACGAGCCCCACTCCGCCAATTGGTCGGCCGCATCGAGTGCCCGGATGACGTCCTGTTCGTCGAACGGCAGCGTCGGCGATTGGGTTACCTTCGGGGGCTTAATCGCTTTCGCCGGATTGCGGTCGATCCACTCCGATTCCTCACAGAACCTCAGAAACCCGCGCAAATATTCGAGCCTTTTGACGGCTGAAGTGGCAGCGAACTTCCAAGTCTTTCGGAAGCTTCGAAGCGCATCGACGTTGAGGTCCTTCAATCGATCGAAGCCTTTTGCTTCGCAGTAAGGAAGCAATTTCCCTTCTAAGAGTTCGCGACGCTTGCGGATGGTGCTCTTGGCGAGATTACGGGCCTCGGCGTCGTCGAAGTACTTCTGCAGCGCCTCGCGTACGGTCGGTATCTCTGCCTTGGAGGCACCGATTTCACGTGCGGCTTCCCACTCGTGCACGGTCGCTGCGGCCACGCTCCAATCGCGGGTATTGAGGGTGTCCTTTATCCACTTGCCGCCTAGCGAACCCTGAGCCCAGACCGGGCAATTGCAGCGGGTCCAGCGCCGGCCCTTCGAGCGATGGGGGCAGGTTCGGCCATGCCGACGATAGAGGGTGAGACTGCCTGCGGGCATAGCTCGATGCTAGCAGGAAGCAGCGAAGCGTGTTCCAGTTTTGTTCCAGTAACGTCACATTTCGTAGATTTGCTCGCTTCGATTGGGCCTGAATCCCTAAATAATTCGATGATCGAGAGTCCAGGAGGGTCCGAATCCCACCCTCTCCGCCATCACTCAAGCCTTCGGTTTCGTTCGGCGGTTCGGGTGGGACTCGGGCTCAATGGCCCGCGTTTCGCGCCGGCCACAGTGCGAATCCCTGGCGGCCTCCGCCATCCCTCGACATTCGTCTCGTTCCGCGGTGCGGGTGGTCTTCCAGCCACGCGCGCTCGTCTTCGGCATCGCGGTAGCGGGGTCGAACCCCACTCGCTCCGTCGCTCATTCTCAAAAAAGTTAGTTCGCGAACTTGCTCTCGCACGCCTCTTTTCGCTCCTCATCCTGGAATCGATAAGCGGCGCGCGCTTGAGATTCTGAGCCAGGAGTTGCCTGATGTTGCCGCCATCATGTGGTGCCGGCTCTGCAACATCGTCCAACTGAGTAGCCGCACAGAAGGGGGTATTCTGAAGACGATGCCGACTGACCCTGCGACCACTAGCGAGATCGCTGTTCTGCTGGAGAATCACCGCGCGTTTCTGCGGTTCCTTGAACGCCGCGTCGGTGACAGGAACACCGCGGAGGATATTCTGCAGGACGCGTTCACCAAGGTGCTCTCACGGCCCGAGGTGGCGCCTGACGGAGAAGCGGTGGTGCCCTGGTTCTACCGTCTTCTCCGCAATGCCGTGGTCGATCGTTACCGGCGCGGCGGAACGGCTGCGAAGGCTCTCGAGTTGTTTGCCCGGGAGTTGGAGCATCAGGAATCCGCACCGCCCGATGTCGAGGCGGAGATCTGTGCGTGTGTGGCGAGGTTGGCGGCGACGCTCAAGCCCGAGTACGCCGACGCGATTCAGCAGATCGATGTCGAAGGCGTACCTGTGAAAGCCTTCGCGGAGCGAAACAATCTGTCGCCCAGTAACGCGGGTGTGCGCGTGTTCCGAGCCCGCGACGCCCTCAAGAAGCGCGTCACCGAATCGTGCGGCGTCTGCGCTGAGCACGGTTGCGCCAACTGCACCTGCGGCAAAACGCACTGACCACCCGAGTGTAATGCTAAGGTGGGCTCTCCGTTATCAAGGCAGGAGGAACTCTTATGGAAAAAGATGTTGTCTGCGGCATGCAAATCGCTCCGAGCCAGGCGGCCGGGACCAGCGAGTATCAGGGAAAGACCTATTACTTCTGCACGAAGGGCTGCAAAACCAGGTTCGACGCCGATCCCGCTCAATTCGCAAAGTGAGACCGAGGGGCGCCGGGCGGCAGCCCGGCGTCCCTGCAGCACTGTAATGAACCGTCTGCCGTCGCGTTAACCAGTGGAGGCCGCAGTGGCGACGCATCAACATGACACCCCCGACTCGAGCGAAGCCCTGGACCCGGTCTGCGGGATGACGATCGCTCGGGCCGACGCGGTCGGCACATTGGACCATGCCGGCCACACCTACTATTTCTGCAGCGACACCTGCCTGCAGAAGTTTCGCCAGAACCCCGGCGAATTCGTGGGCGAGAAGCGCGGCGCGAGCACCGCGCCGGCCGAGGCCGACGCCGAATACACCTGCCCCATGCACCCGGAGATTCGGCAGCGGGGGCCAGGCTCCTGTCCGATCTGCGGCATGGCACTGGAGCCGGTAACCGTCACGCTCGACGAGGGACCGAACGAAGAGTTACAGGACATGACCCGCCGGTTCTGGTGGTCGCTCGTGATCACCGCGCCGATCCTGGCCGTCATGGTGGCCGAGTTCCTACCCGGCCACCTGCTTCACCGATTGCCAGCCGGCTGGCTGAACTGGATCGAGCTCGCCCTCGCGACACCGGTGGTGCTGTGGGGCGGTTGGCCGTTCTTCCAGCGCGGCTGGGCATCGGTGATCTCGATGCACCTCAACATGTTTACCCTGATCGCCCTCGGCGTCGGCGCAGCCTACGGATACAGCGTCGTCGCGACGCTGGCCCCTGGCCTCTTTCCCGAGTCATTCCGAATGGGCGATCGCGTCGCGGTGTATTTCGAGCCGGCAGCCGTCATCGTTGTCCTGGTCTTGCTTGGCCAGGTTCTGGAACTGCGCGCCCGCGCCGGCACTGGTGCCGCAATTCGAAACCTGCTGGGGCTTGCACCGAAGGTCGCGCACAAGATCGCCGCGTCGGGCGACGAGGAAGATATTCCTGTCGAACACGTGCAGGTGGGCGATCGGCTCAGAGTCCGTCCCGGTGAGCGGATTCCGGTTGACGGCGTCGTCGCCGAAGGGGTCACGACGATCGACGAGTCAATGGTGACCGGCGAACCGATCCCGGTTGAGAAGGCCGTCGAGGCGAAGGTCACTGGAGGGACGGTCAACGGCACCGGGGCCTTCGTCATGACTGCGGAGCGCGTTGGTGCTGACACGCTGCTGGCGCAAATCGTGCGGATGGTCAGCGAAGCGCAACGTTCCCGAGCCCCGATTCAGCGTCTCGCCGATACCGTATCGGGGTGGTTTGTCCCAATCGTCATCCTGGTGGCGATCATCACGTTCGGCGTCTGGTCAATCTACGGGCCTGAACCGCGCTTTGCTCACGCGATCGTCAACGCGGTCGCGGTGCTGATCATCGCCTGCCCATGCGCGCTTGGCCTCGCCACGCCGATGTCGATCATGGTGGGCACCGGGCGGGGGGCGGAACTTGGGATCCTGCTCAAAAATGCCGAGGCGCTCGAGCTGTTCGAGAAGGTGAATACCATCGTTGTGGACAAGACCGGCACGCTGACCGAGGGCAAGCCGCGCCTGGCGCTTGTCGAGCCGGCTGCCGGCTTCACCGAAGACGTCGTTCTCCGGCTCACCGCGAGCCTCGAACACGTCAGCGAACATCCGCTCGCGCGAGCCATTGTCGATGGCGCACGCGAGCGCGGGACGACGCTCGCTCCTGTGTCTGACTTCGCATCGGCCACCGGCAAGGGCGTCAGTGGCGTCGTGGAAGGGCGGACGGTGACGATCGGCAACCTCCGGCAAATGGAGGATCTCGGCGTCGATCTTTCGAACCTGCGATCGCGCGCCGACGAGCTTCGCGCAAAAGGCCAGACGGTAATGCTGGTTGCGATCGACGCGAAGGCTGCGGGGCTGATCGCGGTCGCGGATCCAATCAAGGAATCGTCTCGAGAGGCAATCAGAGAGCTGAAGGCACAGGGCATTGATGTCGTCATGCTGACGGGCGATAACAAGACCACAGCCATGGCGGTCGCCCAGTCGCTGGGCATCGAGCACGTCGAGGCTGATGTCCTGCCTGATCAGAAGGCCGCCGTCGTCCAGCGACTCCAGAAGGAAGGAAAGATCGTGGCCATGGCGGGCGATGGCATCAACGATGCGCCCGCGTTGGCCCAGGCGAACGTCGGCATCGCCATGGGAACGGGTACCGATGTCGCGATGGAGAGCGCCGGAGTCACCCTCGTCAACGGCGATCTGAGAGGCATCGTGAGAGGGCGTGCATTGAGTACCGCGACGATGAAGAACATCCGCCAGAATCTGTTCTTCGCCTTTGTCTACAACGCTCTGGGCGTGCCAGTGGCGGCAGGGCTTCTTTATCCCTGGTTTGGAATTCTGCTGAGCCCGATGATTGCGAGCGCAGCAATGACTTTCAGTTCGGTGTCAGTCATCGGCAATGCTCTCAGACTGAGACGCGCGACTTTCTAGCTGGTCATGGCCCGGAATTCCGCCGCTCAAGTGACGTCAGGTAGTGTGGCCGTGAGCCTCGTTGCGCTCATGGGTGCCTGTTCCCTTACGTCGCCGGCCTTCGCCCAGGCTACGGCGGGCAAGCCCACGGCAGCTGTCGAGCCGCAGACGTCGAGTCAACCGGCTGGTCCCGAGAAGTCCGCTCGCTGGCCCCGGTTTCGCGGACCCGATTCAAACCCGGTTTCCGACAATCGCAACCTGCCCGTCACGTGGTCCAAGACTGAAAACGTCGAGTGGGTCGCCGACGTGCCCGGTGTCGGCTGGTCGTCGCCGGTGGTGTGGGGAAACCGGGTCTTCCTGACCGCTGCGACCAGTGAGCAGCGGATGAAGCCACCCTCACTCGGAACGGATTTCAGCAACGAGTACCTCGCCGAGCTGCGCAAGCAAGGGCTCTCGGCTGACGAGATCAACACACGCCTCTGGGCACGCGACCGCGAGATGCCGCAAGACATCGTCATCAGCCTGATGCTGTTTTGCTACGACCTCGAGAGCGGGCGGCGGTTGTGGGAACGCCAGATCTATCAGGGCAACCCTCGCGGCGGGCGACACGTCAAGAACAGCTTTGCGTCGGAGACGCCGGTCGTCGACGGCAACCGTGTCTATGCCTACTTTACCGACTACGGGCTGTACGCCTTCGATTTCGACGGGAAGCCGATTTGGGCCACGCCGTTCGATCGCCGCGCGACCATCCGCGACTACGGAACGGGCGCCTCGCCCGCGCTATACCGGGACCGCTTGTTCGTGTTGAACGACAACGAGGAGCACAGCTTTCTGGCGGCCTATGATGCCCAGACTGGCAAGCAGCTATGGCGCACGCCTCGCACGGTCCAACCCGCCAGGAAGACCGGCTGGTCCACGCCCTTCGTGTGGGAAAACCGGCTGCGCACGGAAGTGGTGACCCTGGGCCCCGGCGTGGCCATCAGCTACGGCCTCGATGGCCGAGAGCTATGGCGCCTCAACCGGATGGGCGCGGTGGCGATCCAGAGCCCATTCGCCGTGGACGGAATTCTGTACATGACCTCCGGCACCTCCGGCGACGACAACAAACCCATCGTCGCCATTCGCGCCGGTGGGGCGGGCGATATCACGCCACCTGAATCAGTGAACAAGAATGACTACGTCGTGTGGTACGACCGGGTGGCCGGCGGCACCTATCTGCCAACGCCGGTGATCTACAGGAATGGACTGTACGTCCTCTACGACAAAGGCATCTTCTCGCGCTACAAGGTCGAAACCGGCGAGCGGGTCTTTCGATCCCGCGTGGCGCCGGGCGCCGCCGCGTTCACGGCCTCCCCATGGGCCTACGATGGAAAAGTCTTCCTGCTGAGCGAGGAGGGCGACACCTTCGTGGTCGAGGCCGGCGACGAGTATCGGCTGCTGGGCGTCAACTCGCTTGACGAATTCGCCATGGCGACGCCGGCCATCGTCGGCGACCGCCTGCTGATCCGTACCCAGGGTCACCTTTATTCCATTCGCAATCGCCGCTAGTCTGGCTTTGGCGGGGCGTCCAGCGAACGCTGAAGCTGCTCGATGCGGCGGCCCGAGATGTTCACAAGAGCACAGACGCCCTGCGGCCCCTTCCCGCATCATCAGTCGTGACGAAGGAGAACGATCCACCCAAAACACAGGCAGATCGAAAGGCGACCACCCGATGAAGATTCTCATGGTTCTCACCTCGCACGACAAACTCGGCGACACTGGCAAGAAGACCGGTTTCTGGCTCGAGGAATTCGCCGCACCCTATTACGTCTTCAAGGATGCCGGCGCCGACGTCACACTCGCCTCGCCCAAGGGCGGACAGCCCCCGCTGGATCCCACCAGCGACGCGGACGATGCACAGACCGAGGCGACCAAACGCTTTAAAAGCGACCAGGCGGCCCAAACCGATCTGGCACACACTGTCGTTCTCTCCACGGTATCGGCCGATGGGTTCGATGCGATTTTCTATCCGGGCGGTCACGGCCCACTGTGGGACCTCGCCGAGGATGCCGACAGCATCAAGCTGATCGAAACGTTCGCCTCCAGCGACCGCCCGATCGGCGCAGTCTGCCACGCCCCGGCGGCGTTCAAGCACCCGAAGGGCGCAGACGGCAAGCCACTGGTCTCGGGCAAGACCGTGACCGGGTTCACCAACACCGAAGAAGAGGGCGTCGGGCTGACCAACGTGGTCCCCTTCCTGATCGAGGACATGCTGAAAGCCAACGGCGGCATCTATGAAAAACGCGCCGACTGGGCATCTTTCGTGGTGACCGATGGCAAGCTGGTCACAGGCCAGAACCCGGCCTCATCCGAAGACGCAGCGCGCAAATTGCTGGGCCTGCTGTGAAGCGGCCGGCCGAGGATGACGACGATGGTGGTGAGCCAGGCTGGCGCGTCACCGACGTCACCTCCGGCCCACCACCTGCGACTATGTGCACCCTCGCTGCCTATCGAGCCGGTGCCTGGATGCCCAGCGTCTTCACCAGAGCATCGACGATCGGACTGGCTTGATTGGCCTTGTTCACCGCGAGCACGAGGTCGCCGTCCTGATGCGCATCGGTTGCGTCGCTCCATAACTCCTTAGCCGACTCGAGCGACGACTTGGCGCCGTCGAGCGTGCTCTTGTTCATGCCCCGCGGCAGGCGTCGCATCGCGTCGAACTCGGCAATCTTGCCCTCGATCTGTCCAACGGTGGCCGGCATGCCCGCAAACCCCGCCCATTCGGTCGAGAGTTGCGCCTTGCGCGACGCCGCGGCTTCCGCTGCGCTGGTGACCGCGCCGCTGGCCGACTGCACGCCAGCGAGTGCGCCAGCATAATCTTCGCCGTCGAACTTCGACTTGACCGACGCTACGGCGGCGTCAACGCCCGCCAACCGGTCGGGTGCGAAGCGTTCGATCTCGGGCCTGGCTTCGGACGCCGCGGTCTCGAGTCCCTTCACGGCCAGCTCGGCCGGTTCCTTGTCCGACGCACAACCAGCAGCGAGCGTCGCGGCCAGCACCATCATGATCAACTTCTTCAATTGTCACCTCCTGAATTACCCGCGTGCCGATGCGAGTACCAATGGTCTTGCACAATCAGTGCCGAGTTAAGATTTCAGAACCACCTGAACAGCCACAGATGACTTCGGTCAGACACGTCAAGCTCGACCATGACACGACACTGGTCCAGTGACGCGTGGTGTCATACGACAGAGCTGTGGTGGACTCTTTCGTACGAAATTGCAGTGCGCTAGAATCGCCGTGTGCCGACTCACACTGCCGCCGTATACACCGACTCATCCAATAGCGCCGAGGCCGGTCGCCACTTGGCCACTCAGTTGAAAGGCGCCTTCGGCGGCGAGACGCCGGATGCCTTAGTGGTCTTCGCGTCATCCCGATTCAATTATTCCGATCTACTCAGCGCCATAAGGAATGAGATCAACCCGGACATCATGATCGGCGCCTCGTCAGCCGGCGAATTCGTCCGCGGACACCGCGGCGAAGGCACCGCCTGCGCTCTCGGTATTCGATCCACCGAGATGCAGTTTGCTGCGGGGGTTGGACGTGGCGTGAGCAAAGATCGCGGCGCGGCGGCGCGCCAGCTCATCGGCGCCTTCAATGGTGTCAATGCCGACGATCCCCGTCATCGCACCGCGCTCGTGATGACCGATGCGCTTGCCGGACATGGCGACGAACTCGTCGAAGAGCTCACCATCGCGACTTCCGGACGCTATCAATTTGCCGGCGGCGGGGCCGGCGACGACGCGCGTTTTGCCAAGACGCACGTATTTCTTGGCACCGAGGCCTATGACGATGCGGTCGTGGGGCTCGAGATTCTGTCTGATCGCCCAGTTGGAATCGGCGTCGGTCACGGCTGGACGCCGGCGAGCGTCGCTTTCCGCGTGACCGAGGCTGACCGGTCACGGCTGGTCAGTCTCAACGGCATGCCAGCGGCGGAAATCTTCGAAGAGCACGCCTCCGCCACGGGCCAATCGTTCGCTCGCGCAGACCCGTTGCCGTTCTTCCTCCACAATATCCTGGGTATCGACATCGGCGGCGGCTACCGCTTGCGCGTGCCTCTGAAGGTTAACGACGACGGGTCCGTGACGTGCGCTGCCGAGATTCCACACGGCGCGACGGTCTACGTGATGCAGACGACCGCCGACAGCGCGGTCGCGGCTGCCAGCCAAGCGACGACCGCCGCCTTGCAGAAGCTGCACGGCGGCAAGCCCGGTGCGGCGCTGTTCTTCGACTGCGTCGCGACGCGGCTCCGAATGGGGGACGCGTTCGGTTTTGAACTCGAATCAGTCGCTGAGGCCCTCGGCGACGCGGTGCTCGTCGGCTGCAACACCTACGGGCAAATCGCGCGCGCCGATGGACAATTCGGCGGCTTTCACAACTGCACAGCCGTCGTGCTGGCATTTCCTGCTTAAACGACCGGTGGATCTGACGACGCTGCGTCTCGCCATCGCGCTGGTGAACCGCGATGAACGAGCGGCGGCGGTCAGCCGCCTGGCCGCGCATGCCGGCGCGTGTGCATTGTTCGTGCTGATCGAAGATCCAGAGCTCGGCACCCTGGTGCCAGCGCCCGGGCTGGTCTCGACCCTCCCGGGCGGCCGCGCCTGGCGCGAACTGCTGGGGCGCCGCCAGCCTGGACTGCACCGCGTCCGCGTCCCGACTGCGCCAGCTGCACCACCCGTTGACGCCATTGCCATTGCCACCGCGTATGCCGTGATGGTGTTCGTGGGTGAACACACCGACCTCGCCGTCGTCGAAGCCGCCGGAGAAATGCTACCGGCGATCGGGTCGGCGCTGCGGATGGAACAACAGGTGGTGGCCGCGCGCGGCGCGATGCGCGCCGCTCAGGAAAGCGTGCGTGACGGCCAGGCGTTGGCCGATGCGCTCGATCGCGCGCGCGCCGAGCTCGAACTCAAGGCGCGTTCGCTGACGGAGGCACGCGCGCGTGCCGAAGATGCGACCCGAGCGAAGGACCAATTTCTGGCGATGCTGGGGCACGAGCTGCGCAATCCGCTGGCGCCGATTACCACGGCGTTGCATCTGATGCGGATGCGCGGCATGGCCTCGCGCGAACAGGACATCATCGAACGCCAGGTGGCGCATGTGACGCGCCTGGTCGACGACTTGCTCGACGTCGCGCGCATCACGCAGGGCAAGATCGAGCTGCGGCGCGAGTGCCTCGAACTCGGTGCCGTGACGGCGCGGGCGATTGAAATGGTGGGCCCGCTGCTCGAGAAGCGCCAGCAGGTGCTGCGGGTCGACGTCGCGAGCGTTGGTCTGGCAGTCGACGCTGATCCGGAACGGCTCGCGCAGGTGATCGCGAACCTGCTGACCAACGCCTCGCGCTACAGTGCGCCCGCCAGCCGCATCGTGGTGACGGGCGAACGCGACGGCGAAAACGTGCGGCTGTCGGTCGTCGATCAAGGCATCGGGATCGCGCCAGGGATGCTGTCGCGCATCTTCGAGACATTTGTGCAGGCGGCCCCCTCGTCCGATACGCAGCGCGGACTCGGCCTCGGGCTCGCCATCGTGCGAAGCATGGTCCATCTGCACGGCGGCACGGTCAGCGCACATAGCGCCGGGGTCGGGCACGGCAGCGAGTTCGTCGTCGAGCTGCCCGCCAGCGCTGACCTCAACCCACCGCGCCGGCGCGCCATGCCAGGGCCCGCTAACGAGCCCACCAGCCTACGAGGTCTGAGCGAGCGCGTGCTAATCGTGGACGACAACACCGATGCCAACGAGTTGTTGGCAGAGATGCTGGCGTCGTTGGGCTTCGAGGTGTGCACCGCGGCCGATGGCGACTCCGCAATCGCGCGCGCCGCGGACTTCAAACCAGCGATCGCGCTCCTGGACATTGGTCTCCCAGGGATCGACGGGTACGAGCTGGCGCGCCAGTTGCGTGACCTGAGCGGCGATTCGATCCGGTTCGTGGCGGTCACGGGCTTCGGACAGGACGTTGACCGCGCGCGTTCGCGCGTGGCCGGTTTCGACGCCCACCTCGTGAAGCCGGTGGAACCGGAACTGCTGCACCGCGTGCTGACCGAACTCCGTTACCAGAACCCCCCGCCGTCCTGTTGATGCCCATCCAGGGCAGAGCTCGGCAGTAGCCATTTCGTCCTGGGCTAGACTGCTGAGCAGTGCCCGTCTCTACCCGCACCGCCGTGACCGGCCGGCTCGCGCTCATCGCCATCGGCGTGACGGCGGCGTACTTCATCGCCGCAGACCTGGGTTTCGAGGTCGCGGTCCTCGCTGAGCAGGTCACGACCGTCTGGGCACCGAGCGGCATTGCCATGGCCGCGCTTCTGCTCTGGGGCCGGGCGCTGTGGCCGGCCGTGTGGCTCGGGGCGTTCCTCGCCAATGCCGGCTCATCCGCGCCCCTGTGGACCGCCGCCGTCATCGCGACGGGCAACACCTTGGAGGCGGTGGCAGCGGCATGGCTCCTGCGCCGGGATCCCGCGTTCGATCCGCGCCTGCGCCGCCTTCGGGATGCAGCCCGCTTGATCGTCCTTGGCGCGGCGCTGGCGACGACCATCAGCGCGACCATCGGCGTGGCGACGCTGTGCCTGGCGGCGCTGCAACCGTGGGACCGCTTTCCCAGCCTGTGGGCCGCGTGGTGGATCGGCGACGCGCTTGGCGTGCTCGTCGTTGCACCGGCCATCCTGACGGTCACCGCGTCGGTCAGGGGCGACGCACCGCGCAATTGGGTCCCGGTCGTCGCGCTCGTGTTGGGCAGCGCCGCGATCACGGCCATCGTGTTCGGCCAGGTGTTTGGCGCGACGGTGGGCGAGGGCGTGCTGCACTACGTGGTGTTTCCGCTTGTCGCGGTTGCCGCCGTGCGAGTCGGACAGCCCGGGACGGCGTTGGTCATTCTCGCGGTCTCCGCAGGTGCCATCTGGCACACGGTCGTGGGCGCCGGTCCATTCGCGTCCCCAGACCTCAATCGCGGCCTGATTCGGCTACAGGTGTTCATGGCGGTGCTCGCCACGACCGGGCTGATGCTGGCGGCGGCCATCTCCGAACGGCTGACCGGCCAGCGCCGTCGCGGCGCCGCGTCAGGCATCGGCGACGTGCTCGCCGAGGCCCGCGACCTCGAGGAGGCCGCCCCGGCCATTCTCCGGCAGGTCTGCGAGAACCTTGAGTGGCCGATCGGTGCCCTGTGGCTGGTGGACGCCGGCGAACAACGGCTCCGTTGCTGCGCGGTTTTGAGCTCGGCGGGAGTCCGCGGGGCGCCGTTCGAGCGCGCCACGAGTGAGATGCGGTTCGCCCCCGGCGTGGGCCTGCCCGGGCGGGTCTGGGCCTCCGGCCGCGCGGCCTGGATCGAGGACGTGGTCGAAGACCCAAACTTTCTCCGCGCGCCGGTGGCGCGCGAGGCCGGCGTGCACGGAGCATTTGGTTTCCCGATCAAGCTCGGCAACGAGGTCGAGGGCGTCGTCGAGTTTTTCAACTACGACGTGGTCGCGCCCGATGAGGACCTGCTGGCCACGCTGTCGACGGTCGGCAACCAGCTCGGACAGTTCCTTGGCCGCAAGCGCGTCGAGCGCGAAGTGATCCAGGAGCAGCGGCGCACCCGCGCGATCCTGGACACGGCGCTGGACGCCGTCATCGCCATGGACCATCGCGGGGTCATTACCGAGTTCAACCCCGCGGCGGAACGAGTCTTCGGGTACCGCAAGCAGGACGCGCTCGGGCGCGACCTCGCGGATCTGATCATTCCGCCCGACTTGCGGGCGCAGCACCGGGCGGGGTTGGCGAAGCACCTGGCGACCGGCGAAGGGCCATTCCTGAACCGCCGAGTGGAGACCCGCGGCTATCACGCCGACGGCCACGAGTTCCCAATCGAGGTGGCAATCATCAACGTGCCGGATGAAGGTGCGCCGCGGTTCACCGGTTTCGTGCGGGATCTCACCGATCAGAAACTTGCCGAGAACGCGGTCCGTAATAGCGAAGAGCGGTTCCGCACCTTGGCGGCCAGCAACAGCGCCCTCAGGCTGTACGAACAGGATCACGATCTTCGCTATCGCTGGGTGTTCCCACTGCATCCCGAGTTCCCCGACTACCTCGGCAAGACCGACGACGAGCTGTTGCCACCCGGCGAGAGCGGGCAGCTTACGTCACTGAAGCGGCGGGTTCTCGAAACGGGCGTCGGGTGCCGTGATGAGATCACCGTCACGCTACCGACCGAGCAACGCAGCTTCGACTTGACCGTCCAACCGCTGATGGACGGCAGCGGGGCGATCGCCGGCGTGTCCGGGGTGGCTATCGACATCACCGAACGGAAACGCACCGAGCAATTGCTCCGCGACAGCGAGGCGCGGCTTCTGGAAGCGAGTCGCCACAAGGATGAGTTCCTGGCGATGCTGGCCCACGAGCTCCGCAATCCACTCGCGCCGATTCGCACCGGGCTCGAGCTGGTGCGGCTCGCCGGGGACACCCCCGACGCGGTCGCGCAGGTTCGGTCGATGATGGAGCGCCAACTTGGCTACATGGTCCGCCTGATCGACGATTTGCTCGATGTCTCGCGCATCTCGTCTGGCAAGATTCACCTGCGGCGCCGGCCGACGCCCCTGGCGGAGCTTGTTGACGGCGCGGTCGAGGCCAACCGCGCCGCGATCGAGGCGGCGGGCCTCGAGCTGCACATGAAGCTCCCCGAGACCCCGGTGCTGCTCTTCGTTGACCCGACGCGATTCGTACAAGTGCTGTCGAACTTGCTGAACAACGCCACGAAATTCACCGACACCGGCGGACGGATCGTGATCTGCGGGGTGGTCGCACCCGGGGGCGCCGGCGCGGCTGAACTGAATTTGTCGGTCAGTGATACCGGTATTGGCATCTCTGCCGAAATGCTGCCCCGAGTGTTCGATCTGTTCACACAGGAAGAGCAGACGCCGCGTCGCGCCCAGTCGGGTCTTGGCATCGGGCTGGCACTGGCGCGCCGAATCGTGGAGATGCACGAGGGGCACCTCATCGCGCGCAGCGAGGGCCCAGGTGCCGGCAGCGAATTTACAATACGAATGCCAGTTCTCGGTCCCGATGTTCAACTGCCTGCCGAACCCCCCGCGCGCACTGAGCGCCGCGCGATCAACCGGCGTGTGCTCGTGGTCGACGACAATGCCGACGGCGCTGAAGTGCTGGCCGCGCTGATCCGCGCGATGGGGGGCGAGGTCGAAACGGCCGGTAACGGCCTGGAGGCCATTCGGCGCGCCGGGACGTTCGGCCCTGACACGATCTTTCTCGATATCGGTATGCCCGGCATGGATGGCTACGAAACCTGCCGGCGGATCCGGCAGGAACCGTTCGGTCGAAACGTCACGCTGGTCGCTCTGACCGGATGGGGCCAGGAGCGCGACAAGCAGCGTGCCGCAGCAGCGGGGTTCAATGTGCACTTCACGAAGCCCGTCGATCCGCTGAAACTCCGGCAGTTGCTCGGCGACCCGATAGCATCACCGGGGAGCGCGACCTAGCGTCGCGGGTGGCCTTCTCCTTGAATCCGGTTTCGACTTCAGGGACATCCTCCGTTGGCTGTTGAACAGCTTCCGCAACGGACCGTCAGGGTGGCCATGAGTCACGACAGCTCGATGTTCTAAAGGGTACAGCGTGACGGCCCGCCGCGCGGGGTTGAATCAAGGTCTAGCGATGTCTTGATATATGTCAAGGGTGGCGCGACGGACGAGCCTTTCGCTCGCCCGCCGCGCCAATCCGACCTCGTGCTACTGCGCGAAGTACGTGGTCCCGCCGACCGTGATGCTGAGGTTGTTCAGTTGGTAGCTGCCGAGGAAATTTGCCTCGGTGTCACCGTAGATCACGTTGAACCCGTAGCCGCCGCGCGGCGCCCCGCTACCTACGTGCGGCCACGGGAAGCCCGGGGGACTCATGATCGTCACGTTGTTCGGGATGCTCGCCAGCGTCGCGTTGGCGCCATTGCAGAGCAGGTACTGAGCCACTCGCGTGGCCGGACCGGTGCTGCACAACCAGCCCAGGTCATTGGTGTTCGTCTCGTGCACCTTCCATTCGGTGCGGGTCTGGAAAGCGGTCCCGCGGTAGTCGTTCTCCGACCCGATGATTGCGTAGTTGGTTCCGTCGGTCACCCAGATGTTCAGGTAGGCCGGATTGGCGGCCCCGCTCACCTTGTCCCAGTCCGTTGATTCGAGGCTGTTGATTTGGACGCCGTCGAAGAAGTTCGTGCCGTAGCCAACCTTCTGTCCTTCACGGGGCGTCTTCGCATGGAAGCCGTCGCCCTCGGCATTCTCCACGATGCTCAGGTCAAAGTCCCATGGCTCCTCTGTCGTCCTGTCGTTGTTGCGGATGTAGAAAGCGAAGAAATCCGGCTGCGCCAGCACTGCGGCGCAGTCCGCGTCGAAGTCGTAGCCCGGCAGGCCCGGGATGCCTTCGCCCGGCAGCGCGTCGCCATGCGCGCGGTGAGCGGTCACCGCGTTCAAGCTGACATTGATTTTCTGGAAAGCCCCGTTGCCACTCGCGTGGCAGACGTCGGCCTTCCTGGCCTGGGCGAATACTGACGAGGACAGCGCGAGGCCGATGCAGACGGAGAGAGCGACTGCGTAACGTCTCATGGTGGACTCCTGGGGCAAACGATGGGGAGGGCGCAAGAACCGCCGTACCGATGGAGTCTGGACCGGTCTCTTGCCATAAGTCAACAGGGTTCGAGGACGTTTCGCCTGGAAAAGGGAATGGCCGGGGCTCATACCCCGGCCATTTTGGGTGCGGACCTGCCGAGCCACCCGGGTCAGAACACCCAGGTCACCCCGCCAAAGACCCGCGCGTGGCTCCCGGTCACGCTGAACAGGTACGGCTCCTTGTCGTCGTACTTGCTGTAGTCCACCGTCACATTCACGACGAGCGGGTCCGAGACCCGGAAGTTCATCCCGCCGTTCACGCCAATTCTCGTGAACTCGAGGTTCGAGAATGAGGCCATCGTCGCCGAGTGCAGCGGGTAGTCGAGTCCCACCATCTGCGCGGTGTACTCACCCCCGTCGTAGGCGAAGTCGGTAATCGTCGCCACCGCGCGGTTCCACGCGAAGTTGGCGAACACCTCGGCGCGCGCCGTGGGGTAGGCCTGAATGCCCATCCAGGCGCTGCTGCTGGTGTTGTCATAGCCGGCCATGTCGGTGCGGGAGCCAAACTGGCCCCCCGTGATGCCGGCCGCTCAACCAGAAAACGCGAGCGTGCTGAAGAGCGTCTCCAGTTGCTCCTTCTGGTAAACGTAGCCCGCTGTGAGCGCCCACTTGTCGTCGGCGGCAAACCAGATGTCCACCCCAGGTGCGCTGGTCATGCGTCCCCATTCCGAGAAACCGAGCGCGTCGTTCTGGCTGTCGCGCCACCGGTAGTGCCCGGTAATCGCCAGCCGCTCGTTCGGCGTCACCGTCAGCAGGCCCTCCGCGAACAGGCTCTGCGTGGGGAACGACGTGAGGTCGGCCTGGCGCGATTGGTACATCGTGTAGTACTGCAGGCCCGTGAGCGGCGAGAGGCCGGGACTGGGCGTTGGCTGCAGCACGGCCGGAA
Source organism: Acidobacteriota bacterium (assembly GCA_030697165.1). Classification (NCBI taxonomy): domain Bacteria; kingdom Pseudomonadati; phylum Acidobacteriota; species Acidobacteriota bacterium. The sequence goes on from JAUYQQ010000022.1 coordinate 179,018, forward strand.
TCGCGGCCTTGTGGTGCAGGAAGGGATCCTCGGTATTCTCGAACTGCACGCGGAACCGCGCGTTCACCTGCTTGTTGATGGCGCTCCTCCCGGCGGCGTACAGGGTGTGGGTGGTGGTCTTCTCCACCTCGAAGTACTCACGCTCGACGGCCTCGAAGCCGTAGCCAAACCGCAGGAAGGTGCGCCTGGCCGGCTGGGCGCTCAGCTCGACGCCAAACTCCGTGGGCGTGCGATTCATGGACGATTCGCGAACGAAGTCGAAGGTCGCCGGAAACGCCGTGGGGAACGCCTGCGAATAGGTGAGGCCGGCCGAGAGGCCGGCCGGCGTGGTTTGCTCCACCACGTCCACGAACACACTGTCGTTCTCGAGCGAGTAGCGGCGGAAGTCGGCCTTCACCGACATCTTCTTGCCGAGGGGCACGAACAGCCGCGTGGAGCCGCCGGTGTAGTCGTAGGCCAGGTTCTGGTCCACGTTTTCGGTGTGCGACTGCGTGAAGGTGCCCGAGAGCGACGCGTCCTTCATGGCGAGTCGGGCGCGCAGCGTGTTGCTGTACTTGTGGATGGCCGGATCCGACGAGACCGGCAACAACCCGTTCGCATCGTCGTACTGCACGCGGTTGAGGAAGATGTCCTGCAGCGTGGCGGGCTGGATGGCATTGTCGTACTGGAACAGCGGGTTGGCGCCGCTGTCCTCGTAGTCACGATCGGTGAACGTGTACTCCGCGGTGAAGGCGGAGAGCGAGAGGCGGGCACCGGCCGTGAGGGTGCGCGTCACCTCCTCGTACCTCTTGGTGAAGGCCACCGTGTGGCAGTTGGCGCAGTGCGCCACGGTCATCACCTGGTGCGAGCCGCCTCGGGTCTGGCGTTCGTGGCCCAGGAAGAAGGTCATGTTCTTGAGGTTCAGGTCCACGCCGGCCGTGAGGTCGCCGTATTTCATCTCGTACTGCGCCGTGGGATCGGTGTCGTCGTGGCGGACGATGAAGGTGCCGCCGATGCCGGAGCCGCCGTCCACGTAGTCGAGCGTGTCGTGGTCGAGCCGGTGGGGCAGGCTGCGGTAGGTGACGTGCGCCTTCAGGATCCGCTTGATGTCCACCGAGGCCGCGTAGTTCTGGCCGCGCGAGTCGCCGCCGTTGATGGCGGTGATGTCGTATCGGAACCCGTTCTTCTCGCCCCACAGCAGGGCGGTGATTGATGCCAGGGCGTCTTTATCGGTTACTCGATACTCAGCCACGCGGCCCTGGTAGCCGTCGGTGGAGAAACCGGAGCCGCCGAGGGAAAACATGCCCTCCCAAGCCGGGGCGGAAGCGGGGGCGGTCGGCGCCGGAGCCGGCGCCGGGGTCTGGGCGGCCAGGGGCTGAGCAAGAACGAGCGTCGCCACCGCCGTGGCGACCACGCTGGTGATTCGCGAGCGCATGGTGATCCTCCTCACTTGGTCAGGCCCTTGCCGCGACCCGAGACGCCCTGCGAGGGCATGTCGGAGCCGTGCACCTTGTTGTGGCAATTGCTGCAGCGGGTGTTGAACGCCGCCATGAAGCTCAGGTTGCCGTTGGGATTGCTGGAGCCGCCCGTCGGCAGGCTGTAGGGAACCGTGGGCGCCACGCGCGCGTTGTGGAAATGCATCTCGTGACACTGCAGGCACAGGAAGGGCTCACCCTGCTTGAGCAGGTTGTTCGCCACGGTCCCGTGCGGCGCGTGACAGGTGAGGCAGCTCTCGGTGACAGGCGCGTGCTCGAAGACGAAGGGGCCGGCCTGCTTGGCGTGGCAGGTGGTGCACAGGTCGTTGATGCGCTCGTCAGTCTTGATCAGGCTCAGATTGCGGCCGTGCACTTCGTGACACGAGCTGCACGACATCAGGCCCTCGCGCACCGGGTGGTGCGAGCTCTGCGCGAATTGGGCGCGCTGTTCCTTGTGGCATTTATAGCAGGTCTGGGCCTCGCCCTTGCCGAGCGGGCTGTCTTGTTTCACGAGGGCGTTCTTCGGTGCGGGGGCCGTGGAGTGCACCGGCTTGAGGCCATCGGCCCTCGTCAGGGCGCCCGCCACCTGCCGCGATTGATGCACCGTGTGGCACGAGCCGCAGCCCACGCCCGACGTCGAATGCACGCTGCCCGCCCACGCCATGGCCTTGTCCTGCCGGTGGCAGGTCAGGCAGGCCTTGACGGACGCGGGATCGTCCGCCACTTCGAAGGTACGAATCAGCGCCTTGTCGCCACTCTCGGCGTGGAGGCTGCCCGGACCGTGACACGATTCGCAGCGCGAGGGCAGGCCTCGCGTCTCGAAGGCAGCAAGGGCGCCGTGTTGGGATCGGTCGAACTGACGGACAACTTCCTCATGGCACGTGGCGCAGGCCTCTTGTCCCACGACCGTTGCCGTGGGAGGAGCCGTCTGCGTGATGACCGCGGACGACGCCATGAAGAAGCCCGCCAGGCAGAGGAGCGCGGTACGGGTATGACTCATATGAGTTCCTGATTGCCGTTGAACAGCAAGTCAGGTGCCGTCGGATTCGCGCGTGAGATGCGGCCTGGTCGCCGGGCGCGCAACGTGGCGTCGCAACAAAACGTTGCACGGCTGCGACAGGATGTCTCAGGACTCGAGGCCGGCTTCGCGCATGCGGCGCCACAGCGTCGCGCGGCTGATGCCGAGGGCACGCGCCGTCTCGGCGCGCCGCCAGTGGTGCGCGTCGAGCGCTGCCGCGAGCGCGGCATCGTCGCCTCCCGTGCGCGCGGCCGCCGTCACGGGCGGCGCCCCCGGCGCTGTTGGCGCCGGCGCGAAGAGCACGTCGGGCAGGTCCTCGCGCTGGATGGTCTGCCCCCGGGCGACCGCGACGGCGTACTCCAGGACGTTCTCGAGCTCCCGGACGTTGCCCGGCCAGCGATACCGGAGCAGCACCTCCAGGGCGTTCGGCGAGAACCGCAGCACGCGGCCGTGCGCGTCGCAGACGCGGCCGAGCACCTGGATGGCGAGCGGCTCGATGTCCTCGAGGCGGTCGCGAAGTGGGGGCACCTCGATCGCGACGACGCGCAGGCGATAGTAGAAATCTTCACGGAAGCGCCCTTCGGCGATCGCCTGGGCCAGGCTCGCGTTGGTGGCGGCGATGATGCGGGCGTCGGTGTGCCGCGTCCGGCTTTCCCCGACGCGCTCGAAGGTCCGCGCGTGCAGGACGCGCAGCAGCTTTACCTGCATCGGCAGCGGCATGTCGCCAATCTCGTCGAGGAAGAGCGTCCCGCCGCTGGCGGCCTCGAACCGGCCCTCGCGGTCGCGGACCGCGCCGGTGAAGGCGCCGCGCACGTGGCCGAACATCTCGGTCTCGAGCAGTTCGCCCGGCAGCGCGGCGCAGTTCACCGCCACGAACGGGCCGTTCCAGCGAGGCGAGCGGCCGTGGATCGCGCGCGCCAGCACTTCCTTCCCCGTGCCGCTCTCGCCGGTGAGCAGGACCGTCGGCTCGCTGTCGCGCAGATTGTCCACGAGGCGGAAGATCCGCAGCATCGACGGCGACCGCGCCACCATCTCGCCGAACACCACGGGCGTGTCGCCGGCAGCGCCTTCGTCTTCAGCAGGCCGCATCACAAGCAGATACCGGATGCGGGTGTCGCAGACGCCGTCTGCCGAGGCCACCGGTGCGGCGCTGATGGACATCAGCCGTGGCCGTTCCCCGCCAAGCGCCAGCAAGGCCCGCCAGCCCTCGCGCCGCTCCCCGCCTGCTAGCGCGCGGCGCAGCGTGCCGTCGGGGCCGAACAGGTCGTCGCCGAGCAGATCGGCCACAGCCCGTCGCTCCGCCGCCTGCGCGGTCCCGGCGCCGAACAACTCGTCGAGCATCGGCGACGCGTGCAGCACGCGGAAACCGGCGTCCAGGCAGATGACGATGCGGCCGAGGGCGCCGAAGGCGGTGTTGACTCCCGCCCATGCCGCCGCCTGGACCAGCCGATCGACCGCCGCCTGATCGGAAGCCACGCGACCACCTGCCGCAACGTGCGTGCCATCAGCCGTGAGGCCCAAATGTCCCCAAGAATGGCCATCAGCCCCAGAACTACTGCGAAAAATCCCCGGCTCGCGGAATTTTAGGTGCCGCAACCATGGCCGATAGACATGAAAACCTATTAATGATAAAACATGAAAACCTATTGTAAATGCGACGCAATAACCTATTTTCTATGCCGTCCCCGCCAGAAAAACTCGCTGATTCCCTCGACGCCCTGCGCGAACTGCAGAGCCGCGGCAGTGTGGCGATCCGGTCGGGAGACCTGAGCCGTACTCACCGGCAACGCTTGGTCCAGAACGGCTTTCTCCGCGAGGTGATGAAGGGCTGGTACGTCCCGGCGCGTCCCGATGAAGCTCCGGGAGACAGCACCGCATGGTATGCGTCCTTTTGGGACTTCTGCGCCTCGTACCTGACCGCCCGTTTCGGCGACGAGTGGTGTCTCTCGCCCGAGCAGTCGCTGGCGCTTCAGGGTGGCAACCGCACCGTCCCCGGCCAATTGGTGGTTCGGACACCAAGAGGAGGCAACAAGCCCACGGCGCTTCCGCACGGCACATCCCTGTTCGATGTGCGAAACGCGATGCCCCCGGCCACCGAGGTCAACGTCATCGAGGGGCTGCGGCTGTTTTCGGTGCCGGCGGCTCTGACCAGCGTCACTGAACAGTTTTTCCAGCGCGCGTCCACGGATGTCCGTGCCGCCATGGCGAGCGTGAAAGACGCGTCGGACATCCTGGCGCTGTTGCTCGAGGGCGGCCACAGCACGATTGCCGGCCGGCTGGCGGGCGCCTTCCGAAACCTCGGCGAATCACGAATCGCTGACGACATCGTCAAGACGATGGAGAAGGCTGGCTATACGGTCAACGAGAGCGATCCGTTCATCGATCGCCGGACGATGGTGGCGACGCGCGCGGTCTCGCCGTATGTCAATCGCGTCCGCTTGATGTGGGACGCGATGAGGACACCCGTCCTCGATGTCTTCCCGGTGGCACCGGGAATTCCTGGCAACCGCGATGCCTATCTCAGGGCGGTCGACGACGCGTATATCGCGGATGCGTATCACTCTCTTTCCATCGAGGGTTATCGCGTCAACGCGGAGCTGATTGAACGGGTGCGAAGCGGATCCTGGAACCCGGCGGAGAACACACCGGACCGCCAGAGCCGAGATGCGCTCGCCGCGCGTGGCTACTTCGACGCGTTCACCAGTGTGAAGACGAGTGTCCGGAAGGTGCTTGGCGGAAGCAACGCCGGCGAGATCGTCCGCGACGACCACGGTGATTGGTACCGCCAACTGTTTGGGCCAAGCGTCACGGCCGGCATCATCCGCGCGGCTGATCTGGCCGGTTATCGAACGGGACCCGTGTACATCCGGCGTTCCATGCACGTCCCGTTACCACGAGAGGCGGTCCGGGATTGCCTGCCGGTCTTGTTCGATCTGCTTGCCAACGAACCCGAGCCGGCGGTGAGGGTGGTGCTCGGACCTTTCGTGTTCGTTTACATTCATCCCTACATGGATGGCAACGGCAGGATGGGGCGGTTTCTCATGAATCTGATGCTGGCGTCGGGCGGCTATCCGTGGACCGTCATTCCGGTCGAAAGGCTCGGCGATTATCTGCCGGCGCTGGAATCGGCGAGCGTCCGCCAGGACATCACTCCGTTCGCGACGTTCATCAGTGACCTGGTCGCCGCGCGCCTGCGGGGGGGAACGGCCCCGGCGGTTCCCGGCTGAGCGCGGAACCCCGTGGCGTCAGTGCGGCTCGAGCTTCTGCAGATCGCGGATCTCGCGCAGGGTCCTGCGCATCTCTTCGACCGTCTTCATCTGCTCGAGCGTCGATTGCATGGAGTCGGCGGTCGCGTGCACTGACGCGACGGTCGCCTGGCGCGCCTCCTCGGCGGCGTGGCGGGCTTCCTCGCCGGCCGTCCGTGCCGACTCGGCAGCTTCTCGAAGACGCTCCTGGTCCTGCCGAACCGCTTCGAGCGCCTCCCGGTGCTGGTCGCGCATCTCGCGCGCTTCTTCGGCGAGTGCCCGAAAGCGCTCGGCTTCCTGCCGAGCGGACTCCGTATCGGATTGGACGGACTCGGCCTCGCTGCGGCCTTGCTCGGCGTCGCGACGGCCCTCTTCGCTGACCTCCCGAACATCCTCCGCCTGCTGGCGATCTTGCTCGGCGCTCGCGCGGCCGACTTCGGCCGCTTGACGACGACTCTCGGACGGCGGGCCGTCCTTGGCTGGCGGCAGTGTCGACATTGGAACCTCGCTCAGACTTCGCGCCCATGAACTTGCGCACGGTGCGCACTTTCAACCTACCAAGAGCGGCGGCAGGTCGATGTCCTCAATGAGACACCGGGGCTAGCTCGGCGGGTTCCGGTCTTTGTCTTTGGATTCGGCTTCCGCCTCGGGCGCATCTGGGCCCTTCGCCTTGTTCCCGGCCGCAGCGCCGGCCTTGTTGCCGTCCACATCCTCGGCGCCCCTGTTGTCGCCGGGGGCGTTGGCTGGCGGATGCGGCTCAGCCGCCTTGTTCTGTGTAGTAGTCATATTGAGTCCTTCGTTGCGCTTAGTTGCCAGACGACGTACCTTGCCCGCCGCCGTGGCCCTTCTTCTTTCCACCTGCGGCTCCGGAGTTACCCTGACCGCTATTCTTCTTATCGCTGTTTGACATACCGGGACTTGAAGCAAACCGAGTGCCGCATTTGGGCACGTCGTGTGCGGACAGGACTGCCAACAAGGAGTTACTACGCTCCACGCGGCATCAGTGTGGGCAGTTCGTCAATAAAGGCCTTCACGGGCCACACCTCGATGCCATCGTCGGTCGTGCGTCTCCGGGATTCCAGGCACACGACGATCCGCCGCGCGCGCGGGTGATCCTCGTGGAGGTGGCGCAAGCCCCTGAAGTGGTCGGAAGTAATCCTGGCGGTAGCCTTGGCTTCAATGGCCACCGCCATGTTGCCGATGATGAAATCGACTTCGATGCCGCTGGCGAGACGCCAATAGTGCAGTTCCGCGCCGGCCTCGAGATACGCGTTGGCCGCCACAAGTTCGTGAAAAACCCAGTTCTCGAAAGCTTTCCCGAAGAGTTCGCCCCCGGGCTGCATGACGCCGCGCCTGGCCAGGTGATTGACGACGCCGACGTCTGAAAAGTAGAACTTCGGGGCGGCGACGACGCGGCGCTTTGGCCGCTTGGTGAAGCCGGGCAGCCAGCGCCCGAGCAGCGTGTCTTCAAGGATGCCGAAGTGCCCTTTCACCGTTGGGCCCGAAACGCCGCAGTCGCGCGCAATGTTCGCAAAGTTGACGAGGTCGCCATCCGACAGTGCGGCTGCGCTGAGGAAGGTGGAGAAGACCGGAAGATTTCGAACCAATCCTTCGGCTGCCACTTCTTCCTTGAGATAGTCGCCCACATATGACGCAAGCGCGCGCTCCGGACGGGCGGACCCAAAGAGGCTGGGCAGATAGCCGTGATTGAGCAGGCGCACGAGGTCGAAGTCCTTGCCCAGTTCGGCGGCGGTCAATCCATGCAGCTCGTAGCGAACGGCCCGCCCGCCGAGCAGGTTGGCAGCACCTCGCCGGACCTTGCGCGCGCTCGACCCGCACAGGGCGAAGCGCACCTTGAGGTGTTCGTGCATCCAGTGCACCTCGTCCAGGAGGGCCGGCACCCTTTGCACCTCGTCGATCACGACCTGTCCACCACGAGGCCGGCTCCGCAGCTCTTCGCGCAGGAGCTCCGGACGCTCCAGGTAGCGCCGGTATTGGTCGGCCTTGAGGAGGTCGACCCAAACGGCATCGCCGTACGCCTGTTTCAGGAGGGTGGTCTTGCCGGTCTGGCGGGGCCCCCACAGGAAGAAAGTCTCTTGGCCCGCCGGCGGCAGCTGCAGGCTCCTGGTAAACATGATGTTTACTTTATCATGATTAAGCAAAGACGATATATGTCACAGCCGGGCCGAGTGAGCGAACCCGGCCAACACTCCGAACAGGACGATGGAGGCCATACGACCGCCTGTCACAGGGGTCACCTCCGGTCACGAACTGGCGATGATGTCCGCGACCGCGCGACGGGGTGACGCGGGCAGAGCGTCGGCGGCGACACCCATTCTCAGCAGCAACTGCGCGAAACCGGGGCGACCGGTGAGCTGCTGCAACGTCGGACGGAGGGCAGCAACCTGCACCGGCTGGTTCAAGTACGACGCCTGCAAGCCATGCCGAACGCCCTCTAGCAAGAGCCGCTGCAGGGCCTGTCCCGCAGCCACCCAGTGGCGTGGCTCGTCGCCAGTGGTCGACAACACCGCGAGCAGTGGCGATTCGTCAGCGAGCTGGCGGTCCTTGGCGGCGACGCCGTGCCCCATGTCGAAGGTCCGCACCACCAGTTGCGCCACGGGAACGGCGAGGGCCGGCAGCGTCAGGCCATCGCCCCGGCGGCGTGGATGCATCCAGGCGGCCAGCTCCCGCCGCCAGCTCGGATTGGCCCATAGCGCCTGATCGCCCTCGGCGACGAGCGCGGCCGCACGCTGCCGCTGGTCGTCGGTCGCGAGCACGTGGAGCGCGGCTCCCTCGCGCGTCACCGCGTCCACGAGCACGGGCACCGTCTCCGGCGCGACCGCGGTCGCCGCGAACCTCCGGCGGTAGGTGCGGCGCTCGGTCAGCGCCGCCCACAGCGCGGTGTCAGCCTGGGCAACTGCCGTGGGCGCCAGTCGCACTCGTGCCAGGCAGTCGGACTCGGCCACATCCGGAAAGACGTCCACTGTCGCCTCGAGCCCCTGGGCCGCGGCCGCGACGCGGAGGTTGAACACGGCACAGCCGCAGCTGATGGTCAACTCGCGGTCGTCGGGGTCGTTGACCGGCAGGGCACGCGTGCGGTCGGCCAGAATGTCAACCACATGGTCGTGGAGCCGGAACAGCCAGGGCTGCGTGTTGTGGCTGGACGGCGCCAGGGCCGCCGCCTGTACCAGCGCTTCCAGATCCACAGAGTCGCTCACGTTGACGCGTGAAGATGTCGTCATCGCACACCGTTCTCACCTGGGGGCGGAGCAAGGTGTGTGCCGATTCGGGTCGCGGCGTCGCTCTGGCAACGGGGCGACCAGGCACGTTCGCCGCGGGGGCGCGGCGCGGCATTTTTCGCACCGCTCGGAGAATCACGCACTGTGCAGGTTCAGTCGCCCCCTACCGGCGCTGGCACAGGACGTGCTGCGGAGGCCAGCGTGGCGTGGTTTTCGCTATGCAGGTCCTGAAGCGGGTGCTGCTTGGAACCGCCGTCGCTGGCGGGATTCTGCTGGCTGGTGCGTGGACCGCCTACCAGCGCGACATGCGCCGCGCTTACGATCGCATCGAAGGGAAGAGCAGGGTCGTCTCGTCGCCCCTGGGCGACATCGAGTACACGGAGGGCGGCAGCGGCGGACCGGTGGTGCTCGTCGTGCACGGGAGCGGCGGCGGGTACGATCAGGGGGAGCTGCTTGCGCGGGCGGCGCTCGGCGACCGGGTCCACTGGATCGCGCCGTCCCGTTTCGGCTACTTGCGCTCGACCTTTCACCCTGGCGCGACCTTCGACGATCAGGCCCACGCCTACGCGTACCTGCTCGACCATCTGGGCGTCCGCCAAGCGTCGGTGCTGGCGCTCTCGCACGGTGGGCCGTCGGCTCTGCTGTTCGCGGTGCTTCACCCCGAGCGGGTGACCTCGCTGACCCTGATCTCGGCCGGCGTCAAGTCGGCCACTGACCCGGCGCAGGCCCAGGCGAACCGGCAGGGCGACGCGCTGACGGCGATCTTTCAACGCGACCATTGCTATTGGGCGTTCACGTCGGCGTTTCGCGGCTGGTTCCTCGGGCTCATGGGGGTGACCACGGACGTGACTAGAGACTTGACCGTCGCACAGCGAGCGCTGGCCGACGAACTGATCGACGGCATGAATCCCGTGTCGCGGCGCGCGGCCGGCGTGACCTTCGACAACACGGCGGCGATGCCGAACGAACGCATCGCCGCGATCCGGGTGGCGACGCTGATCGTGCATGCCAGGGACGACACCCTGCAGCTCTATCGCAACGCCGAATTCGCGGCTGCCTCGATCCCCGGCGCGCGGCTGGTGAGCTTCGCCAGGGGCGGCCATCTCGTGCTGGCCGTCGAGCAACCCGCCATCCAGCGATTGATCGCGGATCACGTGGCGGCCCACGCGAGGCCGTGAGCGCGCCAACGGGGCGCCATACGGATTCTACCGCCGTGAATTTTCGAACAACGACGCTCCATGGATGGCAAGATGAGGAGCCGTGTCGAGTACCGTCGTCAGTCTCAAGGCGCAGCCGCTCTTTGCTGCCCTGGATCAGGCCGAGTTGTTGTCGTTGGCCGGCCGGGCACACCTCCGCCGCTACGCGCAAGGCGAGGTGCTGTTCGCCGAAGGCGAGGCCTGCCAGGGCCTTTACGTCCTCGTTTCCGGCAGGGTCAAGATCTTCAAGACCTCGGCGTCTGGTCGAGAGCAGGTGCTGGCCGTGGAGGAACCGGGGAGTTCCTTCGCCGAACTGCCGGTGTTCGACGGCGGTCCGTATCCAGCGTCGGCCTCGGCGATGTCCGACACCGAGGTGTTGTTCATCTCGCGCGCCGATGTGCGCGCGCTCTGCCTGGAACGGCCGGAGGTCGCGCTGAAGATCCTGCAGGTCGTGGCGGCTCGTCAGCGGCGGGTCGTGGCCGTGATCGAAGAGTTGTCCTTCACCACGGTGCGCCAGCGCCTCGTCTCCTGGCTGCTGCGACAGGCCACGGCCAACGGCCGGCCGTCCGGCCGCGGCACCATCATCACGCTTCCGTCCAGTCACCAGGAACTCGCCGCGCATGTCGGCACGGTGCGTGAGCTCGTGTCGCGAAACCTCACCCGGCTCCAGGCGCAGGGATTGATCGCTGTCGAAGCGAGAGAGCTCACCATCCTCGATCGTGAAGCCCTGGAAGCCGACCTCAACTCGTCCGAGTAGATCGGTCTCCCGTCACGCACCAGCCGGCTCGCTGTCGAGTGACATAAGTCACTGCGTGGCGTGACCAGCGCGTCATACTGAAAACGGAGATGGCAGCATGTTCACTCGTTCGACGTTCATCAAAGGTGTCGCGGTTTTGGCCACGGTCACGGTCGTGGTCGGGACGGGCCTGGCGTCTGCCGGCGCGCAAGACGCCGCGAGCATCACCACCCAGGACACTGCCGCCAGGAAGGACGCCATGACCATCCTCGATTTGCAGACGGCGATCGAGCCTGGCACGGACAGGCAGGTGGTGCCGCTGTTCACCGGCCCGCGTCGCACACTGGTCCAGATCACGCTGCGCAACGGGGCCACGCTCGCGGCGCACAACGCGCCCGTGCCCATCACCATTCACTGCGTCGCGGGCAGCGGAACGCTCACGCTCCCCGGCCAGGGCCGAGCGGTGCCACTGAAGCCTGGCGTGCTGGTGACCATCGAGCCCGGCGTCGTGCATGAGATCGTCGCTTCGCCGTCGGTCTCCATCCTGTTGACCCAGTTCACGGACCAATGACGTCATGAAATGGGGCTTCAGAGTTCCGCGCCAGGTGTGGGTGGCGATGGTGGCCCTCGGGCTGCTCCTCGCACTCGGGTGGGTGGCCACGCAGAGTGGCCCGCTCGCGCCGATCCCGGTGACAGTGACGCCAGTCGTGCGGAATGATGTGGCCCCCACGCTCTTCGGCATTGGCACCGTCGAGGCCCGGCGCGCCTACCTGATCGGCCCGACCGCCGCCGGGCGCGTCAAGCGCGTGCTCGTCGACGTCGGCGACACCGTCACCGCCGGACAATTGCTGGCCGAGATGGAACCGGTGGATCTCGATACCCGAGTGGCGGCCACTTCGGCAGCGGCCGATCGGGGCCGGAGCGCCGTCACCACGGCCGACGCGCAGGTCCGGGACGTCAGGAGCCGCCACACCTTTGCCGCGACCGAGGCGCGCCGGGCCGAAGCCCTGGGCGCTGCCGGCGTCACCAGTCAGAGCACCGTGGACGCGGCGCGACAGGCCGAGCAGTCCGCGGCCGCGCAACTGAGCGCCGCCGAGGCGACCCTGGCATCGGCACGCCGGGACGTCGCCCGCCTCGAGGCCGACACCGGAGGGGCGCAACAGCAGCGTAGCAACCTTCGCCTGCTCGCCCCGGTGGACGGCGTCGTCACGGCGCGTGACGCCGAACCCGGCTCCACCGTCGTCGCCGGTCAGGCCGTCCTCAGGCTGGAGGACCCTGGCAGCGTCTGGATCAGTGTGCGACTGGACCAGGCACGTTCCACGGGCTTGCGCGCCGGGTTGACCGCTCGCATCACGCGGCGCGCGGATCCTCTTAATCCGGTGAGTGGCACGGTGGTGCGCGTGGACCCCATCAGCGATGCGGTCACCGAGGAACGCATCGCGAAGGTGGCGTTCGATCGCCCGCCAGTGGGCGTGTCGAGCGGAGAGATGGCGGAGGTCACCCTCGCCCTGCCGGTCGTCAAAGACGCCGTCGTCGTGCCCAACGCCAGTCTCCGCCACCGCGGCACACAACAGGGCGTCTGGCGGTACGCAGACGGTGAGCTCGGTTTCGCGCCCGTGACCACGGGGGCGGAGGGGCTCGACGGCACCGTGCAGATTCTCGAGGGGCTTCAGGTGGGTGACGCGGTGGTCGTCTACAGCGAGCGCGACCTCGACACCGGCAGCCGCGTCACGGTCGTGCCGGCGTTGCGTGGAGCGACGCCGTGATCAGCCTGGCGGGCCGGGACATCCTGCACTCGTGGAGCAAGTTCGTCCTCACCGGTCTTGGTCTCGGGCTGCTGATCGGTGTGACCTTCACCATGGCGGGCGTCTATCGCGGCATGGTGGACGATGCCAAGGTGCTGCTCAACAACAGTGGCGCCGACCTCTGGGTCGTGCAGAAAGACACGCTCGGCCCCTACGCCGAACCGTCCAGCGTGCACGACGATGTCTATCGCAGCCTGCTCGGGATCCCGGGCGTCGCGCAGGCCGCCAACGTGACCTACCTCACCATGCAGGTCCGCCGTGGCGAGACCGACGTCCGCGCCATGGTGGTCGGCTTCGTGCCGGGCGAGCCGGGTGAACCGCGCTACCTGATCGCCGGCCGGCGCGTGACGCGCAGCCACTACGAAGCGGTGGCCGATGTGAGCGCTGGCTTCGCGGTCGGCGACCGCATTCGCATCCGGCGCCACGACTACACCGTGGTGGGCCTGACGCGGCGGATGGTGTCGTCGGGCGGCGACCCGATGGTCTTCATCCCGCTCAAGGACGCGCAGGAGGCGCAGTTCCTGAAGGACAACGACGCGATCGTGAACGAGCGTGCCCGCACGGCCGGCAATCCTTCGCTCAATCGCCCCGGTGTCCCCGGACTGCTCGACGCGATCGAGGCATCGCAGACCAGCGGCCGCACCGTCAATGCCGTGCTGGTGCGCGTGGCCATGGGCCACGACCCGGAACGCGTGGCGGCGGAACTGCGCCGGTGGAAGCACGTCGAGGCCTACACGCGGGCCCAGATGGAGGACATCCTGATCGCCAAGTTGATCGCCACTGCCTCACGACAGATCGGGATGTTCCTGGTGATCCTGACGATCGTCAGCGCCGCGATCGTGGCGTTCATCATTTACACGATGACCCTGGGGAAGATCCGGGAGATCGCGGTGCTGAAGCTGATCGGCACGCACAACTCGACCATCGCCAGCATGATCCTGCAGCAGGCGCTGTGGCTGGGCGTGATCGGGTTTGCCGTTGGCAAGATCTCGGCCACCATCTGGGGCCCGGCGTTCCCGCGCTACGTCTTGCTCGAACCCTTGGACGCGGTCATCGGCTTCGGCATTGTGATGCTCGTCTGCGTGCTCGCCAGCACGCTGGCAATTCGAGCGGCCCTGCGCGTGGACCCCGGCGCCGCGATTGGCGGCTGACATGACGGGCCTGGGCATCCAGATCGAGGGACTGAGCAAGCGCTACGGCGACGGCCCGACCGCCGTCGATGCGCTCAAGGACGTCAACATGTCGGTGGCCCCCGGTGAGGTCGTCGGGCTGATCGGTCCGAGCGGGTCGGGAAAGACGACGCTGCTCAAGTGCCTGGGTGCCGTCATCGAACCGACCCGTGGCCGCATGACCCTTGGTGGCCAGGTGATCTACGACGGCGGTTGGGAGATTGCCGATCTGCGCGTCCTGCGCCGCGACCGGATCGGCTTCATCTTCCAGGCGCCGTATCTCATCCCGTTTCTCGACGCCACCGACAACGTGGCGCTGTTGCCGATGCTGGCCGGTCAGTCCAACGCGGCTGCGAGAGCCCGTGCCCGAGAGCTGCTGGAGGCCCTCGACGTGGCCCATCGGGCCAAGGCCCTGCCCGCCGAGCTGTCTGGCGGCGAGCAGCAGCGGGTGTCGATTGCCCGGGCCCTCGCCAACCGGCCGCCGGTGATCCTGGCCGACGAGCCGACGGCGCCGCTCGACAGCGAGCGGGGCCTTGCCGTCATGCGCATCCTGCATCAACTGGCGAGCCAGTACGCCACCGCCATCATTGTCGTCACGCACGACGAGAAGATCATCCCGACCTTCAAGCGCACCTACCACATTCGTGATGGGCGAACGGTCGAGGAAGCGGGCAACGGACGGGCACTGGTCGGTGAGAGCTGATGCCATGGATGCCTTGACCGGCCTCGCCGGTGCCACAGCCGCCGGCGTGGCGCGGACGGGTGGCCAGTGGCTTGTCACAACCGTGATCGCTGTCCTCATGGGAGCCGGCCCGGCCGCGGACTCCGCTCGAGTGGCGGTGGCGTCGGACGACCTGTCGGGCTCATGGACGCTGAAGGAGAGTACCGGCAATCTGCCGGAGCAGGCGGTCCGGGTCATTGATGGACCCACAGCCACAGCTCCCGACACGATCAGAATCGAGCAGACCACCGCTTACGTGAGGGTGCGGCGCGTCAGCCAGGACGCGGCCCTGCTCCGCGTCATGTTCCTGGGGACAGGCGAGCCGGATGCCCCGACCGCGGAGGGCGCATTGCTGACCGGGCGTGCCGAATGGCGAGACCGCACGCTCGTTTCGCACGGCACGCTGGCGGTCAAGCAGGGCTTCGTCAAACGCCGCGTCACCTTTGAGGAACAGTGGCGGCTCGGAGCCGAGGGAAACACCGTGACGGTGGTCATCAGCATGAAGACACCGCTCGGTCTCAAGACCCGGACGCAGGTCTACGTCCGCGTGATCGAACAGAATGTGGCCCGGCAGTGAACGCGCGAGCCGCTACTGCTTCGGGCGCACCGGGCTGATCATGATGTGTGCGCCGGCGGTGCCACCATCCATCAGCCACGGCACACCCGGGAGGGCCTTGGTGCCAAGTCCGGTCGATTCGCCCGTGGCGTACGGGACGTAGATGACCCAGCGCGTGTAGCTGTCGGCGACCGTGCCGGTGGCGGCATCGAACGACTTGCCGGTGGTGATCGCCAGCATCCGGCCCTCGCGCGGCAACAACAGCTTCTTGTCGTCCACTTCCTTCCAGCGGATGCTGTCGCGCTGCTTGTCGTCGGTGATCCCCTGCGCGGTCAGCTCGCGCCCGCGCGCCATGAACGCATCGAGGTCCTTGTGGTAGCAGGCCACATTGAAGCCTGCGACCTTCGGGTTATCGGCCAGGCAGACCTGATCGTTGCTGCCCTCGCGCAGCGTCACGATCGTGCCGGCGGCGTCCCAGCCGAGCACCTTCGCGCCGGCCCGGCGATCCTCCGGCGCGGCCATCACGGCTCCGGCAATCTGCTCGGCCGGCGGTGGCGCTGGTTGAGCGTGGGCGGGCGAAACGAGGAACAGCAGTCCGGCAGTCAAACGGGCAATGATCACGGGTACAGACTCCATGGCCACAAGTATAACCAGTCGGTCCTTGGCCCTCGGACCTACTTCCTGCGGCGCGGCGGGATAGTCCAGTTCTCGATCGAGAGGTCGCTCACCCGCTCGAACTCGGCGGTATTGTTCGTCACCAACGTGAGGTCCAGACCCCGCGCATGGGCAGCGATGAAGAGGTCATTGGCGCCGATCATCGCGCCCTTGCGCTTGAGCTCGGCCCGGATCTCCGCGTAGTGGAGCGCAGCGTCTTCGTCGAGTGCTACCGCATCGACGTAGGGCAGGAAGGCTGCCAGTGCTGCCGCGTCCTGTGCGCGCCGAGGGGAGACTTCAACCCCGTACATCAGCTCTGCCTTCGTGACCACGGACATGCAAACGTCGCTGACGGGCACCGATTGGAGTCGCTTGAGCACCACCGGGTGCGACCGCTTCATGACGTACGAGCAGATGTCGGTATCCAGCATGAAACGGGGCATCAACGTTCCCGTTCTTGGACCGGCAGGTGCTCGACATTCTCCATGAAGGTGTCAGACGCTGCCGGAGCAGTCTCTAGGTAGGATTGCCAGTCGCGCGGCCGGGGCGAGAGAATGACGTCGTCGCCGACCTTGCGGATCAGGACCTCATCCGTGGCGAATTGAAAGTCCTTCGGCAGGCGCACCGCCTGGCTGCGGTTGGTCATGAAGACCTTCGCGGTTCGGGCCATGATCAAACTCCCAGCGAATTATGCCATATACGTATGGGATATGGCAAACCTCCCAAGCCCCAAGCCCCAAGCCCCAAGCCCCAAGCCCCAAGCTTCAAGCTTCAAGCCCCAAGCCCCAAGCCTCAGGTGAGGCTGAACGCCAGCTCGCCGAGTTTCTCGACGCTGCAGGCCACCCGGTCGCCCGGCTTGAGCCACACCTGTTCGCCCTTGGGCTTGCCGAAGATCACGCCGTGCGGCGTGCCGGTGAACATGATGTCGCCGGGCTTGATGGTCATCATCCGCGACGCGAAGCTGATCAGCTGCCGGCAGTTGAAGATCATGTCGTTGGTGTTCCAGTCCTGCCGCTGTTCGCCGTTGATCCGGCATTCGAGCCGCAGGTTATTGGGATCGCCCACCAGATCACTGGTTACCAGGTGCGGACCAAGCGGCGCGAACCCGTCGAAGGTCTTGCCGATCATGAACTGCGACGTGAGGTACTGCAGGTCGCGCGCCGAGAAGTCGTTGCCGGTGCAGTAGCCGGCCACGTAGTTGAGCGCGTCGGCCTCCGACACGTTGCGGCACTCGCGCCCGAACACGATCACCAGCTCGATCTCGTGGTCGAACTGTTTCGCCGCCGCGGTGGGCAGCACGATCGTGCCGCCGTGATGGTTCAGCGTGTTGTTGAACTTGTTGAAGAGCGTCGGATTGGCCGGGATGGGCGTGCCGGTTTCGGCGGCATGCCGCCGGTAGTTGAAGCCCATCATGATGATCTTCTCGGGACGGGTGACGAGCGGCGCATGTTGCACGGCACTCTCCTGGAGATAACGACTGGCCGGACCATCGGCCGCCGCCGCCACCAGCGTCGCCAGCATGCCGCCCTTGCCGTTCTGCAGCAGGTCGTCCGTGTCCACCGGCGCCGGCAGCTGGTACCGCGTAGCGGCCGCTGCCACATCGAGAATGCCCTTCGGCAGCTTCACGCCAAGCCTGGGCCCGGCGGCGGTGCGCAGGTTCAGCAGCGTCATGTTGCGCGGCATTTCAAAAGCACCCGTTCGCGCCGCTTCGGCCTGCGCTGTCATGGGCGCCGTCGACGCGAGCGTCGCGGTAGTGGCCGAGACCACCCCGGCGGCGGTGGACTTCAAGAACGTGCGGCGGTCTGAATACATGTCGTCTCCCTGGGCCTGGCGCCATGGCGGCGGCAGCTGCCGATGGCGGCAATTCTAGTCGAGCGAACCAGGCTTCCGAAGGCTCTTGAGACGCGCCGCAGGTCCTCGAGGATGCGGCCGGTCGCGAGCAGGACCGTGATCCCTCGCCTGCGGGCCAGCGCGATCGCGTCACGCACGGCGGGATCGAGTCGATCGTCGTGCGCCAGGGTGCCGTCGTAATCGAGCGCCAGCGAGAAGAGCTTCACGTCAAACCGTCAGGCGGTCGTTCGCCTGACATAGAGGCCACGCTCGGAGACCACCACCAACCCGGCGGCGACGAGATCGTGCAACACCCGGCGGCAGGTCGAACTGTCGAGGGCCCACAAGCGACATGCTTGAGCGAACGTGAGCCTTAGCCCGGGCATCTCCAGATACTCGCCCTGGATACGACGCACGAGACGAACGTACTGCTCCTCCGGTGGCGGAGTCGGGCGTGGGCGATGGCTGGCGACCTGTGGCGCGAGTGTGACGGGCATTGGTACTCCCCTTGAACACGACGAGACCGAACACCGCAACCGGCTTTCGGAGGTGGCTGAAAACTGCATTCCGACGCACAATAGTGGTGCTGGCGCATCCGGTCCCACCAGCCGATAATCTCGCCGGAACCCGTAGAGCTGCTCGACGGGTCGTCGTGCATGTACACGTGATCGTTGTTCGGAATATCGGAATATTGACCAAGGGTGGGGCACCTGTAGGGACTCGCGAATCACCATGACGGCCATGCCCACGCGCGGACTGTCGACAGCCGAGGCCACGTCGGGTCTGGAGACCACGGGCCCCAACTCCCTTCCAGAACCGACCCCCGACCCGTGGTGGCGACGTTTCGCCCGTCAGTTCGAGAGTCCCCTGATCTACATCCTGCTGGTGGCGTTGGTCATCGACCTCGTGATCTGGACGCTCGAAGGCGCTGACGGGCTCGCCGTCGAGAGCCTTGCGATCGGCAGCATTCTTCTACTCAACGCGGGTCTCGGCGTGTATCAGGAAGGGAAGGCCGAAGCCGCGCTGCAGCGGCTGAAGCAACTCGCCGCGTCACTGGTGTGGGTCCTGCGTGACGGCAAGCTGACCCGTCTGCCGGCCACCGAGCTCGTTCCGGGAGACGTTGTCAGGGTTGAGGCCGGTGATCGCATTGCCGCCGACGGCGTGCTGGTCGATGCCCAGGGCATTCTGGTGGACGAGTCGATCCTGACGGGCGAGTCCCTGCCCGTCGAAAAGGCGCTCGAAGACGAAGTCTTCAGCGGCACGCTGGCAGTCCGCGGACACGGCTACGTGGCCATCACGCGTACCGGCGCCAACAGCGCCATGGGCCGCCTGGCCGTCATGATCGGCGGAATCGAGGCCGGCAAGACCCCGCTCGAACAACGCCTGGGCGTGTTTGGCACGCAGGTCGCGAAGGCCGTTCTCGTGCTCGCGGTCGCGATCACGCTGGGCGGGCTTTATGTCGAGGGGCTTTCCGGCATCGGCCATGTGTTGCTGTTCGCGGTGGCGCTCGCCGTCGCCGCCGTCCCGGAGGGGCTCCCGGCGGTCTTGACGTTGGCCCTGTCGCTCGGGGTCGAGCGCATGGCGAAGCGGAAGGCGGTGGTGCGCCGGCTCTCGGCCGTGGAGGCGCTCGGGTCGGTCACGGTGATCGCCACCGACAAGACCGGCACGCTGACCGAGAACCGGATGTTCGTGAAGGACCTCGACACCGTCGACCGCGCGACGGCGCTCATGGCGATGGTCCTGGCCAACGACGCGGACCTGGTGACCGGGGCCGGCGATCCCCTCGAGCTGGCGCTGCTCGACTACGCCCGCACCGCGGGGCTGGATGCAGGGGAAATCGTCAAGCGCCATCCCCGGCGGGGACTGTTGCCCTTCGACAGCCGGCACAAATACATGCGGGTCACGGTGGACGACGGCGGCGGCCGAGTGAGCTTCCTCAAGGGTGCCCCCGAGGTCCTGCTGGCGCGCTCCGATCTGAGCAGCGCGGAGCGACGCAGCTGGGAGGAGAAGGCAGACGGCTATGCGGGCGAGGGCTTTCGGGTGCTGGCGCTCGCCACCCGTGCGGGCGACGGCGACGAGAGTCTCGAGTTCCTCGGCCTCGTCCTGCTGTGGGATCCGCCACGGCCCGAGGTGCCCGACGCGATTCGCCGAGCCCAGGCGGCCGGCATTCGGGTCGTCATGATCACCGGCGACCACCCCGCCACCGCCCTGGCCGTGGCGACTGCGGTCGGCATCCCGCCGAGCCGGGTGATGACGGGCGTCGACCTCGAGGAGTTGTCGGCAGACGAGGTGCAGCGCGCCGTGCACAGCACGAACGTCTTTGCTCGCGTCGCGCCCGAGCACAAGCTCCGGCTGGTCGAGGCGTTGCAGGCGTCCGGCGAAGTCGTGGCCATGACCGGCGACGGCGTCAACGACGCGCCGGCTCTCAAACGCGCCGATGTCGGTGTCGCGATGGGACTGCGCGGCAGCGACGTGTCCAGAGAAGTTGCGCATCTGGTGCTCCTGGACGACAACTTCGCCACGATTGTCGCGGCCATCGAGGAAGGCCGCGGCATCTACGAGAACATCCAGAAGTTCGTTCGCTTCCTGTTCTCGACCAACCTCGCGCTCGTGTTGCTGGTGGTCGGCGGCGTGGTCGGCTCGTACTTGCTGGATCTGAAGGATCCCGCCGGAGGCCTCCTGCTTCCATTGACCGCGGTGCAACTGTTGTGGATCAACATCGTGGCCGATGGCCCGCCGGCCCTGGCGCTGGCGCTCGACCGCAATCCCGGCCTGATGGCGCAGCCCCCTCGTGATCCCAAGGCGCCGCTGCTCGACCGTGCTTCGCTCCAGTTCATCGTCGTCACCGGGGTCGTCAAGGCCGCGACGGGTGGGGCGTTGCTCTTCAGCCTGCCGCTCTACGGCTTCAGCGTGGCGGTGACACGCACGCTGGTCTTTCTCTTTGAATCCATTGCCCAGCTGGTGTTCGCGTATCCCGCCCGCCACGTGCAGGTCATGCCGCTGGTCAATGGATGGCTGCACCTGGCCGTCGTGCTCGGAATCGTCCTGCAGGTGGCGACCGTGCTGGTGCCAAGCCTTCGTCTGCTCCTGGGACTCGAACCGCTGGGTGCCGACGCGTTCATCTGGGTGGGCGGTGGCGTCCTAATGACGTGGGCGGTCGCCGAGGTCGTTAGTCACGTGATGTGGCGGCGGAGTGGGGGCAGCCGCCACTGAGACAAGGTGTCTTCCGTCGAATCAATCGCCCATGGGCCACCGTGTAACGTAGAGCCAACCGACGTATAGTGGCCAGACCATGGAGTGGCTGAACTACCACCACCTGTACTACTTCTGGGTGGTGGGACGAACCGGTAGCGTCGCCGCCGCGAGTCGCGAGTTGCGCTTGACGCACCCGACCATCAGCGCTCAGATCCACCAGCTCGAAGACATCATTGGGGAGAAGCTGTTCCGGCGCGCCGGTCGAGGACTGGCCCTGACCGAGGTCGGGCAGGTCGCGTTTCGCTATGCCAACGACATCTTCGGACTGGGACGGGAGTTCATGGACGTCGTCAAGCGGCGATCGACCCCGCAGGTCATGCGGCTCGCGATTGGCGTCACCGACTTCCTGCCGAAGTCGATGGTGCAGCGGCTCCTGGAGCCCGCACTTCGGATGGACGGACCGCTGCGATTGATCTGTCGTGAGGACCGTTCGCTGACCGACTTCCTCGACGAGTTGTCGATGCATGCGCTCGATCTGGTGCTGGCCGATGCGCCGGCCGGCGTCGGTTCTCCGTTGAAGCTCTTCAATCACCTCCTCGGCGACTGTGGCACGACGATCTATGGCTCGCCGCGGCTCGCCGCGTCCCTGAAGCGGAGGTTCCCCCGCTCCTTGGACGGGGCACGGTTCCTGGTGCCCGGCGTCAACGCGGCCCTGCGGCGCGGGATCGAGCAGTGGTTCGATGCCCAGGGGATCCGGCCACAGGTGGTCGCGGAGATCGACGACAGCAGTCTGCTGCAGGTGCTGGCCGCCGGCGGTCACGGCGTGTTCGCCGGCCCCAGCGTGATGGAAGCCGACGTGCGCGCCAACTACGGGCTGCGGCCGGTGGGCGCCATCCCCTCGCTGCGCCAGCGCTTCTACGCCATCTCGGTCGAGCAGCGCTTGCGGCACCCGGGTGCGGTCGCCATCTGCCAGAATGCGCGTGACGAGTACTTCGTCTGACTACTTCACTTGATACCGCGCGAGCCAGCGGCTGGTGCCCGTGCAACTCTCGTGGCTATCAACCCGTGCTCCGAGGAGGGCGCCCATGAACCCACGTAGACTGCATCGTCCGGCCGTCGCGCCGAACATTCGAATCGCCGCCCTGGCGGCGCTGATGCTGGCGTCGGCCGTGCTGCTGCGCGGCCAGGGCGTCGCGCCGTTCCAGGACGACTTTCCCGCCGGCGAGTTCGTCGCCCGGCGCAACCAGGTCTTCGACGCCATCGGCCCGCAGGCCATTGCCCTCATCCAGGGCGCGCCCGGGGTGGACGGCTTCAAGGTCTTTCGGCAGTCCAACGAGTTCTACTACCTGAGCGGACTCGAGAGCCCGCATGCGTATCTCGTGCTCGACGGCCGGACGCGCCGCGCGATCCTCTACCTGTCGCATCGCAACGAGGCTCTCGAACGCAGCACCGGCACCGTCTGGTCGGCCGAGGACCACGCCGAGGTCAAGCGGCTCACCGGCGTGGACGATGTGGCGCCCGTGGAGTTGCTGTCGCGCCAGACCTTCAACACCATGCTGCGCGGACCGCGGCCGGTGCTGTATGTGCCTTTCAGCCCCGCCGAAGGCGAGGCGCAAAGCCGCGACGAAATGCTCGGCCACCAGGCCGGGGTCGCCGCTGACCCGTGGGACGGGCGTCCGTCGCGCGAGGCGCACTTCCTGCGCCTGCTCGACGAGCGGTATCCCTCGCTCGAGCGCCGCAACCTGACGCCGATTCTCGACGGGCTGAGAATGATCAAGAGCCCGCGCGAGATCGCGCTCATCCGGCAGGCCTCGGTGCTGGCTGGACTGGGACTGCTGGAGGCCATGAAGAGCACGCGTCCGGGCGTGTTCGAGTATCAAGTGGCCGCCGCCGCGCGGTTCACCTTCCTGGCCAACGGGTCGCGCTTCGAGGGCTACAACCCGATCGCCGGTGGTGGCACCAACGCCTGGATGGGCCATTATTCGCGCAACCTCGATCCGCTGAAGGCCGGCGACATGGTGCTGATGGATTACGCGCCCGACCTGCGGTACTACACGAGCGACGTCACCCGCATGTGGCCGGTGAGCGGCACCCATACCGAGGCGCAGCGCACGCTGGCCGACTTCATTCTCGAATACCGGACCGCGTTCTTCCGCCACATCAAACCAGGGGTGACGCCGGAGGAGGTGCTGGTGCTGGCGCGCCGCGACATGGAGCCGGTGCTGGCCCGGACCCAGTTCGCGAAAGCCACTCACCGCAAGGCGGCCGAAGAGATGCTGACGTTTCGCGGCCACCTGCAGCATCCCGTGGGCATGACGGTGCACGATCCAGGCGTGATCTGGGGGCAGCCGTTTCGCGAGGGCATGGTCTTCACCATCGACCCGATGATGTGGATCCCCGACGAGAAGCTCTACGTCAGGATGGAAGACACCATCGTCATCACGAAGGACGGCATGGAAAACTTCACGGCGTCGCTCGCGAGCACGCCGCAGGAGATCGAGGCGGTGATGCAACAGGACGGGCTGCTGGCGCGAGTTCCGCGACTGCGGTAGGCCGGCGGAGGCGTGACAGTGGTTCAACGATTCAGAGAGGACGACAGCATGCGCGCGTGTCTCAGTTTGCAGATTGTTCTTGGCCTCGCCGTGTTGGCGCTGGTCAGTGGCTGCCAAGGTGCGGATTCAGTCGCCAGGCAACCCCAGGAAGGGGTTGCCTCCACCAACCTTGACGACCCGGGTGTCCGCTCCGCGCTCGACGCGATCAAGGGCGACCTCATCAAGCAGCACATGAGCACGCTGGCCGACGATGCGCTCGAGGGGCGGGGGTTGGGGACGGCGGGGTACGACAAGGCGCTCGACTACGTCGAGACCACGCTGAAGTCCTACGGCGTCGAGCCCGCGGGCGAGAACGGCGGATTCCGGCAGCGCGTGCCGCTCCGGAACAGCTCGGTGGTTGAGGGCGCGAGCTTCCTGAAGGTGACCTCGAAGGCCGGCACCAAAACGCTCGCCTACGGCGTCGACTACATGCTCGCGCCCGATCACTTGCGCGAGAAGGTCACGATTGATGACGCGCCGGTCGCGTTTGTCGGCTACGGCGTCAGCGCGCCGGCGCTTGGCTACGACGACTACGCGGGCGCCGGTACCCTGGCCGGCAAGGTGGTGGTGTACCTCAGCGGCGCGCCGGCCAGCTTGCCGAGCAACGAACGCGCCTACTACTCGTCGGGAGCGGTGAAGGATGCCGAGGCCGTGAAGCGCGGGGCCATTGGCACCATCAGCTTCACCTCGCCCGACGATCCGCGTTTCCGCTGGGATGTCAGCGTCGCCACCAGCAAGCAGGGCAGCTTCGCCTGGGTCAATGCGCAGGGCCAGCCCAGCCGCGGCGATGCGGCGTTACGCGGGTCGGCATCCCTGAACCATTCGGGCGCGGCGGCCCTGTTTACCGGTGCGCCTACGCCTCTGGCGGAGATCTTCAAGACCGCAGCCGCGAGCAAGCCGCAGGCGTTCGACCTGGCCACCCGCGTCTCCATCGCCACCAGCAGCACCCGCAAGGACATCGACAGCGCGAACCTGGTCGGACGCGTCAAGGGCAGCGATCCCCAACTGCAGGCCGAGCACGTGGTCTATATCGCCCACGTCGATCACTTCGGTCGCGGCGTCGCGATGAACGGCGACGACATCTACAACGGCGCGCACGACAACGCGTCCGGTGTGGCGGTGGTGCTGGAGATCGCTCATGCCGCGGCGACGCTGCCGACCAGGAGCCGGCGCTCGGCGCTGTTCCTGTTCGTGACCGCCGAGGAGCGGGGCCTGCTGGGCTCCGACTACTTCGCGCGCCACCCGACGGTGCCGCGCGAATCGATCGTGGCCGACATGACGCTCGACATGCCGTTCCTGTTCCACCCGCTGCTCGACATCGTGCCCTACGGCGCGCAGCACTCGTCGCTGATGGCGCCGGTCACGAAGGCGGCGCAGCACCTGGGAATTGCCCTGGCGGAGGACCCGATTCCCGAGCAGGTGCTGTTCATCCGCAGCGACCACTTCAGCTTCGTGCGGCAGGGCGTTCCGTCGCTGTTCATCAAGAGCGGATTCACGACCGGCGACCCGGCGCGGGATGGCGGGCAGATCAACGCGGCGTATCGCCGCGACGTGTATCACAAGCCCAATGACGACATGAACCAGGCCTTCGACTTCGAGGCCGGTGCGGCGCACGCGCGGCTCAACTTCCTGACCGGCTGGCTGGTGGCGCAGGAGACGGCGCGGCCGACGTGGAACCCGGGCGATTTCTTCGGCCAGTTGTTTAGCGCGGCGGCGCGCTAGAAGACCGGACGAGACGTGCCTCGAGCCTCGAGGCACGTCTCGCGTCACCACTTAGTTCACGTCGAAGCGATCGAGGTTCATGACCTTGTGCCATGCCGCCACGAAGTCGCGCACGAACTTCTCCTTCGCATCGTCTGACGCGTAGACCTCGGCCAGGGCGCGCAGCTCCGAGTTCGAGCCGAACGCCAGGTCAACCGGGGTCGCCGTCCACTTCACCTTGCCGGTCGCGCGATCGACACCCTCGTAGAGGCCGTCAGTCGAGGCCGACTTGGTCCACTTGGTGGACATGTCGAGCAGGTTCACGAAGAAGTCGTTGCTCAAGGTTCCGGGCCGGCTGGTGAAGACGCCGTGGGCCGCCTGGCCGGCGTTGGCGTTCAGCACGCGCATGCCGCCGACCAGCACCGTCATCTCGGGCGCCGACAAGCTCAGCATGCTGGCCCGATCGATCAGCAGTTCCGCCGGCGACTGGCGCTGGCCGGGGCCGTAGTAGTTCCGGAACCCGTCGGCGGTGGGTTCGAGCGGCGCAAACGAGGGCACGTCGGTCTGCGCGTCCGACGCGTCGGCGCGTCCCGGCGTGAACGGCGCGGTGATCGTCACGCCGGCATTCTTCGCGGCCTGCTCAATCGCCGCGCTGCCGCCGAGCACGATCAGGTCCGCGAGCGACACCTGCTGCTTGCCCTTGTTGAAGCCCGCCTGGATCCCTTCGAGCGTCTTCACTACCTTTGCCAGCTCGGCGGGATTGTTGACGACCCAGTCCTTTTGCGGCGCGAGACGAACGCGCGCGCCGTTGGCGCCACCACGCATGTCGGTGTTGCGGAAGGTGACCGCCGATGCCCACGCCGTCCGGACCAGCTCCGGAACGGTCAGGCCCGACTTCAGGATCTGGGCCTTCAGCTGCGCCACGTCCTTCACGTCGATCGGCCGCTCAATCCTGGGGAGCGGGTCCTGCCAGATCAGATCCTCGCGCGGGACCTCCGGACCGAGGTAGCGGGCCCGCGGACCGAGGTCGCGGTGCGTCAGCTTGAACCACGCCTTGGCAAACGCCAGCCGGTACGCCTCCGGGTTTTCCTGGAAGCGCTTCGCGATCTTCCCGTAGCTCGGGTCGAACCGCAGCGCCAGGTCGGTGGTGAACATGATCGGCGCATGCCGCTTCGAGGGGTCGTGCGCATCCGGCACGAGGGTCGCGCCCTGGCCGTTCGCCGGAATCCACTGCGTCGCGCCGGCGGGGCTCTTGGTCTGCACCCAATCCCAGGCGAAGAGGTTGGTCAGGTACTCCGAGGTCCACGAAATCGGCCGCGACGTCCAGGCGCCTTCAAGGCCGCTCGTCACCGTGTCGCCGGCGTTGCCCTTGCCGCACTTGTTCTCCCAGCCGAGGCCCTGACCCTCGATGCCCACCGCCGCCGGCTCGGGGCCCACGCATTTGTCTGGCGCATACGCGCCGTGCGCCTTGCCGAAGGTGTGTCCGCCGGCAATCAGCGCCACCGTCTCTTCGTCGTTCATCGCCATGCGGCCAAAGGCCTCGCGGATGTCGCGGGCAGCGGCCAGCGGATCAGGCTTGCCGTTCGGGCCCTCGGGATTGACGTAGATCAGCCCCATCTGCACGGCGGCCAGCGGGTTGGCCAGCATCCGGTCGCCGGTGTGGCGTTCGTCGGCCAGCCACTTCTTCTCGGGACCCCAGTCCACCAGCTCCGGCTCCCATTCGTCCTCGCGGCCGCCGGCAAAGCCAAAGGTCTTGAAGCCCATCGATTCGAGCGAGACGTTGCCGGCCAGCACCATCAAGTCGGCCCAGGAGAGCTTCTGACCGTACTTTTGCTTGACCGGCCACAGCAGCCGCCGCGCCTTGTCGAGGTTGGCGTTGTCGGGCCAGCTGTTGAGCGGCTCGAAGCGCTGCTGGCCGCCGCCGGCGCCGCCGCGGCCGTCGGACACGCGGTAGGTGCCGGCACTGTGCCAGGCCATGCGGATGAAGAACGGACCGTAGTGGCCGTAGTCGGCCGGCCACCAGGGCTGCGAGGTGGTCAGGACCTTGGCGATGTCCTGCTTGACCGCGGCCAGGTCGAGGCTGGCAAACGCCTTCGCATAGTCGAACTGATCGCCCAGTGGGTTGGATTTGGCGGCGTGCTGTCGCAGCGGCGACAGGTCAAGCTGGTCGGGCCACCAGAACTGGTTGGGCTTGGGCTCGCCCTGGGCATACACGGTATGCGTGGACACGAGCGGGAGCGCTGCCACCGCGCAAGCGGCGAGCAGGGTAATCAGGCGCTTCTTCATGGACTCTCTCCTGGCGCGAACGAAAGTTCGTACACTACCAACGGTAGAGGCGCGCGAAGAATAGGTCTAAGGCTTTGATACGATTGCTGCCATAGGCTCGGCCTATTCCTTATCCGGAGAGGTTTCAGACCGATGGAGATGCACCAGCTGCGCTACTTCGCCAAGGTGGCCGAGCTCGGCAACGTGACCCGCGCGGCCGAGGCCTGCCACGTCTCGCAGCCGTCGCTCAGCCAGCAGATTGCCAAGCTCGAGCGCGAACTCGGCCAGCCGCTGCTCGAGCGCCTGGGCCGCGGGGTGCGGCTGACCGAGGCCGGCCGGCTCTTCAGGCGCTACGCCGACCAGATCCTCAGCCTGACCGAGGACGCCCGCACCCGCGTGGCCGACACCCCGGACTCCGGCCGCATCGTCCTGGCCGCAATCCCCACGATCGCGCCGTACTTCCTGCCCGCGTTGCTGACCCGCTTCGCGAAGGAATGCCCGCAGGCGCAAGTTGAAATCGTCGAAGACACCACCAGCAACATCCTGCGACTGCTCGCCGAAGGCGATGCCGACCTGGCGATCGTGGCGTTGCCGATCCAAGCCGAACACGTGCACACGAAGACGCTGTTCACCGAAGAACTGCTGGCCGTGCTGCCGAGCCGGCATCCGCTCGCGAAGAAGCCGAAGCTGGGCTTGAAGGACCTGGCGTCCGAACCGTTCGTGGTCCTGAACGAGGCGCACTGCCTCACCCGGAACACGATGAGCTTCTGCGAGCGGCATGCGGTATCGACCTTGATTACCGCGAAGAGCCACCAACTGCTGACCGTGCTGGAGCTGGTGCGGCTGGGACTGGGCGTGTCGTTGATCCCGGCGATGGCGGTACCCAAGGGGCGCGATCGCGGCCGCGTCTACCGGTCGCTCGGTGGTGACAAGCCATCGCGGACCGTCGCGCTTGCCTGGAACCGGATGCACTACCAGACCCAACTGTTCAAGCGGTTCGTGCAGTTTCTCTCGGAGCCTTCGGGCTGAACAGGTAAGCTCTTCCTGTGAGGACGATATGGCCCGGCCCAAAGAATTCCACGTTCTAGTTGCCTCTGATGGTTCCTTGTCGGCGACGGCGGCGGTGGTGAGCGCGCGGCGCTTCCCCTGGCCCGAGGCGACGCGGGCCTTCGTCGCCATTGCACGAGGGCGCGATGACCACCAGGCCCGCCCATCGGTGCGCGCCAGCCTGGATCGAGCGGCCGAGATCGTGGCCGAGAGCACGGTCGAAGCGCTGCGCGGGCGCTGGCCGGACGTTCGGGCCAAGGTCATCCCAGGACTGCCGGTCGATGCGATTGTCACGCGCGCGAAGGCGGTAGGCGCCGATGTGATCGTGCTCGGGTGGCGCGGGCACGGCGCGGTCCGGCGCTTGATGGCCGGCAGCGTTTCTCGTGGTGTCGTTCGCAGCGCACCGTGCTCGGTGCTGGTCGTGAGGCGCGCGGTGTCGCAGATCCAGAACGTCGTGATTGGGTTTGACGGCTCAGCACCGGCGAGGCGCGCCGTCGACCTGGTGGCCCGCCTGCAAGTGCCCACGGGCGGCCGCGTCACGCTGGTTACCGCTGCCGACACCATGCGGGCGACGTCGAACAGCCTGCTGCCCGCGGATGTCCGCGGTGAGGTCGCGGCCGAAGTGGCGCGCATCAACCGGCGCCGGCTCGCCACCGCGCGCGCGCAACTGGCCACCGCCGGCAACACGCTTCGGGCGGCCGGCTGGAAGACGCAGGCGCGGATCACCACGCTCGACCCGTTGAAGAGCCTGCTGGCGGCGGTGTCTGACACGGATGCGACCCTGCTGGTGGTGGGTGCCAGAGGCGTGACGGGCCTCAAGCGACTGTTGCTGGGCAGCGTCGCCGAGGGCGCACTGGACCGCAGTCCGGCGCCGGTCTTGATCGTGCGGTGACGGACCGCACTTCTGTACGGAGTTGAAGGCAGGGAGGGATGCGATGACCAACAAAGTGGCAATCGTCACCGGCGGTGGCTCTGGACTCGGTGAAGCGATCGGCAAGATGCTTGGTGCGCGCGGGGTCAAGGTCGTGCTCACGGACATCAACCTGAAGGGCGCCGAGCGGGTCGCGGGCGAGATCCAGTCGGCTGGCGGCACCGCCAGCGCCGTCCAGCACGACACGGCCCGACCCGAAGACTCCGAGCGGATCGTGAACTACGCGCTCGACGCCTACGGCGCGCTTCACTATGCCGTCAACAATGCCGGCATCGGCGGCGCACAGGCGCCGGCCGGTGAAGTGGATCTGGCGGATTGGCAGCGCGTGATCAACATCAACCTGAACGGTGTGCTCTACGGCATGCGCTACCAGATTCCGGCCATGCTCACGACCGGTGCGGCCGAGTGCGCCATCGTCAACATGGCATCCATTCATGGCACCGTGGCGGCCATCGGCAATGGCGCGTACACCGCCGCGAAGCACGGGGTGGTCGGGCTCACGAAGAACGCCGCCGCCGAGTACGGCCCCAAGGGACTGCGCGTGAACTGCGTCGGCCCCGCGTACATCGAGACGCCGCTGCTCGCGGGCCTGCCCGCTGAGATGAAGGCCGGACTGGTCGCCAGGCATCCGCTCGGGCGGCTGGGACGGCCGGATGAAGTCGCGCCGCTCGTGTGTTTCCTGCTCTCGAGCGAGGCCTCCTTCATTACTGGCGGGTACTACCTCGTCGACGGGGGATACACGGCGGTCTGAACCCTGTCATAGTGGACAGCCCACGTGCCCACCCCCTTGATCGACTCCGAAGACCTGTTTCGCCTGGTCCAGTTCTTCGACATCCTCGCGGCGGTGGTGTTTGCCGTCTCCGGCTCGCTCGTCGCGTCGCGCAAGGGCATGGACGTGATGGGGTTCATGTGGTTCGCCGTCATCACCGGTGTCGGCGGCGGCACCGTCCGGGACCTGATCCTGGACGTGCCGGTGTTCTGGGTCCAGAACCCGGTCCACGTCACGGCCTGTCTCGTCACCGCGGTCGTGATGCACTTCGTGGCGCCGCGGGTCGAGTCACGCTACCGGACCTACCTCTGGTTCGATGCCTTCGGCCTGGCGCTCGTCACCATCGCCGGAACCGTCAAGGCGGCGGATGTCGGCGCGCCGGCGCTGGTGGCGATCGCGATGGGCGCGGTTACCGGCTCGGTCGGTGGCATCATTCGCGACACCATCGGTCACGTCCCGTCGATCCTGCTGGGCCACGAGATCTACATCACCGCCTCGGTGCTGGGTGCCTGTACCTACGTCGCGCTGAATGGAGCGGGCGTGGATCGCCTGGCCGCCATGATCGCCGGCTTCGCGGCGGTCTTCACCGTGCGAGGCCTGGCGATCTGGTACGGGTGGACGTTGCCGGTATTCCGGGAATCGACCAAGCGGGAGCGTTGGAAGAGCCCCTCGCAGGAGGCCCGGGGAGACTAGCGGCGATCAGGCCGCGGCCGCGAGCCGGGCCCCGTCGCGGACGGGCCCCCCGGCTCCGTTGGCGCGTGGCGGAACTGCGAGCACTGGACGTCCAGCGGTCCGCATCACGCGGGCGGTCGTCGATCCGAAGACCAGCCGTCCGATGGCGCTACGGTCCGTGACGGCCATCAGGATCAGATCGGCATTGGTTTCGTTCGCCACGCGCGAAATCGCCGCGGCCGTGTGGCCGGTCACCACGCGGGCATGAACACGACCTGAGGTCGAGGCATTCGCCGGGATGATCGCCGGGATTCGGCGCCACGCGTCGCGGGCGAGTTGCCGTTGATACTCCGGCTCCATCAAGTGATACGCATAGCGCGAAACGCTCTCGGGTGGCACACTGGGCAGCACGTGCACCACGGTGACCCGGCTGGTCCCCTTCGCCATGGCGAGTGCTCGTTCGACGGCCTCGCTCGAGCCCTTGCCGAAGTCAACCGCCACCAGGATGTTCTTGAACGGCGCCGTCGCGTCGGTCACCTGGTCGGACGCCGCCGGCACGACCAGGACGGGTTGGGTCGCTGCGAAGGCTACCGTCTCGGCCACCGATCCGAACCGGAACCGGTCGAATGCCGATCGCGCGCTCGTCCCCAACACGATCAGATCGGGCCGCCGCGCGCTCGCGTGGAGCAGGATCACGCCGGCCGGATCGCCGTGCTGCACGCTGACCTTGAAGCGCACCCCGGCCGCTTGCGCGGCGGCGCGCAACGAGGCGACGAGCGCGGTGCGCTCGCGCGCCTCCCATCCGAATCCCCGGTCGGTCGGCACGGCGTGGACGGCCGTGAGTTCGGCGTCATGCACGCGGCTGAGCGCGACGGCGTGATCGAAGGCCGCCCGCGCGGGCTTCGAGAAATCGACGGCGGTCATTACACGATGAAGCGTGGTCACGATCGGGCTCCTTTCGGACGACTGGGTTTCCTTGATGCCGTTCACGGCCTAGCCCTCCCGGTTCGGCGACGTCCCGGCGCCGAGGGCGCGCGTTCGCAGAAACGTCAACTCGCTCGCCTTGTCGCCGAGCGTCGCCGCGGCTTCCCGCCACAGCGTGGCCGCTTCGACGTGCGGGCACTCGTCGTTACAGAGGTCGGCGGTCGGATTCAAGCGCAGGCGGCGCTCGTGGTTCACCATCGCGTCGTGCCACGCCACCAGGCGGGCGCGCAACGAGTCGGCGTCGGTGGTGTCATTTCCCAAACCGGCAATGGCATACGGACTCATCTCTAATCACCTCGTGCGGCACCGCGTGCCGCTGGCTGAAACGTTCGAACCGCGTTAGTCAGAGTGGTCCGCGCAGCTGTACGCTTGCCCACCTCCGCGTATACCGCGGCAGGTGGGCGAGTCAGGTTGGACCGGGTGCTGTTGCCGTTAGGTACGGCGGGTGGAACAGGCGGTGTCGCTGCCGACACCGCCCCCGCAAAGGCTGGTGTCGGGCATTCTCGTGATGGGCAGCGACATGATTGATGCTCTGCCACATACACAGCAAGTTGCGGGCCAGCCTGAATCAGGCTGAATCAGGCTGATTCCCGGTCGAGGAGGCTTTCACTTTGAAACGAGCGTTTCCATTTGCAATGTCCGGCCCAGAGCCACAGGCTGGTCTGGCGCGTTTCGCCAGGCCGTCCTGGCCGGCTGCGAACGGGTCGTCGGGTACGGGAACAGATCGGCGAGCGACTTTCTGACGCCCGGCGAGATGTTCATGACGACGTGGCCGCGATGAAGTTGACCGGGATGGGTCAACCCGCACGCGTGCGTGATCATCTGCAGGTCGCGCTCGAGCGCCAGCGCGTAGTTGCCGACCCTGACGCCCTTGTCCGCCGGATCCAGTCCCGATTGCAGCCACTGGTTTTGCGTGGTGACACCTGCCGGGCAGGTGTTGGTGTGGCAGCGCAGCGCCTGGATGCAGCCAATCGAGAACAGGAACCCGCGACCGATGTGAACGAGATCCGCGCCGAGCGCGAGATGCGTGGCGACGTCGCCGCCGGTCGCGATCTTGCCCGAGGCGATCAGGGCAATGTCGTGGCGTAATCCTTCGCGACGAAGCGCGTTGTCGACGGCAATGAGCGCGTCGACCAGGGGCAGGCCGACGTAGTCGGCCAACGCCAGCGGCGCAGAGCCGGAGCCGCCCTCGTTGCCGTCGACGGCGATGAAGTCGGGGCCATCGCCGCGCTGGCGAATCTCGCGGCACAGCTCGTCGACTTCAGCGGCGGCGCCCACCACCATCTTGAGTCCGACGGGTTTTCCCGTCAGCCGCCGAACCCGCTCGATGAAGTCCAGCAGCGACGCGGCATCGTCAAATTCTTCGAAGCGGTTCGGTGACTGGCAGTCGATACCCATGGGGATGCCGCGAATCTCGGCGATCTCCCTGGTGATCTTCTCCTTCGGCAGCATCCCGCCTTTCCCGGGCTTGGCGCCCTGGGCCAGCTTGATCTCCACCATCTTCACCTGCGGCAGCGCCAGGATCGCGGCGGCCTTGGCGTCGTCGAATCGGCCGTCGGGTGTGCGGCAGCCGAACTTCGCCGGCCCAATCTGGTACAGGATGTCGGCGCCGCCCTCCACGTGATAGGGCGAGAGCGAGCCCTCGCCGGTGCTCATGTAGGCCTCCGCCATCCGGGCGCCCCTCGAGAGCGCGCGGACCGCGTTGGGCGAGAGGGCGCCGTAGCTCATGCCCGAGATGTTGGCGAATCGCCGGGGCTGGTAGGGCTGCGCCCGCTTCGCGCCGATCAGTCTCGGACGCGGCAAATCGGCCCCGGTCGCATCGGCGGACTTGAGGGTTGGGTACAGCGACGGCACGATGTGCATCCGCCCCGGTTCGTTGTGATCAACCTGGGAGCCGAATCCAATCAGGTTGTTTTGCCCCTTGGCAGACGCGTAGACCCACGACCGCGTGACACGGTTGTACGGCCGCTCTTCGCGGTCACCCGCAAAGAAATATTGCCGCAGCGGCGGCCCCATCTCCTCGAGGAAGTAGCGGAGGTGACCGATCACCGGGAAGTTTCGCGTCACCGCGTGGCGGCGCTGCGTCAGATCGCGAACCGCGATCGCGGCCACACCGAAAACAAGAACGCCGAGCGCCACCCACATCATGTTCACGACCCATCACAAAGCAACATTTGTTCCATCAAGTTCTGTGATGAATGTGGGGTTGCGCGGTAGTCGGCGGGCGCTTTCAAGACGAATCGCGGCATTTCAAGTTGAAATCTCAGACGCCACCGGCGCCGTTCCCGGCGATATGATTGGCCTGGGCCTGATGTGAAACGAACTGGCAAGAACGAGCCGATGGACCTGACGCAGCTCAACCTCCAGACCGTCCTCGACTTTCGCCCCGACCGGGGGATCATCCGGCTTCACGAGCAGCGCGTCGTCATTCTGAGCGCGGCGGCCATGGGCCTGCTCAGCAAGGAGTTGATCACGACCCTCGGGCTCGAGACGGCCCGGCGCTTGATCTTGCGGTTCGGGTACGCCGACGGGTACCACGACGCCGTGAGCCTGCGCGATCGCTCGAACTGGGCGACGCCGGTTGAAGGCCTGAGGGCGGGTGCCGTTCTTCACCGGCTGGAGGGAATTGTCCGGACCGAGAGCCGCCGGCTGGAGCACGATCCCGGGTCGGGGCGATTCGAGGAGGAAGTGTCCTGGCACGATTCCTATGCCGCCGAGCAGCACGTTCATCACTATGGCCAGAGCGACCTGCCGGTCTGCTGGTCGCTGGCCGGCTACGCCAGTGGCTATGCCAGTGCCTGCTTCGGGCAGGAGATTTATTACCGCGAGCATGAATGCCTGGCGCAGGGCGCGGCCCGGTGCTCGGTGGTCGGCAAGGACGCGACCAGTTGGGACGATGACGACCTGGAGTCGCTGCGGTTCGATTTTCGAGGCGCGGACCTGGCCGAGCAGGTCGAGCGGGTCAGGGACGCGGTTCGCCAGCAACTGAACGATCTCGAGCGTCGCGAGCGGCACGTCGCGAAGCGTGAGCGGGAGCTGGACCTGCTGCGCGAGCGCCTTGCCCGCCACGCTGCCTCGAAACACTTCATCGCGGGGAGCCCCGCGATGCAGGAGGTGCTCGAACTGGCCGGACGCGTGGCCCCGCTCGACACCACGGTCCTGGTCTACGGCGAGAGTGGCACCGGCAAGGAGTTCATTGTCCGCCTGATTCACGATCAGAGCGCGCGCGCCGCGGGCCCGTTCGTGTCAATCAACTGCGCCGCCCTGACCGAGACGCTGCTCGAATCCGAGTTGTTCGGCCACGTGCGGGGGGCGTTCACCGGCGCCGTGCGCGACAAGCCGGGTTTGTTCGAGGTGGCCGGCCACGGCACCTTGTTCCTCGACGAGATCGGCGAGGTCGCGCCGACCGTCCAGGCCAAGCTCCTGCGCGCGCTCCAGGAGCGCGAGATCAGGCGCGTCGGGGCCGAGCGCAACATCAAGGTCCATGCCCGCGTCGTGGCCGCGACCAATCGCGACCTGCGGGCCGGCGTCGAGGCCGGCACGTTCCGCGAGGACCTGTACTTCCGCCTGGGCGCCTTCGTGATCACGGTTCCGCCATTGCGCGATCGCCGTGAGGACATTCCTGCGCTGGTGCACGCCTTTCTGCGGCGGGCCGCCGCGCGCATGAAGAAAGACGTCCACACGGTCTCCGCGGATGCCATGACGGCACTCATGAGCTACAGCTGGCCTGGCAACGTGCGCGAGCTCGAGCATGCCATCGAACGCGCGGTGATTGTGGCGCGCGGGTCGAGCATCAAGGTGCGGGAACTGCCGCCGGAGGTGCTGAAGAAAACGCGATCGCGAACCACCGAGGACAGCCTGGCGCTCAAGGACAAGGAACGGGTCATGATCGAGCGTGCGCTCGAGCGGTATCGCGGCAATCGCCGCCAGGCGGCCGAGGCGCTCAAGATCAGCACCGTCACGCTGTGGCGAAAAATGAAACAGTACGGTATCAACGCATAGCCCCTTGATCACGGTCCTGATCCTTTCGCCATTTGCCGTCGCGCTGATCGCGGGATGGCTCGTCAGCCGCTATCCCCGCACCGCGCCCTTCACGGCGGCCTGGCCGGCTCTTCTCGCCGTGGCCCTGGCGGCCGAATTTGGCGCAGTCATGGAGACCGCCAGCCGTGTGGTCGAGCTGGCGTGGGCGCCGTCGCTCGGGCTGTCGCTGTCGTTCCACCTCGACGGTTTGGGGCTGCTGTTCGCGCTGCTGATCACCAGCATCGGGACCCTGGTCATCCTCTACGCCAGCGAGTACCTCGACGGCCACCCTCAGGCGGGTCGCTTCTATGCGTCGCTGTTCGCCTTCATGGGCGCGATGCTTGGCGTCGCGCTGAGCGACAACATCATCACGTTGTTCGTCTTCTGGGAGTTGACCGGGTTCACCTCCTTCATGCTCATCGGCTTCGAGCACGAACGGGCCGAGGCGCGATCGGCGGCGTTGCAAGCGTTGATCGTGACGGGCGCCGGCGGCCTGGCGCTGCTTGGCGCCGGCGTGCTGCTGACGGGGGTGACCGGGACCAGCAGTCTCGCGGCGATGGCCGCGAGCGAGCTGTCCGTCGCGGCCCATCCGCTCTATGCCGTGATCGCGACGCTGGTGTTGCTTGCCGCCTTCACCAAGTCGGCGCAGGTGCCGTTTCATTTCTGGCTGCCGAACGCGATGGCGGCGCCGACGCCGGTCAGCGCCTATCTGCACTCGGCCACCATGGTGAAGGCTGGTGTCTACCTGATCGCGCGGATGACGCCGATCCTTGGCGCGACGGCGTTGTGGACGACGACGGTCACGGCCGTGGGCGCGGCGACCATGCTGCTTGGCGCCTATCGGTCGGTACCGGAGACCGACCTGAAACGCATCCTTGCCTACTCGACGGTCAGCGCGCTCGGCGTGCTGACCATGCTCCTCGGTGTGGGCACCCGCGAGGCGATCGCGGCCGCGCTCGTCTACCTGGTCGCACATGCCTGCTACAAGGGCGCGCTGTTCCTGGTGGCAGGCGCGATCGACCACGAAACCGGTACGCGTGACATCACGGTGTTGGCGGGATTGCGAAAATCGATGCCGCTGACCGCTATGGCGGGCGGCGCCGCCGCGCTCTCGATGGCCGGTGTGCCGCTGATGCTTGGCTTCGTGGCCAAGGATGGGGCCTACGAAGCGTTGCTTCATGGCGGGGGCGGGTCGGTGTGGTTGCTGGCACTGACCGTGGCTGCCAGTATTGGCCTTGGCCTGGCCGGACTCGTGGCCGGCGTGCTGCCGTTTCGCGGTGCCGCGTCGGGCGAGACGGGGCATGAACCGCCGTGGCGGCTGTGGCTGCCGCCGTTCATCCTGGCGCTCGGCGGCGTGATCGCCGGCCTCGCGCCGGGGATCCTGAACGCGCCGCTCTCCGCCGCGGCGGGGGCGACCCTGGGGGCGCCGTTCGAACTGTCGCTGGCGGTATGGCACGGCTGGTCGCCGGTCGTGTGGCTCGGTGGGCTGACGTTGCTCGGCGTGGCTGCCGCCTACGCCTGGCGCGATGGCATTCGTCGCGTCGCGCGGCGGCCGGCCGTCGGCACCGAGGCGCTCTACACCGGGGCCCTCTCGACCCTGGATGCGGTCAGCCGGGTGATCGGCCCGCTCCTGCATAGCGCCTCGCTGCGATCGTACGTGATGGTGATTGTGGCCACGACCATGGTCGTCGGGGGGACGGCGCTCGTCGGCGGACCCGGTCTCCACCTGCCGACGGCTCCAACCAGCATCCGCTGGCACGAACTCATCGTGATCGTGGTGATCATGACGGGCGCGATCGCGGCCGCGGTCGCGACCTCCACCATGGCGGCGGTCCTCTCACTGGGCGTCGTCGGTTACGGCGTGGCCCTGACGTTCCTGATCTATGGCGCTCCCGACCTGGCCATGACGCAGTTCTCGGTCGAGACGCTCACGGTGCTGATCTTCGTGCTGGTGTTCAGGCATTTCAGGAACCTGGATGCGCTGTCGTCCACGCTGGTCCGCTCCCGCGACGCCGCGATCGCCGCCGGCATCGGCACCTTCGTGGGCGCGATGGTGTTGCTGGTGTCGACGACCGAGACCGCGCCTGGGCTGCGAGAGTACTTTGTCAGGTTCGCGCCGACGCTCGGCCATGGCCGGAACATCGTGAACGTCATCCTGGTTGACTTCCGTGGGTTCGACACGCTGGCCGAGATCACGGTGCTGGCCACCGCCGCCATCGGCGTTCGCGCGCTGATGCGGATGTCGGCCGCCGGGCCGGCCGAACCCGAATCGCGTCCGATTCAGTTTGATACCTCGCCGATCTTCCGCACCGCCGCCCGCCTGCTCATGCCGCTGCTCCTGCTGTTTGCCGTGTTCCTGCTGCTGCGCGGCCACAACGAACCCGGCGGCGGGTTCGTCGGCGGGTTGGTCGCGGCGGCGGCGTTCGCGCTGTACTTGATCGCCCACGGCGTGGCGCGGGCCCGTCGCGCGCTGCTGGTGCAGCCCATGACCCTGCTCGGCGCCGGCTTGCTGATCGCGGCCGTCAGCGGCGTCCCGGCGGCGTTTCGCGGGCAACCCTTCCTGACGGCGCAGTGGCTGCAGGGGCCCGTGGCGCTTGGCACCCCGGTGATGTTCGACATCGGGGTGTTCCTGGTGGTCGCGGGCGTGGTGTTGATGATGATCTTCGGCCTGGCGGAGGAGTCCTAGGTTGGAAGCGCTGCTGGCCATTGCCTCTGGTGTTCTGTATGCCGCCGGCATCTACCTGATGCTGCGCCGCCGCCTGGCGCAGCTGATCATCGGGCTGGGTTTGCTGTCGAACGGGACCAACCTGCTGATCTTTTCCGCCGGCAGCCTCACGCGGTCCCGGCCGCCCGTCATTCCGGCCGGCGCGGTGGCACTGGCAGAGCCCTACGCCGATCCCGTTCCGCAAGCACTGGTCCTCACCGCGATTGTGATCGGTTTCGGTTTGCTCGCCTTCCTGCTGGTGCTGGCGCACCGGGTGCATGCCACCGCGGGGACCGATGACGTGGACGAGGTCGGCCGGACGCCATGAGGTCGTTGGTCCTCCCAATCGTGGTGCCGTTGGCGACGGCGATTGTCCTGTTGCTGGCGCCGTCGCGGCCATTGCTGCAGCGATGGCTTGGACTCGCCGGCTCACTCCTGCTGCTCGGCAGCGCGATCGTGCTGTTCCGGCAGGTCGAATCGAGCGGCATCCAGGTGTTGCAGGTGGGCGGATGGCCGGCGCCGTTCGGCATCACGCTGGTCGCCGATCTGCTGGCGGCCATGCTGGTGGTGGCCGCGGGCATCGTGGCCGTCGCGGTCGCCGCCGCGGCCTTCGCCGGCATCGACCCGAGGCGCGAGGCTTTCGGCTATTACCCGCTGGTCCAGGTCCTCCTGATGGGGGTGTGCGGCGCGTTCCTGACCGGCGACTTCTTCAACTTGTACGTGTGGTTCGAGGTGATGCTGGTCGCGTCGTTCGTGCTGATGTCGCTGCACCGCACCAGCCCGCAGGTGGAGGCCGCGTTCAAGTACGTCGCGATGAACCTGCTCGCTTCGTCAATCTTCCTCACCGCCCTGGGCCTGCTGTACGGCGCGGCCGGCACGCTCAACATGGCGGACCTCGCCAGGGTCTGGCCGAGCCTGCGCTCAACGGGAATGGACACGGTACTGGCCGTGCTGTTCGTGATGGCGTTCAGCATCAAGGCCGGCTTGTTTCCGCTGTTCTTCTGGCTGCCGGCGTCGTATCACGCGCCGCCGGCGGTGGTCGGCGCGTTGTTTGCCGGCCTGCTGACCAAGGTCGGCGTCTACGCGCTGATGCGGATCTTCACGCTGTTGTTCCAGGACGGCCCCGAGGGGCTGTTCACGCTGTTGCTGATGATGTCGCTTGCGACCATGGTGATCGGCCTGGTGGCGGCGCAGCGCGAGCGCGACTTCCGCCGCATTCTCTCGTTCAACCTGGTCGGGCACATCGCGTACACCACCGCCAGCCTTACCGTGCTGACGCCGGCGGCGCTGGCCGGCGCCATCCTCTACGTGATCCACCACATCGTCGTCATCACCAACCTGTTCCTCGTCGGGGGCGTGATGCTGCGCCTGCGGCGCACCACCGAGATGGCGTCGCTCGGCGGGCTGTATCGCGAACATCCGGTGCTGACCGCGTTGGCGTTGGTGCCCATCTTCTCGCTGGCGGGTGTGCCACCCCTGTCTGGCTTCCTCGGCAAGCTCGCGATCGTGCAAGGCACGTTCGCGGCCGGGGCGTACTGGGTCGGAGGCATGGTGCTGGCGGTCGGACTGCTGACCCTGATCTCGATGGGACGCGTGTGGGCCGAGGGTTTCTGGGCGCCGGGGCCTGGCACGGCCGACACCACCACGCCGGGCACGCCGCTGCTGTTCGTCATCGGCGGCCTGAGCGTCGTGACCCTGGCGATGACCTTCTGGGCGGGGCCGTTGTTCGACGTCGCGTTACGGGCGGCGCACCAACTGCTGCAGCGCGATCAGTACATCCGGGCAGTGCTCGGAGGTGGGGGTTAACATGCTGCTCGGCTGCATTCTCCTGGCACTGGCCTGGGCGGCGCTGCAAGGGGAGATCACCCTCGGGAACCTGATCACGGGCTACCTCCTGGGCTACGCCATCCTTGCCCTGCTGGCCAAAGGGCGGGTGCTGCCGCCAACCCTGGCGGCGCGGACGAGGCACGCCGCCGGGCTCGCGGTGTTCTTTGTCCGCGAGCTGGTGGTGGCCAACGTGAAGGTGGCCATCGACGTCCTGCGGCCACACACGGCGATCCGGCCGGCCGTGATCGGGGTCCCGCTGGATGTGACGAGCGACAACGAGATCCTGCTGCTGTCGATGTTGATCAACATCACGCCGGGCAGCGTCACGATCGATCTGTCAGAGGACCGGCGCACGCTGTACGTGCACGTCATGCACATGACCAGCGTCGAGGCCAGCCG
The DNA here is from genome assembly GCA_030697165.1 of Acidobacteriota bacterium. NCBI lineage: Bacteria > Pseudomonadati > Acidobacteriota > Acidobacteriota bacterium. The sequence continues at coordinate 219,746 of JAUYQQ010000022.1, forward strand.
GCACGAGATCAAGAGCGGCTTCGAACGGCGCGTCAAGCTGCTGTTCGAACGATCGCCGGAGGACCCATGATTGAGACGGTTGCGCCGCTGGTGCTCACGGCCCTCGGCCTTGCCATCCTGATGACGGTGGCGCGGCTGATCAAGGGGCCATCGCTCCCCGATCGCGTCGTCGCGATGGACCTGCTGGGAATACTCGTCGTCGGTGTGATCGTGGTCCTCGCCGGTTCGACCGGCGTGCGCGCCACCCTCGATGCGGCGATCGTCATCGCGCTGATTGGGTTCGTGGCGACCGTGGCCTATGCGACGTACGTGGAGCGAGGGCACCCGGAATGATCGATCTGCTGACCGCGGCGATGTGGCTGCTGGGTGCGTTGTTCGGCCTGCTCGCGGCCCTGGGCCTGTTGCGCATGCCCGACGTGTTCACGCGGATGCAGGCGTCCACGAAAGCGTCAACGCTCGGCCTGGGCTGCCTGCTGATTGGCGCGGCGCTGCAGTTGGGCGACCTGGCGTCGCTGATCCGCGCCGCCAGCATTGGCGCGTTCATCTTCCTCACCAATTCCGTGTCGGCGCATGTGATCGCTCGCGCGTCGTACCTCGCCGAGGTGCCGCTGTGGGAAGGCACCGTGCTCGACGAGCGCCGGGCCGCTGACCAGGCGGCACACGGCGAGGGGATTACGACCGCACCGGGCGAACCGGCTTCTCAGAACCGGCCATCACGCTAGCGGGCCGTGTCGAGGTCGCGGCTACTCAACAGGTCATTCAGGCGCTCGATGTCTGGCGGGCTCCAGCCCGCCGGCTCCATCAGGGCGAGCCAGGCGCTCGCGTAGTGCACCCCGGCAAAGTTGTGGCCGAAGCCGGCCGGCGCGGTATTCGCGACGGCCATGTCGGCCGCCAGCTGCAGCGTCGTCACCACCGGGTACCATCGCAGCGCGGACGACACATCCCGGGCCCTTGGCTCCGCCAACCACGCCGGGCGGCGGTACAGGGTCGAGGTGCTGAAGAACGTCATGGGGTCACTGGCGTATTGCAGCACCGCGATGCGGAACGGTCCCCACTCGGCGTCACCCCGCTCGAGGCCGCCGTCCTGGTTCATGAATCGGATCACCGATCCCTCCCGATAGCGTGGCAGCCACGCGGGAGAACCGGGGGTGCGGCCATCGACGATGGTCTGCCAGAGCGCGCTTCGGAACGGAAGGCCCGTCAGCAGAGCCCCCTGAAAAGGGTCGGCGACGATGTCGTAGGCATCGAACGACCGCTCGGCGTTGAGCGCGCCCAGGCTGACGCCGTAGAGATACAGCTTGGGTCGTGTTTCCCTGGGCAGCTGCGTCCAGTGTCCGTAGACCGCTCGAAACAGCGCGCGCGCGCTTTCGGCGCCGTATGCGCCGTCGGTCGGCAGGGCCAGCACACTCGGCAAGTACGAGTACTGCATCGCGACACTCGCGATGTTACCCCGGTGGAGATACTCGACCGGCGTCAGCGCCGCCGGGTCTACCCACCCGGTGCCGGTCGGTGTGACCAGGAGCAGGACCGATCGCTTGAAGCCTCCGACACGCTGGAGTTCGCGGAGGGCCAGTTGCGCGCGCGCCTCCGGCGTGTCGGCCGCATTCAGGCCCACGTACACCCGCAGCGGCGTGAGCGTCGGTTCTCCGAAGAACGCGTGCAGCTGGTCCGCCGTTGGTCCCGACGATACGAACGCTCGACCCTGGTGTCCCAGGTCTTCCCAGGCAATGAGGGACGCGGTGCTGCCAGTGCGTGCCGCCTCCGCGGGCGGCGCCGCCTCAGGCGGAATCGCCCCGTCCACCTGCTGCGAGATGCTGTCGGCCAGTCCGAGCGCGGTCCTGAAGAACACGCCCTCGGCCACGACCCAGAAGACGGCCACGGCGGCGACTGCGCCCAGCACGTTCGCGACGCGCCTGGGGAACACGTGCCGCAGCCGGACCGAGAGATACGTGAAGGTGCGTTTGAAAGCCCACGCGACGCCGGCGAGCGCGCCGAACACGAGACCCACGATCGCCGCGACGCTCAACGGCCGAACACCGTCCTCGTCGGGAAGCAACATCAGGCGACGGACGGAGTTCTGCCACTCGGATGCCTGCCAGAGGAACACGATCGCGATGGTCACGCTGACTGCGGTCGCGGCTTGCGTCAACCGGCGATGGCGTCGCGGATCCAGCAGGGGCAGCTCGAGATACGACCAGAGCCCAACCCCGCACACGCCGAGTGCGTAACCGGCCGCGAGCGACAGGCCCGAGACCACGCCCTGGAACACCACAGGCCTGGGGAGCAGGCTCGGCGTCAACGAGTACGCGAGGAACAAGGTGCCGAGCGACAGGCCGACGACCGACATCGACTGCCACACGGCCTGCAACCAGGGTGTTGTCCGTGCCAGGAACACGCCTGAAATCATAACTGGGGCAGCCTCTGCGCCGATGACGGTGTGCACCGGCTTGGTCGCTCCTGCTTTATACTAAACGCCACATTCACCGGGGTGCGGCGTCGTTCGCCGCAGGACATGGATGGTCGGGCCGCCATCCTCATGGTCGCGAGACCAGGAGGATCGCTCTGAACGCTTCGCCATCGGACCCATCGCTCTCCCTTCCTGAGGCCTCCGTCGATCGCTGGCTGGCGCCGCTCACGCGGTTCATGCACATTCAGTCGGCGAGCGGCATCGTGCTGCTGCTCTGTACCGCCGTGGCCCTCACGCTGGCCAACTCCCCGCTGGCGGGGTGGTTTGCCGGCCTGTGGAAGACACCGGTGTCGCTGGGGCTCGGATCGTTCACGGTGTCCGGGGACGTCGGGCACCTGATCGTCAACGACGGCCTGATGACCCTGTTCTTCTTCGTCGTCGGGCTGGAGTTGAAACGCGAACTGGTGCACGGAGAACTGCGTGATCCCCGCAAGGCGCTGCTGCCGGTCTTTGCCGCCCTGGGCGGCGTCATGCTGCCGGCCGGCATCTACCTCGCGCTGCAGTGGGGTGAACCGGGGCAGCGGGGATGGGCGATCCCGATGGCCACCGACATCGCGTTCGTCGTCGGCTTTCTCGCGCTGTTCGGACAGCGGGTGCCGCTCGGCTTGAAGATCCTGTTGTTGTCGCTGGCCATCGTCGATGACCTGGTGGCCGTGCTGATCATCGCCTTCGTGTTTACCGAGACGATCGCCTGGAGCTGGCTTGGCGCGGCGGCACTCGCGTTTGCCATCATCGTGGCGTTCCAGCGCATCGGCGTCCGCGCGGTGGGTGTCTACGTGGCAGTCGGCGCGTTCATCTGGCTCGCGTTCCTGCAGTCGGGCGTTCACCCCACGGTCGCGGGGGTGCTGCTCGGCCTGCTGACACCGTCAACAGCCTGGATCGGTGCGCAGACGCTTGCGGACGTCTTGCAGGCGAGCTGGCAACGCGCAACCGGAAGCGGGGAAGCGCCACACGCGGATCCCGCGGTCGCCGGAACGGCGCGGTTCGCGGCGCACGAGTCGGTCTCGCCCCTGCACCGTCTCGAACACGGCCTGCATCCCTGGGTGGCGTTTGTGATCATGCCGGTGTTTGCCCTCGCGAACGCCGGCGTCACGCTCACCCCGTCGAGCCTGGGTGAGCCGGTCGCGGTCGCGGTCGCCGTCGCGCTGGCTGTCGGGAAACCGGTCGGCATTCTCCTGCTCTGCGCGGTCGCGATTCGCCTGCGCGTGACCGACCTGCCCGAGGGGGTGACCTGGGGCATGCTGGCGGGCGGCGCTTGCCTCGCGGGCATTGGCTTCACCATGGCCCTGTTCCTCAATACGCTCTCGTTTCCGGTCGGCGAGTTCGCCGCGCTGGAGTCGGCCGGCAAGGTCGGCACTCTCGCCGGGTCGGTGGCCAGCGCGATCATGGGTGCGGCTATCTTGGCGATCGTCCTGGCCCGACCCGGAAGACCACGCACGTGACGGCCCCGTCGACACGTCAAGGAGGATGGCATGCCTGAGAACCGATCGATGTACCTGGGTATTGTGCTGATCGTTGCGGCCGCGTCCCTCTGGCTGGGTGCCGAACTGACTCGGCGGATCGAATGGACGGTGCCCTATATCGGCGGCGCCGGGATTGTGCTCGTGGTGCTGGGGGTCGTTCTCGAGTTCTGGAAGGCGAAGAATTCGAACCCTAAAGTGTAGTCACGCCGCCATCCGACGGCACCAAGCGCGTAGATGTCGGTCCGCGCATCCACCGCGTCGGGCGCGGTCGAGCCAGAGCGACAGCAGGAAGGTGAGGACGACGAAGCCCAGGCTCACCAGGGCCACGACCAGGCCGAAACGGGAGAGACGGAACTGCTTGAAGGCGTGGTCGTTGGCGCTATCGATCACGTGCCTGAAGCCGTAATCACGCTTCATAAGCCGCAACGAGGGCGACACCGATGACGGCCGCGGCAATCGCGAAGGTGACCCGCATCGCCGCCGCGACAGCCGCGGGTGCCGCCGTCATCGGGTCATTCGCGGCAAGGTTGGCCGCAAACACGGCGCCCATGACGGCAGCGCCGGTAATCAATCCGAGATTGCGCGACAGGCTGAGCAAGCCCGCGACCACCCCGCGATGATCGCCGGCCATGCCGGACATGATGGCGGTGTTGTTGGCGGCCTGAAAGGTGGCGTAACTGGAGGTCATCAGCGCGATCGGGCCCAGGTAGCCGACGAGGCCGAGCGTTGAGGGCAGCGTGACCAGGCCGATCGCGCCCACGGCAATCCCGATCAGGCCGAGCACCGCCATGTGGTGCGCGCCGAACCGGTCCACCAGCCGGCCCGCCGGCACGCCCGTCAGGGCCGAGACGACCGGCCCGGCTGAAAGCGCGAAGCCGGCCGTCAGCGGATCCAGGCCGAAGACACGGGACAGGTAGAAGGGGCCGACGACGAGCGTGGTCATCATCACCGTCGAGACGAGCGCGGTCATCACCAGGCCGCTCCTGACAACCCGGTTGCGGAGGGTCGAGAGTCGAATCAGGGGGGAGTCCGTTCGCGCTTCGACGACGTAGAAGGCGCCCCCTGCCAGCAGCGACATCAGCAGCAGGGCCGTGGTGAGGCCGCCGACCATGGTCGAAGCCAGCGTGGCCGACAGCGCATAGGCGCCGAGCGTGATAGCGAGCAGCACCGTCCCGGCGAGATCGAAGCGCTGGCCGCGGGCCGGCCGGCTCTGCCCGTCGCCGGCCACCTGCCGGCGCACCAGCTCAAAGGCGATGATGCCGGCGGGCAGGTTGACCAGGAAGATCGACCGCCATCCGAACGTGGCGATCAGGATGCCGCCGAGAGACGGCCCCAGGCCAGTGCCGATCGCCGACATCGATCCCAGCAGTCCCATCGCCCGGCCCGTGTTCGCGGCGGGAACGGCGTCGCCCACCAGCGCGATGGCCATGGCCATCATGGCGGCCGCGGCAATGCCCTGGGTCGCCCGGGCGGCGAGCAGCATCCACAGCGAGGTCGCCAGGCCGCACAGCAGCGAGGCCAGCGTGAACCCCACGATGGCGGCGAGCAACAGCGAGCGGCGGCCAATCATGTCGCCCAGCCGTCCGGCGGAGACAATCACCGTCGTGATCGCCAGCAAGTAAGAGAGCACGATCCATTGCGCTTGCTGGAATGACGCGCCGAGCGCCTGCGCCAGCGCCGGCAGGCCGGCGTTGGCGATGCTGGTATCGAGCGACGGCATCAACATCACCAGGGACAGCGCCGCGAGAGGCCAACTGGTGGTTCGTTGGCTGGCAGCGGCCGGGTGACCGAAGGCAAAGGGCAGCGACATGCCGTCACAGTAGCCGCCGTTGGTCCATGGCGGAAGACGCAGCATTTGCATTGTATTCGTGCGTTTGACGCCATGACAGAGCCGTGTCATGGTTCCCGGATGTCCACGCCCGACCTCAACTTGCTGGTGATCCTGAACGTGGTCCTGAGCGAAGGCAGCGTCGTCCGCGCCGCCGAGCGCCTGCAGCTGAGTCCGTCGGCGATGAGCCGCGCGCTGGCGCGCGTCCGAGAGGCGACCGGCGATCCGTTGCTGGTCAGGGCGGGTCGTGGGCTGGTGCCGACGCCGCGGGCCATGGAACTGAAGGCACGCACCGCGGCGGTCGTCCAGGAGGCCGAAGGGCTGCTGCGACCGGCCGCGGCGCCGGACCTCAAGATCGTCGCGCGGACCTTCACGATCCGGTCGCGGGAGGGGTTTGTCGAGAATTTCGGGGCGCGCCTGCTGGCGGGGCTCGCCCGGGAGGCGCCCGGTGTCCAGCTCCAGTTCGTGGCGAAACTGACGCGAGACAGCGCGGCGCTTCGTGAGGGGACGGTCGACCTCGAGACCGCCGTCGTTGATCAAGACACCAGCCCGGAACTCCGCGAATCCCCGCTATTCCGCGATCGCTATGTCGGGGTCGTGCGCAAGGGTCATGCCCTGTCGAAGGGCAAGGTCACGGCCTCGCGGTATGCGGCCGGTGAACACATCCTGATCGCGCGCAGCGGCTTTGGTCAGACCCGGGTTGACGAGGTCCTGGAGCCGCTGGGCATTGAACGGCGGATCGCCACCACGGTCAGCGGGTTCGGGACCGCCCTGGCGCTCGCGCGCGACACCGATCTGATCGCGACCGTCCCCGAGCGGCACACCGGCAACCTGCGCTCGGGCATGTGGACGTTCGCCCTGCCGTTCGCCATGCCGCCGTTCACGGTTTCGCTGCTATGGCATCCGCGCATGCAGGCTGACCCGGTGCATCAATGGCTTCGCGCACGCTGTCATGAAGTCTGTGCCGAGGGGCTGCCGAAGCGCCGGGCTTAAGGCAGTCAGCTATTCTCAGGGATTTCGAAGGGCGGGGCGATCTCGAAGAACCGGCCGCGCATCAGCAGCGACGGCGCCAGGCCGACCATCTGATAAAAGGTCCGCGTAAGGTGGGCCGCGTCCGAGAAGTCCGCCTCGTGGGCGGCGGTGGAGATGGTCTGTCCGCGGCCAATGACCAGCATGGCGCGGGTCAACTTGCGCCACAGCATGTAGCGCCTGAACGGCAAACCCACCTGCTGCTTGAACAGGTGCGCGAAGCGGCTGGGCGAGAGAAACGCCATGGCCGCGGCCTCCTCGATCGAGATCCGCAGCTCGTCTGAGCCGCGGATGGATGCCAGCACCCGGGTGACCCGCTCATCCAGCCGGCGGCTCGGCGGCACACCCGGACAAAGCGCCTGCACGCAGTGCCTGATCAGCTCGGGAATGCCCAGGCTCTCGAACGGCTGGTCGAGATGCCGCTTGAGTTCCCGGACGCAGACCACGCGACGCGCCTCGGGCACCGGCGTAATGTCGTCTCGCAACGAACTACTGAGCCACGCGCCCTCGGCTGACTCCGGATCGACAAAGATCATTGCGCCGAGCGCTCCGCACGGCTTGTACGAGTGAACGGCGTCGGCCCGGACGATGAACCCGCTCCCGCGGCGCCACTCGCCGCGCTCGCCCTGGAGCTCCACCTCGCCGTCAATGGCGATGCCGACCTGGATGGCATGGTGGGCGTGCGGCGGAACCACGCCCTCGCCGCGGCCGACCAGGAGGTAGCCGCCATCCCACAGGTACCAGTGCGGCGTCTCCGCCCACCGGGTCTCGCGATCAGTCCCGCCGGCAGCAGGTTTATTCAAGAACTTCGGTCTCCTGGTTCAATCGGTCAACGGGTCGTGGTCGCTATCTTCAGGACCGTTGCCGGCGATACCCGCCAGCCACGCACAACTGGAGCCTCTGATGACGACCCTACAGCTTAGTTCGGACAACCCGCAGCTGACGCACCTGATGAAGACCCTGCGGCGTGACGACCGGTCTCGCGCACGGCGAATCACCTCAGTCGTGGTGATTATGGCCGCCCTGGTCAGTCTCACGGCGTGCGGATCGGCCATGAGGCTGCTCCACGGGACGGGGGCCAAGCGTCCCGCCGCGACCGAGTTCGGCCTTGGACCGCGCGCCTCGGCCAACCGCCTCTACATCGCCACACTCGAGACCGAGACCCAGCTGCGCACGCGCCGGCTGCAGACCGTTCGCGTCGGCATCGTGGACGCCGACGGCCGGGCCGTGGACGGCGCCACCCTGGCCATTGACGGCGGCATGCCCGAGCACGGCCATGGCCTGCCGACGCGGCCGCGCATGACCCGCGTCCTCGGCGAGGGCGCCTACGAGGTCGAGGGCGTGCGCTTCAACATGGGCGGCTGGTGGGAGTTCAAGGTCACCATCACCTCCGAGCGCGGCGCTGACACCGTCACGTTCAACTTGAGCCTGTGATGGGGAACGCTGCCAATCGCTTCATCGTGCTGAGCGCGCTCATGCTGCTCGGCGTCACGGTGGCCGCCACCTCGTCGGGTGCTGACGGGTGGGCCCCGGCGCAGCTCGACGAGCTGCGCTCCCTCTCGCTCGGCGCGCTCGAGCCGGTCCCGGCCGATCCGACCAACCGGGTCGCGGACGACCCGCGCGCGGCCCGGCTCGGCGAGCGCCTGTTCTTCGACACGCGCCTCAGCGCCGACGGCAAGGTGGCGTGTGGCACCTGCCATCAACCACATCGCGACTTCCAGGATGGTATTGCCCTGGCGCGAGGCGTTGGCGTGACCGACCGGCGGACGATGCCGATCGCCGCGACCTCGCGTGCGCCGTTCCTGTTCTGGGATGGACGCAAGGACAGCCTGTGGGCGCAAGCCCTTGGGCCACTCGAGAGCCCGGTCGAACACGGCGGCACGCGCGCCCAGTACGCGCGCGTGGTCGCCGAGCACTACCGCGCTGAGTACGAAGACCTGTTCGGCCCGCTGCCAGACTTTGCTTCAGGGCCAGACGCCGTCACCGGGGTGTTCGTCAACATCGGCAAGGCCATCGCGGCGTATGAACGGCGAATCGAGTTCGGGCCCTCGCGGTTCGATCGCTATGTCGAAGCGATCGGGAATCGCCTGCCGGCGGACGGCATCCTGACGGACGACGAGGTCGCCGGACTCAAGCTGTTCATGGGCAAGGGAAACTGCACCCAGTGCCATAACGGACCGCTGCTGACGAACAACGAGTTCCACAACACCGGCGTCCCCCGGCGCGCCGGCGTGCCGGCGGACGCCGGCCGCTTCGCCGGCGCCACCGCGGTGCTGAACGACGAGTTCAACTGCCGCAGCCGCTGGAGCGATGCGAAGGAGAGCTGTGTGGAACTCGACGTCCTGATCACCAACGATCATGGTCAGCAGCGCGCGTACAAGGTACCGTCGCTGCGCAACGTCGCCGGGCGTGCGCCCTACATGAACGCGGGCCAGTTCGCGACGCTCGAGCAGGTGCTCGACCACTACAATCGCGCGCCGGCGGCACCGGCGGGGCACTCCGAGCTTCAGCCACTGCGCCTGAAGGCCCGGGAACTCAAGCAACTGGAGGCGTTTCTTCACGCACTGACCGGGCCGACCATCGTGAATGGCGTCACCCTGGCAGGCCCGGCGCGATGACGCGGTCGGTGGACATCGTCATCGTCGGCGGGAACGCGGCGGCCATGGCCGCGACGCTCGATGCGATCCGCCGAGGCCTGCGGGTGCTGGTGGTGATTCGACTAGAACGGCTGGGGCTCGCGCGGCGGCTTCGCCAGGCGATCCGCCGCGCGGGAATGGTGGCCCCGCGCCAGCTCACGGTTCTCACCGGCGCCGAGGTGGTGTGTGTGGACGGCGTGCACTCCATCGAGGCGGTGGTGGTCCGTCATGTGCGGACGGGCCGTTTGATGGCCTTCAACGCGTCGGCGGTCGCAGGTGCTCCTGGGCGCGCTTGATCCTGCGCACCTGGTTCGGCGTCAGCCAGTACCCGGGCCGCCCCAGCCGTTCGTAGTAGGCCGCTTCCCACTGCCGGTCGGTATGCCTGGCGCGATCGTACGGCGGGGAGTCCTTGACCGCCTCGCGCGTCAGGTCCACCGCAACATGGCGCTCGGGCCAGTTGATGTCCGAGATCCATTCGGGCGCCATCAGCACGTGCCGGCCAAACCACCAGTTGCTGGTATCGACGACGAGATAGCGAACTGCCCAGCTCACGTCCTCGAGCAGCAGGTCATCGACATGGCCGAGCTCGCCGTCAGTGGCGCGGATCGCATACCCAAACACTTCGGCGGCGCTGCGCAGGTGCGGGTCATCGGGCGTCCCGGCGTTGTTCGGGGTTGCGTCCGGGAGGGTGACCGGCGCCCACACCTCCGGACTGACCCAGTAGTGGGGGTAGCCGTAGTAGTTCAGGTGGTCCACCTCATGCTGGCGCGACACCGGCTTGTGGGTGTCAACATGGGGACTGTGCTGGACCTGGTCGCGTGAGATCGCCAGCACCAGCCGCTGCGCGTCCCACTCGGTCTGCACGACCGAGTTCGGCGAGATCAGCACGCGGCGACCAGGCAGCCAGCTGCCGGTATCAACGACGAGGTAGCGGACGACCCATCGGTCATCGTCGAAGAGAACGTCGGCGACCGAGCCGATGGGGCCGTCGGTGGCGGCGATCTCGAGCTTCTGCAGATTCCTGACACTGCGAACCATGGCTACTCCTTTTGGGAATTTCTCATCCTGATCCGGATCAGCGGTCACACCACATACGGCCCCGGTGGCTGTGTGTCGGGACGCGGATCCTCGATCGGCACAGGCTCCGGCTCAGTCGGGGGCGTCGCCGGTACCTCGTCGGTGTCCGGTGTTCGCTCGCCCGGATCGGGCGTGGGCAGGTCATTCGGTTGATCGGGGACTTGCGCGAGCAACCCGGTCGGTTGTGGATTCGGCATGATGATGCCGATGCAAGAGCCGTGCTGGCTTTGCGTCCGCCTGAGCTATTGCCGCTGGATTGATTCCACGTAGCGGGCGAGGGCCTCGATGTTCGCCGTGGTCATGACGGCGGGCCATCCCGCCTTGCGAAAGGCGCTGTCCCACGCCGGCATGCCGCCCTCGTGGCGGCCGCGCGCGATCCACTCGTAGAGCCGGCCGACGTCGAGGTTGCCGCCGTGGCGCGACGCCACCGTCGTGAGATCGGGTAGAGGGCTGGGCGGGGCCGAGCCGGGCGCTGACACGCCGCGACCATCTGGACCGTGGCAGCCGGCGCAGTACGTGGCGAACAACGGCGCCCCGGCGCGCGCCCGCGCTGCGACCGAGATTCCCGCGTCCACGCCGTATGGCTCGCGCTGGATCGTCTCGAGGTACGCCAACAGTGCGTCCAGTTCGGTCACGCGGCCACCAACCGTCGGGCCGTCGAGCGAACCCCGCCAGTGCGGCATCTCGTCGTTCCCCTGTGTCGGCTTCAGGCGAAGGGAGCCGGTGATGACGGCACGAACACTGTCGCGACGGAAGGGGCGGGTTCGATCCGACAGCCCGGAAGGTCCGTTGGCCGCTGCCGCAGTGTGGTCGCCGCCGGCCCGTAGCCCGTGGCGGCCGCGCCGTGGCACGAGGCGCAGGTCCGCAGGTAAACCTCGCGGCCCGCCTCGACCACCTCGCCTTGATCAGCGCCGGCCGGTGAGACCGCACCGGCCAACGGTGCGGGCAGGAGGAGGAGGCCAACCCCAAGCAGGCAGCGCCACATGACGTATCCCATTTTAGTCCGCGACTGACTCTACCTCATGCGTGGTGACCGCTGGCCGTCTGCGGGTCGAGGAAGCGCCGCGCATACAATTGAGGTTGCCTCGTCCAATTGACGAGATAGCGCCACAACATGCAGCCAGCACGTCCGTATCGGCCCAAGGTATCGCGCGAGACCCGATTACTGCTGACGGCAGCCGCGGTCGCGATCGCCGTGCTGTGGTTGCTGGCGCGGGTCAGGTTCCAGGGCCTGCCCGACGCGCCAAATCCGATCCCGGCGGTGTTCAGTCAATTGGCGAGCCCGCCGCGCTACGACGATCTCGCCGGGCAGCTCGCGCAGATCCAGTCGCGGGTGCAGCCGTCGCTGCTCGTCCTCGACGCGCCGGTCCCGGCGCCGCGAAGCGTCGCGATCAAGCTCCGAGACGACTTCGTCGTGTCGCACCTGGCGCCGGCCGCCCCAGCGGGGCCGCGCAAGGACGCGACCGTGATGGCGCACGATTCCGCGTCGGGCCTGGCCATCGCCAGCTCGATGGCCGCGGCGAGCATGTCGCTGCCGTTGCCGTGGACGCCGCGACGTCTTCCGCAGCCGCGCTATTTCTTTGCCACTCGCACGAACGCCGCCGGCGTCTCGCTGTACCCGGTGTTCGTCGGGTCCCTAACCACGATCGAGACGCCGCTCTGGGCGGAGCCGTTGTGGACGGCGCCGACGGGCACTCCACTCGTGCCGGGCTCGTGGTTGTTTACCACCGACGCGGAACTGGCAGGCCTGGTCGTGGCCCTCGACGGCGAGGCGATGATCGTGCCGATCGCGCTGGTACTCGCCGAGGCGGAGCGGTTGCTCTCGGCGCCGCCTGGCGCCGGCGGGATTGTCGGTGTCGAGGTGCAGGCGCTGACGCCACCGATTGCCGCGTTGACCAAGGCAAGCGGCGGCGTCGTGGTGACGGCGGTTGACGCCGCCGGCCCGGGCGAAGGCCAACTGCGCGTCGGCGACGTGATCGAGTCGGTCGGCGGCGTCCCGTTGCCGACCCTTCGGCATTGGCGCGTGCGGGTGGCCCGCCTGTCGGCGGGCGAGACGCTCGGTCTTCGCGTCCGGCGTGGTGGCGAACTGCAGGAGGTCGCGCTGGTCGCAGCGGCGCCCTCGCCAACGCCGGTGAGTCCTCTCCTCGGCCTCGCGCTTCGGGCGTCGCCCAGGGGCGGCGCGGAAGTGGTGCGAGTCGATCGCGGGTCGGTGGCCGACCGCGCCGGGCTGGCGGTGGGCGACGTGATCACCCTGATCGCCAACGTCCAGGCCCCATCGCCCGCCGCGGTGGTGCGCGCCTTCAACCTCACCACCGAAGGCCAGCGCGTGCTGATTGCCGTGACGCGCGGCGACGCGCATTTCGTGGCGGCCCTCGCGCGATGAGCTACCGATCCGGCGGCGATTCGTTCGACTTGCTCGGCCTCCGCGACTATCCCGAGGACGACCAGCCGGACCTGCACGAAGAGCCCGGCAGCCCGCCGCCGCAAGGCTGGCGCCAGATCCTGGGGTGGTCGGGCAAGTCCGCGCCGGTCGCGGTCCTGCTGCTGCTCGGCATCGGGCTTGGTCCCCGCGGGATCAGCATGCTGTCGCCGTCCATGCCGCTGCTCGATCCGGTGGTGCCGGTCGCGCTTGCGGCGCTCGGCGTCCTGGTTGGCCTCGGCCTGGGCGACCATCGCCCCGGCGAACGCCGGCTGCTGGCCGCGGCAGGGCTGCATTCGCTGGTCACCATGCTGCTCGTGTCGGGCGGGATCGCCGCGCTCTCGCTGCTGGCGTGGCCGCTCGAGCCGCGCGCGTTCTGGACCATCGTGGTGGTGGCGGGCATTTGCGCGGCGACGTCGTTGACGCTGCCCTCGGGCGATCCGCTGGAGCCGCGCCCGCCGGCCGCCCGCATCCAGGAATTCGGCGTGCTGCTCCCGATCGCGATCGGCGGGGTGGCCCTCGCCTGGATCCGCGTGGGCACCACTCCCGAAACCCTCTTGCTGGTTACGCTGTCGTCGGGCGTCACCGTGATGCTGGCCGCCGCTGCGTGGCTGCTGCTGAGCAAGGCATCGACCGAGACCGAGGAGCGCGTGTTCGCGGTGTCGGCGCTGCTGCTGGTGGGCGGCGTCGCTGACGCGTTGTCGTTGTCGGCGCTGTTTGGCGGCCTCGTCGCCGGCGTGTTCTGGCGCATGGCCGGCCGGCAACCGCGCGAGACCATTCGCCGCGATGTACTGTTTGTGCAGCATCCGCTGCTGGTGCTGGTGCTGCTGCTTGCCGGCGCGCGCGCCGAGCTGTCGCCGGGCGCCTGGGTCCTTGGCGCCGGCTACCTGCTGATCCGGGTCATCGCACAACTGGCCGGCAGCGCGCTGGCCCGGCGGGTCGCCGGCGCCAACGCGCCCGCCGATCTCGGTGTGCAACTGCTGCCGCCGGGCGTGTTCGGCGTGGCCTTCGCGTTGAACGCGGTCAGCGTGATTGGCGCCGATGCCTCGGTGGCGCTGGCGGCGGTGGTCGTGGGCACCATCGGCTCGGAACTGGTGGCTGTGGCCATGCGCACGCGGGGGCGCGCGTGAAGCCGCTCTTGGCGCTGGCGCTGGCGATCGCGGCGATGGTCGCGGTGCGCGAACTGGGCGGCGAGCGCACGTCTGTGGCCGCGGCGACCCCGCTGGCCCTTGGCTTTGCCCTGATGGGCGCGCTCATCACCGGCGAGGCGTTGCGCCGGTTCCAGCTGCCCCGGCTGACCGGCTACCTGCTGTTCGGCGTGATCGTCGGGCCCTACGTCAGCAACCTGATCACGGCGCCGATGGCCGCGCAACTGCAGGTGTTCACGGGCATCGCCACGACGTTGATCGCGCTCATTGCCGGCCTGACGTTGAGCGTCGAGCGGCTCGGCTCGCGCATTGGCGCGATCGTGCGAATGACGCTGACGACGCTGGCCGTGGCCATGGCCGGCCTGGCGGTGGTCGGCTGGCTGGTGTGGCGGTGGCTGCCGGTCGCGCCCTATGCCTCGGGCGTCGAGCTGCTGGCCATGCTCGCCCTGATGACCGTGATCGTGGTGTCGTTCTCGCCGACGATGACGGCCGCGGTCGTGGCCGATTCGGGCGCGCGCGGCCGCCTCAGCGACACGGTGCTGGCCATGGTCGTGCTCGCCGACCTGGTGCTGCTGGTCGTGTTCGCCGTCTCCATGCAGGTGGCGCGCGTCGTCTTTGACGGCGGCGGCTGGCAAGGGGCCGAGATGCTGGCGCGGCTCGCCTGGGAGATTGGCGGTGCGGTCGCATTCGGTGTCCTGGTCGGCGTCATGTTTGCGCTGTACCTGCGCTACATCGGCCGCGAGATCACGCTGGTGCTGCTGGCGGTCTGCGCCCTGCTCAGCCAGGTGGGCACGACCCAGCAACTGCAGCCGCTGCTGGCGGCGGTGGCCGCCGGCATCGTGATCGAGAACCTGGCGGTGGCGCAGGGCGACACGTTGCGCGCGGCAGTGCGCCGCGGCGCGCCGCCGGTGCTGGTGGTGTTCTTTGTCGCGGTCGGCGCCTCGCTGCGCCTCGACGCGCTCTCGGCGATCGGCCTGGCGGCGGTCGCGCTGTCGGTGGTGCGAATCGGCTTTATCCGCATCGGCGCCAACGTCGGCGCGAAGGTCTCGGGTTTGCCAGACCCCATCCGCAAGTACGCCTGGACCGGGTTGGTGTCGCAGGCGGGCATCACGCTGGGCTTCGCGGCGGTGATTGCCGCCGAGTTCCCGGGCTGGGGCCATCAACTGCAGTTGCTGCTGGTCGGTTCGATCGCCATCCACGAGCTGATCGGGCCGCTGCTGTTCCGGCGCGGCCTGACCAAGGCCGGCGAACTCGACGCCCACTCGCCGCGGCCCCTGGTGGTGGTCTCGAATCGCGAGCCGTACATCCACAACCAGGCGGCCGACGGCAGCGTGACGGTCAGCGCCGCGACCGGCGGCGTGGCGGTGGCCCTTGACGCGTTGATGCGCGAGCGCGGCGGCGTGTGGATTGCCCATGGCGGGGGCTCGGCCGATCGGCAGGTCGTGGACGCGTCCGACAAGGTCGCGGTCCCGCCGGAGAATCCCTCGTACACGCTGCGCCGCTTGTGGCTCGAGGAGCCGACGTTCTCGCAGTATTACGGCGGGTTCGCGAACGAAGGCCTGTGGCCGCTCTGCCACGTCGTGGACGTGCGGCCGAAGTTCCGCAGCGAGGACTGGGAGGCCTACCAGGACATCAACACGCGGTTTGCCAAGGCGATCGATTCGGAACTCGGGGCCACGGAATCGCCGGTGTTCATCCAGGACTATCACCTGGCACTGGTCGCGCCGGCGTTGCGGCAGTTGCGGCCCGAGACCCGGACGGCGCTGTTCTGGCACATCCCGTGGCCGTATCCGGATCGGCTGCGGATTTGCCCCTGGCGGCGCGAGCTGGTGGCGGGGCTGCTGGCCAACGATCTGCTGGCGTTCCAGGTCGAGCGCGACCGCCGCAATTTCCTGCTGGCTGCCGAGGAAGAGCTCGACGCCGAAGTGGAGCTCGAATCGTCGCGCGTGCGGCTGAACGGGCGCACCACGACGGTGGTGTCGGTGCCGATCGGCGTGGACTACGACCGCATCCAGGGCTTCGCGGCCGACGCTGCGCTGGCGAAAGAGCAGGAGCGACTGATCGAACTACTCGGCTTGCGCGCCGAGATCATCGGCCTTGGCGTGGACCGGCTCGACTACACGAAGGGCATTCCCGAGCGGTTGAGCGCGATCGACGCGTTGATGGCCCAGCGGCCCGACTTGCGCGGCCGCGTCACGTTCGTGCAGATCGGCGTGCCGTCACGCTCGGATCTCGACAGCTACGCGGCGATCGAAACCGAGATCGGCGAGCGGATCGCCGAGCTCAATGCCCGGTATGCCATGCCCGGCCGCCCGCCGGTGGTGACGTACTACACCACGCCGCTCGGCGCCTTCAGCCTGGTGGCGCTCTACCGCCTCGCGCACTTCTGCATCGTCAGCTCGCTGCACGACGGCATGAACCTGGTCGCGAAGGAATTCGTCGCGGCGCGAGACGACGAGCAGGGCGTGCTGGTATTGAGCGCGCTGGCGGGCGCGGCGCAGGAACTCGAAGACGCGGTGATCATCAATCCGTACGACGTCACCGCGTTCGCCGCCGCGCTGCAACAGGCCATCGAGATGGCGCCCGACGAACAGGCGCGCCGCATGCACACCATGCGCAAGATCGTCGCCGGCCGCAACGTCTTCAACTGGGCCTCCGACATTCTCGAAGGCCTGGAAAGCATCTGGACCAAGCCGCTGCTGTACTCAGTGCGCGGGTGGGAAGACACGTCGGTGTAGCGGACAGATTGCGCACGATTCGCTCGCGGCGGGTGCCAACGGATGACCCAACGCGTCGACGTCGATCACGGTGCCCCGCGCTGTTCCCGGATGACCACCGCAGCCGACGTCTTCAAGGTCACGCGCTGTCGGCCATGGATTCTGGCCAGTATCTCGGCGCGCGTTGGCCGAACCGCCAGACGTTCGAGTTTCCGAATCTGGACCCTTCGCGACATGCGAATAGCGTGTGCGCCTGCGACTCACATGTCAATCGACACATCGGTTTAGCGAGTGTGGTCCGACATGAAGTGCTGATGTCGGAGAATGCGTCCTTGACAGAAGGACACAGTGCTCGAGGAGATGGTCGCTGAGGCCGTCAGACGCGGACTGACGGCACCGGTGAGCGGTGGGCGTGACCTACTCCTCGCGCACCAGCACGACCGGATCGGTGCGAATCGCCTGGCGCGCCGGCCGCCATCCAGCGGCGACAGCTGTCAGCACGAGGATTGTGACGACCAGTGCCAGGCTGACGGGATCGGTCGCCGCCATGCCGTACTGTAGCGACGATAAGGCACGCCCAAGGGCTACCGAGCCGATGCCTCCGATCGAGATGCCGGCAAATGTAATCAGCAAGCCCTCGCGCAGCACCACCTGTCCGAGCTGCCGCGGGGATGCGCCGATGGCCGCCCGAATCCCAAACTCCCGCCGCCGCCGTCCGACGGCATAGCTCAAGACGCTGAACAGGCCGCCCGCAGCGGCGATGACGGCGATCGCGGCGAAGGCGAAAGCGAGCACCGCCGCCGCGCGCGGCCGGGTCAGGTGTTCGGCGAAAGCGCTGTCGAGCGTGCGCACGTCGTTGACCCGAATGGCCGGGTGGGACGTGCTGAGCCGTTGGCGCACGACCGCACTGTCAGGGCACGACAGATCACAGCCGATGCTCATCATGGCGTAGCCGCCGATGTTCCCGAACGGCAAATAGAACTCCGGGCGATCGAGCCGGGCCTCGAGCGTCGGCAACGTCTGTTCCCGCGCGACGCCAATCACCTCGTACACCGTTGGGGGCGGCGCAGTGGGGGAGTTCACATTCCGGGCGTACGTAAAGGTGCGGCCCACAGGGTTGCCTGCGCCCCAGAGCGCGCGGGCGAATCGCTCGCCGGCGATGACCTGGTTCGCCTGGTCAGACGGCTGGAAGCCGCGACCCATGATGATGGGGATCCCGTAGATCGGGAAGAAATCGGCCGTGACGTTGTAGGTGTTCACCGTCATGGTCACGCCGGGTGAGCCGCCCTGGTCCGCCAGCCACTCCCGCGTCGCGAAGCCTCCGCCCGATGGCGGCAATCCGAAGGACCACGCCACCTGGCGCACGCCAGGCAAGTCGCGCATCCGCTGATCGAGTGACGCGGCGATGGCGGCGCGCGAGGCTGTTTCTGGAAACGCGCTGGGGGGCAGCGTCATCGTCGCGGTGACGACGCGGCTGCTGTCCACCCCCCGCTCGACGCCGGACAGGTTTGCGAATGACCGGACCAGCAGCGTTGCGGCGGTGAGCAGGGTGCAGGCGAGCGCGATTTCGCTGACCAGCAATGCCCGGGTGATGCCACGCGACGCGCGGCTGTCGGTGCCGCTGCGCCCGACGCCGCGCAGCGAGTCGCCACTGTCAACGCGGGTGCCAATCCAGGCAGGGATCAGGCCCGACGCCAACGTCGCGCTGATTCCCGCGACCGATGCAGCAAGCAGCGCGCGCCGATCGAGGTCGAGTGGATTGAGCGTCTGCAGGACGAACGATTCCGGGAGGTAGGTGCGAGCGAGCGCCACCGCGGCCCATGCGATGCCCGCACCAACGATCGCTCCCGATGTTCCGAGCACCGCCGACTCGACCAGGGCGTGGCGAATCAACGTCGCCCGCGAGGCGCCGAGCGCCGCCCGGATGCTGAACTCCCGTCCGGCATCGGTCAGGCGCGACAGTAGCAGGCTGCAGACGTTCGCGCACAGCACGAGGAAGACCAGGGCGACCGCACCGGCCAACAGCGGCACGGCTCGCCGCGAATAGTCATCGAGCCGAAGTCCGGCCATCGGCGACACCCGCGGGACGAGCTTGGCCGTGGTGGCGTCGGCGTCGTGAGCCGCGGCGGTGGCCAGGCGGATGGCCTCGTCGCGCGGAAGTGCCGGCGCGAAGCGGACATAGGCCGTCGGTCGATCCGCTTCCCGGCCGGCCGGCGGTGCGTCATAGTCGATCGGGCGCCAGATCACCGTCTCGGAATTGGGGAAGCGGAAGTCAGACGGCAGGACGCCGACGACCAAGAGAGATTCGTTGTCGATGGTGACGCGCTGGTTGATGATGCCGGGGTCGGCCCCATAAAGCGAACGCCAGAGGTCCTCCGACAGCATGACGCGATCGTCGCTGCCGGCGCGACCGTCACTGGGTTCGAACAACCGGCCCCGGATTGGTCGCACGTTGCCCAAGAGGCCGAACAGACCGGTCGTGACGCGCGCGCTGCCGCGTGTCGCCACCGTGCCGCCGGTCTCGACCACAGCGGTGTCGGCATTAGCCCCCTCGGCGCCGGCAAAGGCGGGGCTGTCGCGCCACGCACGCAGAACGGCGGGCGCCACCGTTGTACGCCCGCCGTTTTCATTGCCCATGTAGACGAAGGCGAGCTCCTGCGGCGCGTGAAACGGCACCGGCCTCAGCAACAGGGCATCGACGATGGTGAACATCGCCGTGGTTATGCCGATGCCGAGCGCGAGCATCCCCACCGCCGCCAAGGCGAAGCCGGGCCGCGCCAGCAGGCTGCGAAGCCTCATCCGTGGAAGATACCGCATTTGCCGGGCCGACGAAGCGCGCGGCCCGTGACATGCTGGAGCCATGAGCACCTTCGAAGAGACGCATGAGTTTGATGCCCTGGCGCAGGACTACAACGCCCTGCCGTTCACCGCCAAGGTGGCCAGGCTCGGCTACCAGCGGGTCGGGTTCACCAATGATGATGATGGGCAGTCGTACACGCTGCACCTGGCCGATGGCCGGGTGGCCAAGGTGGTGAAAGGGCTGGACTCGCCGGACTTCACGGCCTCGGGGTCGATGTCCCGCATCCAGCAGATCGCGCTGTCGAAGAACTACAGCGAGCTGCTGTCGGCGGTCAAAGTCCCCATGGCCGTCAAAATGAAGGCCTTCACGTTGCTGATGTGAAGGCCCTCATCGTACACCGCACTACTTCACGGAATACTTGGTGAATGCGCCGCCGGCCTGGCGGATCGAGTTGGGCCCTTCCGCGGCGTAGATGTTGCCGTCGGCGTCCACCGCGACGCCCTCACCGGCCGTGCCCTGATAGACCCGGTCTTCGCGCTCGAAGGGGCCGACGAAAGCGGTAATACGATCCTCGTCCAGCGGCCCAATGCGCACGCCGTTACGCCAGCCCGGGTGGTTCATCGGGCTCGACTCCGAGTCGATCGCGTACACGGTGTTGTTCCTGATGAACAGGCCGCTGATGCGCCCGTAGGCGTAGCGCGACTCGAGATACTTGCCGTCGGCGTCGAAGATCTCGAGGCGGTGGTTGCCGCGATCGGCCACCCACAGTCGGCCCTTTGCGTCGAACACCATCGCGTGCGGCGTGCGGAACTCGCCGTGGCGCACCCCCAGCCCTCCCCACGACTTGATGAACTTGCCGTCGGGCGAGAACTTGCTGATGCGGGCGGTGGCGCCGCGTTTCAGGCCCTCGGCGAGCGCCGCGGGTGTGGTCATCCCCTGGCCGTCGTGGCCGTCCGACACGTAGATGCTGCCATCGGGGCCGATCACCACGTCGTTCGGCTGGTTGAACTGGCCGTCGGCGTTGCCGGGCTTGCCGGCAATGCCCAGGCTCATCAGTTTCTCGCCCTTGGGGGTGAACTTGTGGACCTGGTGGCCCTTGGTCCCTTCCTTGTTGCCGGCGAAGTCGGCGACCCACACGTTGCCGTCCCGGTCGAGGCCAATGCCGTGCGGCGTCACCATCACGCCCTTGCCGATGTTGGCGAGCACCTTGCCGGTGTGGCGATCGAACTTGAAGACCGGGTCCACCGGGTTGTTGTCGCAGTCCACCGGGCCGCCGCCGGCCGTGCCCGCGCCACAGCGCTCGTAGGCCCACACGTGGCCGTCTTTCGGGTCGATGTCGATGCCGGCCGACGTTCCCCACACCCGGCCAGCCGGCAGCTCGCCCCAGTTTTGCGTGACCTTCGGCGTCGGATTGGGCAGCCCTTCACCAGTGATGAAGTTGGCCACCTTGGCCTGGGCCTGCGCCGTGGTGCCGGTGTCCGCCGTCGCCAGAAAGAGGGCGGCGCCGGCGGCGAGGACAAACCCGAGAACTCGTGACAGTGTTGCCTTGTCTACTGACATCTGCAGCTCCTTTGTTCGGAACCGGTAGTAGAGCCGACACCGGCGGTCCGCCGCAAGAGGGAACTGCCCGCCACCTCGAGCATGGAGATTGAACATCTGCTACCGATGGATGCCGTCGACGGCGATGGTGCGGGCGTCCCCCGGGTTCATGACCGCGTCGGCCTCGGCCGCGCCCGGGTGTTCGCGCCACCAGGCGAGCGCGGCCGCGCGGTCCCAGGGCTCGATGCGGCACGCCTCGATCTGGCGGCGCAGGTCCGCCGCGGTCTGCGGACGGCCGTTGGGATCCTTGTCGAGGCACGACATCACGACCGCCTCGAGCTTGCCCGGCACCGAGAGGCCGCGTCTCGCCGACAGCGGCTCTGGTTTCTGCGAGAGATGCTGGCTCAAGACCTCGACCACCGACTTGCCATTGAACACGTCGGTGCCTGCCAACAGGTAGTACGCGACCGCCCCCAGGGCGTAGATGTCCGAACGGGCATCGGCCGTATCCGGATTCATGATCGATTCGGGCGCCATGTACTGCGGTGTGCCCATGACGGTGTTGTCGCCGGTCAGCTCGACATCGCCGCCGAGCCGGAACTGCTTGACCAGGCCGAAGTCGAGCAGCTTCACCACGTCGCGCTCGCCGCCCTGCGTGCACAGCATGATGTTGGCCGGCTTGATGTCGCGATGAATCAGCCCGATGCCGTGCGCCTCGTCGAGCGCGCCGCACAACATCGACATGATTCGCACGACTCGCGCCGGCGGCTGCGCGCCGTCGACCGTGACCACGCGTTGCAGCGTCGCGCCGTCGAGCAGCTCCATGGCGTAGTAGAAGACGCCGTCGTGGGTGCGGCCGTAGTCGAAGATGGTGATGGTATTGGGGTGGGTGAGCCGCGCCGTCTGCTGCACCTCGCGCTCGAAGCGGGCGAGATTGGCCTCGCCGGCCTGATCGGCGCGCAGCAGCTTGATGGCCGAGGGCCGCCGCATCATGCCGTGGCGCGCGCGGTAGACCTCGCCCATGCCGCCGGCGCCAATCTTGCGTTCGATCACGTACTGCCCGAGGCGGCGCGCCTCCAGCACCTCGGCGCGCAGGCCATAGATCACCTGGGAAATGACCGCGCACATGATGATGCCGAAGCCCCAGATGATCACCATGGTCGCCGGCAACCACGGGAACACACCGGACTCGGGCGTGCGCCACGCCATGACGCCGTCTACGACGGGTTCGAGTGCCACGGTCACCAGCATCATCGGCACGGCGAACATGGCGGTGATCACCATCGTCCGGCGCGGCGACGACGGGATGAGGGCGGCGCGAATGGCCATCATCATCGCCATGCCGCTCAGTTGCAGCATCGTGATGTAGCCATCGGCGACGTTGATGGCCTGGGCGCTCGCCAAGGACTGATCGGTGGCAAAACCGGTCAACAGGTAGCGTCCCATGAGGGCGCTGGCGGTCGAGTTGAGCAGCAGGCCGCCGGCGTCGAGCCACCGGGAGAACTGGATCGACCGCTCGCCGCGGCTGGCCAGCCACCAGAACAAGCCGGCGTTGGCCGTCGAGAGCATGGTAAGGGCCAGGTCGCCACCTGGCCGGGCGACGGCGCCGACCATTCCCAGGCCGCTGCCCAGCAGGATGATGAAGAAGATGACCTTCCAGAAGAGCGCGACCCTGGCTTGCAGGAAGGCGCGTCCTTCCTCGCTGTGATCGGTCAACGGCGACGGACGATGATGGAGCAACCACCAGAGCCTATCACCACCGCCGAGCTAGCGGCCCTGTAGCTCCTCACCAGTGTTGGAATGAGGGAAACTGCCGTCTGCCCGGCCTTGCGGATTCCTCGCGATAGGTCACGGTCTTGTCCTGGTTAACGGCACGGCACGACGGGGCTGAGCCATAGCCATGAGGGCACCGGCCTTAGCATGGCGTCGCACCATTGTCGCGCGTACTCGAGCCTGCCGTCTTGTCTGTAGACCCCGGCGAGCAGCCGCCACGCGACTTCCGAGCTGGGCCTGAGGCGGAGGGCTTCGACCAAGTAATACTCGAGATCGGCCGTCGCGGAGGATAGCAACGCCATGTACAGAGCGGTCGTGTACCCGGCAGAGCCGGTGTTGATTGCCCGCCCAAACCACCCGCGCGCTTCCGCGTGCTGCTTGATCAAGAATGAAGACACGCCCATCACTTCGAGCGCGAGGGTCTCTGTGGGTTTCAAGGTCAAGGCTCGCTTGGCTAATGGCAACGCGGCCGTTGGCCGATCGCTCCACTGGAGCAGGTGGGCGCGCTCTGCAAACATGCTTGCCTCCGAGAGTACCGAGACCGTGCTTGGCTCGCGCGTTGCGGCCTGCCATGGCATGGATACTTCGTGTAACTGACCGCCCTCTACGTACTGCTTGACCGCCGACTCAAATTGCGGCGGCAACGTGGTGATGGACGGCATGAACAGCAGTGGGCCGCCGGCGTCCTGCCCAAGCAGCAGGTAGTGCACCATCGCCCATGACTGTGCGTAAAACTGCGATACCTGCTTCGGGTCCGACTGCAATGCCCCTCGCGACTGCTTCAAGACCGCATCGAGAGGCAGCCATTTGCGCTTACGCAGCGCGTCGAGATGCCTCGGCACCGAGCGCCCAACAATCAGCCGATCGCCCTCGACGACGATTGAGCCCCAGAATTCCGCCAGGCCTTCATGCAGCCACGCGGGCGCGTCGGGTGATTGAGTGGCCGTCAGGATATGCACATATTCGTGCCGAAGCGTCTGAATGGGATTTGGCAGATTCGTTCGGAACGCCATGAATGACGCCAGTGGCCCGGTATGCGCGAATCCCAACGCGACGACGCCGCGGCGTTTCAACCCTGAGGGAGCAATCTCGGTGAACGCCTTCGTGTCGTTGATGGCAAAGACAGTAATCGGCACCGTCGGCCGTACCGATGCCGCTTGCTCGATCATCGATTGGATCTCGACGATTCGATCGAGCGCAGCGGCGGCCGCGTCTGGGGTTTCGGCGATGGCACGCATCGACCCTGTGTCGACGACCGACCATGCTTTGTTTCTCGCGCCCACTGTGGCGGTCAATGCCGATGCCACAAGCAATGCGGTAACGCGTGCGGTTCGGAGGGCCATTACGCAGTCTCCCGT
This sequence comes from Acidobacteriota bacterium, assembly GCA_030697165.1. NCBI lineage: Bacteria > Pseudomonadati > Acidobacteriota > Acidobacteriota bacterium. The sequence goes on from JAUYQQ010000022.1 coordinate 244,000, forward strand.
GCACTGGAACCGGACGTCATGGGTTCATTAATGGACGAAGTATTTCGGCGGGACCAAGGCGAGCTCGACCCGGAAGGTGGTGCCGCATCGCCGCTCCGCACGCCCAGCGCTCCTGGTCACTCACCACCCGCAGAAGTGCGTCCGGCCCGCCCGCGCAGCCAGGCATCGATGGGGTCCCCGGTTACAGTGAGATCGCGGCGCGGACGTTTGGCGGCAACGCGGTGCCAGGCCATGGCATCCGCCACGGCTTCAGTTACCAGAAGCACCTTGAATGGCTTGACGAGATAGCCCAGGATCCCGCTCTGCATGCTGATGCGTGGCGGCACGGCGGCATCCGCCGTCGCCAGGATGATGGCGACGTTTGGGAACCGGTCCTTGATCTGTTCCACCAGCCAGAGGCCGTCACGCCCGGGCATGGACCGGTCGCACAGCACGACACCCACGGTCTGGCTGGCGAGAACGGCCAACGCCGACTCGGCATCCGGCGCCTCGACCACGGAATGGCCCGCCGACGAGAGCCACCGCGACAGCAGCTCCCGAATCGCCGCCTCATCGTCGACAATCAAGACTGTGCTCATCGTTACCTCGTTCCCTTCCCAAACAGCCCCACTCGTGGTTGTAGCACATCTGGTAGACGCAACGGCGGCGACAAGCGGTCGTACAGCAAGAGCGACACGCCCTCGAGCAGACCTCTGGGCGTGAACGGTTTGTCCACAAAGGCCTCACCATCGCCGAGGGATATTCGGGAGTTGAGCAGGCGGTCGAAGGAGGCACTGACATACAGAACTTTCAGTCCCGGACGCGCCTCGCGGATCCGCGGCACCATCTGTTCGCCCGGCATCTCGGGCAAGTCGAGATCGGCAATCAACAGGTCGGGCACGAGCCCATCGGCGAACAGCGCGAATGCTTCGGCGGCACCCGAGGCCTCGAGCACGCGGTACGAGCCGCGTTCGAGAATGCGCCGTTCCAGTTCGCGAATGCCAGGCTCGTCATCAACGATCAGCACCAATGGGGACGTCGCAGTGGCCGTCATGCGTCCCCCTTTGGGCTGATCGCGCCGATGCCACCACTAACCTTGGTCCACGCGTCAACGAGATCCTGCCGGCGCCAACCTTTGGCCACCTCCTGGTGCAGTTCATCGTGCGCGCGTTCGATTGTCAGCGCCGGACGGTACGGGCGTGAAGTGGTGACCGCGTCATGCAGGTCGACGATGCCGGTGATCTGGGCCAGCAGCGGGATGGCATCACCCCGAAGGCCGTCGGGATAGCCGCTGCCGTCGAGGCGTTCATGGTGGTGTCGCACGATCGACCGAACCTTCCGGAGCGATCGCAGCTCGCTGCAGACGTGATCGCCGATGACGGTGTGTTCCTGCACGTGCGCGTACTCGAGCGGGGTCAGCCGCGCGGGCTTCAACAGCACGGCGTCGGCGATTCCGACCTTGCCAATGTCGTGCAGGTACGCCCCGCGGCCGAGCACCATCTGGTCGTCGTCGGAGAGCCCCACGGCCTGGCCCAGCAGCGCGGAGTATTTGGCCAGCCGTTGGCAATGTCCGTTGGTGTACGGGTCGCGGGCTTCGATCGCCAGAGCCAGGCTGACAAAGGCGGCCTCGGCGCTGTCGAGATCATCCGTGTATCGCTTGAGCCGCACCAACGAGCGCACCCGGGCGTACAGTTCCAGCAGGTTGAACGGCTTGGTCAGGAAGTCGTCGGCACCGGCATGGATGCCCCGGACCCTGCTGTCGGTGTCGTGCAGTCCCGTGAGCAGGACCACAGGTACGAGGCGCGTCGCGGCATGGGCCTTCAGGGTGCGGCACGCCGCAAAGCCATCGACCTCCGGCATCATCACGTCCATCAGGACCAGGTCCGGCGCTTTCTCCCGGACCTGATTGAGGATGTCGCGGCCATCCTCGATACAGTCGACGCGGTAATTGGCGCGTTCGAGCACGGTCGCCAGGAGGTTGCGGTTGGCCTCCATGTCGTCAACGATGAGGACATATCCCTGGTGCGGTTCCGGGTCGAAGGGGGGCGGACGATACCGGGCTGCTGTCCATGGCATATCTCCCTCAATTTTCATATCGCGCCTCGCCGGGGCGATCTGTTCAAAAGTGAACATCCGCTTGCCGAAGAGCCCGACCTTGGCTTGGAGGAAGACGGCGGGAGCTGTCTGATAGAGCAGTTCGAAGGACGGTTCAGGGGCGGGACTGGTCGGCCCGGTCAAGGCAGCTTTGCATCACGACGAGCAGCGAGATCATCTCCACCTTCACGAGCGTGATCTTCATGTCGACCTTGCTGTCCCGCTGTCCTGCTGGGATCCCGGCCAGACCCGGTTCAGTAAAGACACTGCCGGTCGGGAGTTCGATGCCGACGCGGGTACCGCCCTGCGAGTTGTACTGAGGGTTGCGTTCAATCTCCGATTCGCGAAGGTCTACGATCTTGCCGGTGACCTGGATGGTTCGGCCGACGTGTTCCGGCAGGTGCTTCGCGGCATCCGCGAGCCAGAAGTGCCGCGGGCCGTACCGGCCCTTTGGAGTCGTCGCTACGGGCCACGCCGTCACGCTGCTGAAGACATAATTGCCCGACCGCTCAGCATCGACCACGCAGCCCTGCAGTTGAATTTCGTCCCCTACTTCAAAGTTCGAGGTAGGCATGGGCTGGGCGCTCATGCTCGTAGCGGCAATCCCGAGAATCAGAAGAACAAAGCCTGCGAATTTCGTCCTGTTTGTCGGCACTCTAGATGACTATGCAGGACTTGTGCCCACCGGCAGAGGTGGTGGGCTGGGCAGAATAGGTCCCGCAGCGCCTCTTTTGTCCCTGTACCTGCGCTGACGGCGGCCCTCATCGGGCCGCCGTCATCACCTTAAGCGATCTGGTTGTTGCGCATACGTCGACGTCGCGCGGCGATCGCCGCGAGACCGCCGCCGAGAAGCAGCATGGAAGCCGGCTCCGGCACCGGCGTGGGATTCAACGATCCCGTCGCGACGTCGCTATTGCGGCCGTTCGGGCCGACCCGCTGAAAGCGGACGAACAGCGCCGCCGCGATCTGCGCATCGGTCAGCCCGCCGAATGGACCCGTCACCATGAAGCCCAGCGTCTCGCCCGGCGCGATGCCGTCGTTGGCGGAGCCACCGTTGAAATTGTTTCCGGTCAGGAAGCCAAAATCGAGCACGGTGCCGTTGTAGCCAGGGATGTTGCCCACGTTGCCATCGGTGAAGTCGAAGTCGAGCACCGACGTCCCTGAGAAACCGTCAATGCCGTCATTGCCCAGGCCGGTGTCGCCGGCCACCAGGTCAAGACCGAACCCGGTGATCGCAGCCGAGTACGGCGAGGTGTTGGTCAGTGACAAGTTGAGCGTGTTACCCGTGAGCGTGTAGTCGGCAGTGGCGGTGGCATCACTGGCATTCGTTGTGCCGAAGAGCACGATGGTTGCGGCGTGCGCCTGCGCTGGCGCAAAGAGAAACGTGAGGAGCAGTAGGGGGCTGATTGAAAGTAGACGTCGCATCATGATTGGGTGAATTCCCTCCTTGGGATTTGTGTTGACCGACCCACTGCAACCTTCGCGCCGTCCGTGTCCTCTCTCGTCCCGGTGGAGCGCGTTAGTGGTCGTGGTCGTTAATCTCCCCCTCGCCAACCTTTACAAGCGAAGTCTCGCTGAGGGATGACATGTGTCCGCTCGGGTTGGGGGTGTCAATGGGGACAGGACTGCCAGTCTAGGCGTCGCGCAGCCAGCCGTGCCGCGAAGCGTACCGGATCAGCTCGCTGCGGTCACGTAGCTCGAGCTTCTTCATCGCATTGGACTTGTGCACTTCGACGGTCTTGACCGCAATCCCGAAGGCCTTGCCAATCTCCTTGTTCGGGTGTCCCAACGAGGCCCGTCGCAGCACTTCGAGCTCGCGCGTGCTGACCACGGAGGTCAGAGCCTCCGCCAACCCTGTCTCCACGTGTTGAAGCCCGGCATCGATATGCTGTCCGCCGCGTGCCACCATCTCGACCGCGCGCCTCAGCTCTTCGAACGGACTCTGCTTGAGCACGTAGCCTGAGGCGCCCGCGGCGAAGGCCTCGCGGGCGTACGCGGGCTCCTGGTGGCGCGTCAGGACGATGACCTTTGTCTGCCGCCTGGCCTCCTGGATCCGCCGGATGACCGTCAAGTGGTCCGTGGGCCGCATCGCCAGGTCGATCACCACGATGTCGGGTGCCAGCGCGCGGACTGCTTCGAGGGCGGCGTCACCGCCGGCGACGTCATGCACGACGTCAACGCCGGGCACCGACTGGAACAGTGCTCGTATCCCTTGTCGAACGCTCGCGTGGTCGTCCGCGAGCAGGACCCTCAGTCGGCGTGGGGGTGGCATTGGGTGCATGTCAGGACGCTTGGCTCGACTTGCAGGGTTCGTGCCCGGCACAAGTGGAAAGCCACTGGTCAAGATGAGCAGCGAAAATCCAGGCGCGATTGTCCCGAGCGACAGCGCTACCGCAGCTTCGCCCACGAACCGCAGGGAGCAAACGGCGCCGGTACGGGAAAACCCTGCGTGGAATGCGCACTGCATCCTCGCCATGGAGCATTCCGACCGGGAAGCGGAATGTTCGGCAAACCGATGAGCCACATGCGATCCGGCGCTACCAGAGCGCGGCATCGAGGGAGACAGACGATGAGCTACGACAAGAAAGAGGCGATTGGTGAACTGATCGCCAATCCGGTAAACCGCCGCGACTTCGCCAAGCGGACGATGGCAGCGGGCCTGTGGGCCGCGGCCGGTGCCAGTGTGATCGGTTCCGGCGCCACGGTGCAGGCGCAGGGGATTACCGACGTTGACATCCTGAACTTCGCGTTGAATCTCGAGTACCTGGAGGCGGAGTTCTACACGGTCGCCACCACCGGGCGTCGGATCCAGGACCTCGACATCGGTGTGACCGGCACGGGCACGCTCGGCGGCACCGTCGGTGGCAGTGTCGTGTCCATGGACAACCGCGTGATGCAGGTGGCCCGCGACATCGCCAACGAAGAGCAGATGCATGTGAAACTGCTGCGCACCGCCCTTGGATCAGCCGCGGTCGCCAAGCCGGCCATTAACCTGGCCGCGCTCGGCATTGGCTTCGCCAACGCCACCGAGTTCCTGACGCTGGCGCGGGCGTTTGAAGACGTCGGCGTGACCGCGTACCTCGGCGCGGCGCCGCTCATCTCGAGCCGGGCGATTCTGGCGGCGGCGGCCGGCATTGCGTTGACCGAAGGGCAGCACGCCGGCGTGCTCCGCTACCTCGTCTACGACCGGGGCATTGCCCAGCCTCAGCTCGATAGCGCCGACGTCCCGCCACTCGGTTCGCCCAATGGCCGGCTCTTCAACGTGACGAATGAGGGACTGAGCCCAGCTCGTACGCCCAGCCAGGTGCTGGCCGTTGTGTACGCCAATAAGACCGCGGGCGCCACGAGCGGTGGCTTTTTCCCGGGCGGCTTCAACGGCACCATTCGGACGGTTTAGCGGCGCGGTGGGGCAGCGGCCACGTGCGCCGCTGCCCCCGCTTGGAGCCTACCCGCGCATAGCGCGCTCGTGGACCAGCTTGAGCGCCTGCCAGCCGGCCGACACGGCGCCCTCCTGCCAGTCGGGTTCTGAGTGCGGGGTGACCGCTGCTGAGCCGAGCAGGATTCGGTTATCAACTTTCGACAGAATCTGCCGGCGCGCTTCGTTGCGGCCGCTGGCGTAGCCACCCATGTTGTAGGGAACCTTCTTCCACCACACGGCGTAAGCGCTTTCGAACTCGGTGCGGACCTGCGGGTGCACCTTGCTGACGTTGCTCAACACGTGCTCGATGCGCGCGGCGACCGGCTGGTCGAGCAGGGTGCCGATGGGGCCGTTGGTGTACAACCCGAGCAGCACGCCCTTCTTCGCCATGAGGTCGGCCGACGGGTACGACAACTGGCCGAGCGGCAGGTTCGAGTAGAGGTGGCCGCCGAAGATGCCGTCATCCTCTTCCCAGAAGCGGCGCTTCATGGCCAGGCCGACCTTGGCGCTGTTGCTGTAGTTCACCGCCTTGATCGCCTCCATGATGTCGCTGGCGAGGTTGATGTCGAGGCCGGCGACGAGGTTGAGCGGCATCGACACCACCACGTAGTCGGCCGAGGTCTCGACCTTCTTGCCGCTCCTCTTGTCGAGGTATGTGACCTTCACGCCGGTATCGCTCTGGTGCACCGACTGGATCTCGGCGTTGAACGTGATTCGCTTCGGCCCAATCGCGCGCTCGAAGGCCTTGGCGATCTGGTCCATGCCGCCGATCGGCTGGAACATGGGCGATGCCGTCGTGCCTTCAATCGCCGGCACCGAGCGCAGGCGGTTGCCGAACCCGGCCTGCAGCAGCGCCGCCAACTGGTACGGGTCGCCTTCGCCGCGGTTCGCAAAGGCCTTGTAGGTGCGGGTGTTGGCATCGAGGTAGCCCTGGCCGATCAGGTAGCTGGTGAGTCGCTTCTGATCCTCCGGGGTCAGCGGCACGTCCAGCTGCTTCTGATCGATCGCCTTGACCAGCAACTCGTTGACCTGCCCGGCCAGGTCGGCCTTGACCTCGCGCATGCGAATCTTCTTGTTGGCGAGCGTCCCGGCGGCGGCGCCTTCGTAATAGAAGTACGACGCGTCCGATTCGTTGATGAACACCTGGAGCGGCACGCCGAGTTGCTTGCAGTAGTTCAGCACGCCGTGGTGCGAGTGCGGGATCCGCCACGGTCCGACGTTGATGTACTGCCCTTCGTCGAACGCGCAGACCTGAGCCTCGCCGCCCGGCTCGGTGTGCGTCGAGCCCTTGCGGACGGTCCACTGCAGCCCGCCGACGCGTTCGCGCGCCTCGAGCACCTGGTAGTCGTAACCGAGCTTCCCAAGTTCATACGCGGTGACGAGGCCCGAGAGGCCGCCGCCGAGTATCAGCACCTTGGCTTTCGCCGGACGGCCGGTGAGCTCGGGCCGCTGGCCCGCCGATCCCGCCATGAGATCCCACGAGCTCATGGCGCTCATCACCAGCGACGAGCCGCCGACGGCGCCCAGTTGTTCGAGAAACCGGCGCCTGGTCAGTGCCGGAAATGACGCCCGTGGACTGTGCTTGCTCATGCTTGTAAGCCTTTGTAACTGAAGCTTATGAAACCCATCCGATTAGGGCATAAGAGTACATCAGTCAAGGCATCACGGTGAAACCGCCGCGAGTTCGCCGGACGCTACGGCGCGCAGACCACCAGCTTCCAGATCGGCGGCACGTTGACGGCTTCGATCGAGAGCGCGCGCAGACCGCCTTCTTCGAGCAGCGGCGTCAGCGCCAGGCCGGTCTTGAACCCGACGTAGCGGGTCATCGGCTCGACGAACCGCTCGAGCCATGCCGCGGCCGGGTGCTCACTCTGGAAGTGATTGAGCAGGATGATTCGTCCACCCGGTGCGCAGACACGGCGCAGCTCTTTCGCAGTGTTGACCGGATCGCTCACCACCGACATCACGTACGGCGCGTAGACCACGTCGAATGAACCCGCCGCGACGGGCAGCTGTTCCGCGTTGCCACGCAGCAGTCTCACGCGCGGCCCGCGCTCGCGTTGCGACAGCCGCTCTTGCGCCTGCGCCAGCATCGGGACCGAGAGATCGAGCCCGACGACGCGGCAGGTGGGTGGATAGAGGGGCAGGGTCAGCCCGGTGCCTATGCCGATCTCCAGGACGCGCTGGCCCGGCCGTAGCTGCATTTCCGCGACGGCTTTCCTGCGTCCCTCGTCGAGTATGCCGCCGAACGCGAAATCGTAGACCGGCGACAGCCGGTGGTACGCGCGTTCGATGGCAACAGTGGCGGTCATGCCCCGGAAAGAGCAAACGTGATGCCGATCGGCAGGAAGGCGCACATCTTGCAATTCCCGTGGTGAGGTTGCAATGAGATCCCTTCTGGTTTGCATGGTCACGGCCCTGATACTCGGACTCGCGATTCCCGCTGACGCCCAATACTTCGGGCGCAATAAGGTACAGCACCAACGCTTCGACTTCAAGGTGCTGACCAGCGAGCACTTCGATGTCTATTACTACCCAGAAGAAGAAGCCGCCGTTCGTCTCGCCACGCGGATGGCCGAGCGCTGGTATTCCCGATTGTCGCACCTGTTGAAGCACGAGTTAAGCAGCAGACAGAAGCTCATCCTCTACGCAGCTCATCCGCACTTCCAGCAGACCAACGTCCTCAACGGCGAAATCGGCGAGGGCACCGGCGGCGTCACCGAAAGCGCCAAGCGGCGCGTCATCCTGCCCTTCGCGGGAGGACTGGCGGAGACCGACCATGTGCTGGGCCACGAGCTGGTTCACGCGTTCCAGTACGACATGGCGGGCCAGACCGACCTGCAGGGCCGCCCGGTGGGTCCCGGCCTGCAGGCGCTGCCGCTGTGGTTCATCGAAGGCATGGCCGAGTACCTCTCGCTGGGGGCGGTTGATGCCAACACCGCCATGTGGGTCCGCGAAGCTTCGTCCCGTGACGCGATGCCCACCATCGACAAGCTCGACGATCCCGACGTCTTCCCCTATCGATACGGCCACGCGTTCTGGGCCTATGTCGCCGGCCGCTGGGGCGACCACGTCGTCGGCGAGATGTTACGCGCCACCGGGCCGCGAGGAGATATCGAGGGTGCAGTGCAGGTGGTGCTTGGCACCGACGCCAAGACCCTGAGCGCCGACTGGCACGCGGCCACGCGCCAAAGTTACGCGGGGGTCTTCGAGTCGGCGCGTGCGCAGATGTCTGGAGCGCCGCTCATCAGCAAAGCCAGCGGCGGTGGCGACATGAACCTGGCGCCCGCGCTCAGTCCCGACGGACGGCGACTGATCTATTTGTCGGAGCGATCCCTCTTCTCGATCGACATGTACGTCGCCGACGCGATCACCGGCCGCACCACGCGCAAGATTGTCTCGACCGCGACCGATCCGCACTTCGACAGCCTGCAGTTCCTCTCCTCGGCCGGCGACTGGGCCGCCGACAATCGCCGGTTTGTGTTCGCCGCGCTCAGCTCGGGAAGGCCGGTGCTGGCGATTGTCGATGCCGACACCGGGCGCCGGGAGCGGGAGCGAAAGTTCGAGAACCTCGACGAAATTCATAACCCGGCCTGGTCGCCCGACGGCCGCCAGGTCGCGTTCTCGGCCATGCGGGGCGGTGTCCTCGACTTGTTCGTGTGGACGCTGGCGAATGACGAATTGCAGCAGCTGACCAACGACGCTTATGCTGACCTGGATCCTGAGTGGTCGCCCGATGGCCGCGAGCTGGCGTGGGTTACCGATCGGTTCTCCTCCGATCTCACCACGCTCGCCTTTGGCAACTACCGCATTGGCAGCATGGTGGTGGCCACTCGGCAAATGCGCGAGCTGGCTGGGTTTGCCACCGGTGGCAACAGCAATCCGGAGTTTGCCGCCGACGGCACGTTGTTCTTCATCGCCGCGCCAGACGGCATTCCAAATGTCTACCGCCTGACCCGTGGCGCTGGGGCGCAGGCGGCGCGGGTGACCAACGTCCTCTCGGGTGTCAGCGGCATTACTCCGCTCACGCCCGCCTTGTCGGTGGCGGCTGCGGGACCTGGGGTGGTGTTCACCGTATTCGAGAACGACGGCTACAACATCTATTCGAGCGAGGGCACCCGCTCGGCCGCTGACAGCGGATTGAGGGAAGGCACGAATGCCGCCGTGCTGCCGCCGGCTGAACGCAAGGCCGGCGAGGTCACCGAGCGGCTCGAGAACCCGGTTCGCGGCCTGCCCGAAGCCCGGGTCTACCCGGCCGAGGACTACAAACCCAGACTCTCGCTGGATGCCATCAGCCAGCCCACGGTGGGCGTCGGGGTCGATCAGTTCGGTGCCTACGGCGGTGGCGGCGTTTCGTTCCTGTTCAGCGATGTGCTTGGTGAGCACATGCTGGGCGCCAACGTGATGGTGAGCAATCGCCTCGAGGAAACCGGCGGCTCGATCGGCTACCTCAATCGCCAGTCGCGATGGAATTGGGGCGCCATCGTCGAGCAGGCGCCGTATGTCACGGGCGCCTTCGCCCAGGGCATCACGACCATCAACGGCCAGGACGTCATCGTCCAGCAATCGCTGCGCCAGCGTCAAACCAACCAATCGGCCAGCCTGATTGCGCAGTACCCGTTCAGCAGGGTTCATCGTCTCGAGTTTGCCGGCGGCGGCCGCCGCATCAGCTTCGACTCGCAGCTTGAAACGTTCTACTACTCCCCGGTCACCGGCGATCTGCTGGGCGATGAGGTTACCGAGTTGCCTCGGCCGGAGGCGCTCAATCTGGGCGAGGCGAGCGCCGCGCTGGTCTACGACTCGTCGGTGTTTGGCGCGACCAGTCCGCTGGTCGGCCAGCGGTACCGGCTCGAGTTCTCGCAGATGGCCGGCTCGCTGAGCTTCAGCAGCGTGACCGCCGACTACCGCAGGTACTTCATGCCGGTGCGGCCGTTCACGCTCGCCGTTCGCGCGTTGCACTTCGGCCGCTACGGCGCTGGCGGCGAGGATCCGCGGTTGCCGGAACTCTATCTGGGCTATCCGGGTCTGGTGCGCGGCTACGACGTCGGCTCGTTCGACGCCAACGAGTGCGTCGAAGTGGACCTGGCATCATGCGACGCCTTCGATCAGACCAAGGGCAGCCGCATTGCGGTCGCCGGCGCCGAGTTCCGCTTTCCGCTGCTCGGGCTGTTCAACCGCAGTTCGTTCTACGGCGGGTTCCCCCTGGAGATGGCGTTCTTCGGGGATGCGGGACTGGCCTGGACCGAGGACAACCAGCCCTCGTTCAGCGGTGGTGAACGCGACTGGGTCCGCAGTGCCGGCGTCGCCCTCCGGGCCAACGTGCTCGGCTACGCGATTGCCGAAATCGCCTACGTGCGGCCGTTCGATCGTTCGCGGCGCGGCTGGGTGTGGCAGTTCGGCCTGATGCCGGGGTTCTGAGGCCATGAGAAGCACACTCTTGCTGTCAGGGATCGCGTTGGGCGTGGCCATGGCCGTCGGTTGCAGCAGCACCTCGGGTGTCGCCGTGATTCAGGGCGTCGGCGCCACCCCCGCGTTGCCACCGCCCGACACCTCGGTGATTCCTACCATCAGCGTCGCGAAGGCAATCGGGTGGCCCGGCGAATCGCTGCCGGCCACTGCCGCGGGCACCACCGTGACGGCCTTCGCGCGTGGACTCGACCACCCGCGCTGGTTGTATGTGCTCCCCAACGGCGATGTGCTGGTCGCCGAAACCAACGCTCCGCCAGGGCGTGGCGCGGTCACCGGCATCAGGGGGTGGTTCTTCAGGCGCTACCAGAAGCAGGCCGGCGCCGCCGTGCCCAGCGCCAATCGCATCACCTTGCTCCGGGACGCCGACGGGGATGGCGTGGCCGAAGTGCGGTCGGCGTTGTTGACGGATCTGAACTCGCCTTTTGGCATGGCGCTGATCGGCAACACGCTCTACATCGCCAACGCCGATGCCATCGTCAAGGTGCCGTACGCCGCCGGCGACACGACCATCACGGCGCCGGTCACGACCGTGACCAGCCTGCCGGGCGCCGGAACCTTCAATCACCACTGGACCAAGAACATCATCGCGAGCCCGGATGGTTCGAAGCTTTATGCCACGGTCGGCTCCAACAGCAACATCGCCGAGCACGGCATGCACGAAGAAGACGGCCGGGCGGCGATTTGGCAGATCGATCTGGCGACCGGCGCCAAGCGCCTGTTCGCGACGGGTCTGCGTAACCCGGTCGGCCTGGCGTGGAACAAGGAAACCGGCGCGCTGTGGACGGCCGTGAACGAGCGTGACGAGCTTGGCAACGACCTGGTGCCCGACTACATGACCGCGGTCCAGGACGGCGGCTTCTATGGGTGGCCGTACAGCTATTTCGGGTCCCACGTGGACGAGAGGGTCAAACCACCGCGGCCTGACCTGGTCGCCACGGCCATTGTTCCTGACTACGCACTGGGCTCGCACACCGCCTCGCTCGGTCTCGCCTATACCCACGTCAATAGCCTGCCGGCGCTGTTTCAGCGCGGCATGTTTGTTGGGCAGCACGGGTCGTGGAACCGGAAACCGCGCAGCGGCTACAAGGTGATCTTTGTGCCATTCGCGGGAGGCAAGCCTTCAGGTCTGCCGGTTGATGTGCTGACCGGCTTCCTTACGCAAGACGGCGAGGCCATGGGCCGTCCGGTCGGTGTCGCCCTCGACTCGCGCGGCGGGCTGCTGGTGGCCGATGACGTGGGAAATGCGGTGTGGCGGGTCGCCGGCACGGCGGGAATGGCGCGTCGGTAGCTCAGGCGGCGCCGAGAAGCAGCTCCTCGCGCCGTGGTTACGTCCTGAGCGGCGTGTTCTTGATCGGCAACTCACGGACGCGGATGCCGGTGGCCGCGTGGATCGCGTTGCACAGCGCCGGCGCCAGCGGGGGCACCGGCGGCTCGCCCAGGCCGCCGAGCGGCGCGTCCGAACGAATGAACGCTGTGGTGATCTTCGGGGCGTCGGCGATGTGGATCATAGGGTAGTCGCGAAAGTTGGTCTGGACAATGCGGCCCTGGTCGATGGTAATTTCGCTCAGCAGAGCTGCCGAGAGGGCGAAGATGATGCCGCCTTCCACCTGGGCGGTGGCACCGTCGAGGTTGACGACATCGCCGCAGTCAACGGCGGCGTAGACGTTCAATACTTTCAGCTGACCGTCGGGAGACACCGCGACATGCACCACTTCGGCGCAGATGGTGCCGAAGCTGTCACACACGGCAATGCCGCGGCCTTCGCCGGTCGGCAGGGGAGTGCCCCAGCCGGACATGGCCGCCGCCTTCTCGAGCGCGGCCTTGAAGCGCGGTTGCTCGCCGAGCAGCCCGCGCCGGAACTCGAACGGATCCTTGCCGGCGGCGTGCGCCATCTCGTCGATGAAGGATTCCTTGAAGAAGCCGTGCTGCGAGTTGAGCACCGATCGCCACTGGCCGTCGCGGATCGGATGGGCGGCCTTCTTCTCTTCGGCCTCCTTTTCGTCGATGGCGTACGGCATGAACACGGCCTCGCCATTGCCGCCGCCGGTGTAGTTGGAGTGCGCGGCCAGGAGCACCCCGTTCGCGTCGAGCGCGCCGGCATGCCGCGACATCGCCGCGCCGCGATAGTAATCGTGCTGGATGTCGTTCTCGCGCGTCCAGATGGTCTTGACCGGCACCGGCGACATCGCCCTGGCCACGCGCACGCCGAGATCCACGTAGTCGAACGTGAACGGCAGGCGCCGGCCGAAGCCGCCACCGAGCAGGAAATTCGTGAGCTTCACATTCCCGGTATCGAGGCCGAGCGCCTTGGCCGCGACGCTGCGCGCGTTCAGCGGATCCTGCACGCCGGCCCACACCTCCGCGCGATCGTTCTCAACCCTGGCCGTGCACACCATGGGCTCCATCGTCGCGTGCGCGAGAAACGGTGCGCGGTAATCGGCGGTGACGGTTGTCGCGGCGTTCTTCGGCAGCGCCGGCGCCGGGCCGAGCGCCTGGTCGAAGGCCGCGAAAATCGACGCCGTCGAGACCGCGCCGTGTCCGGCATCGCTGAACTCCGGCGTGAGAGCGGCCAGCGCGCGGCGGGCGCGCCAGAAGCTGTCGGCAACCACCGCCACCGCCTCGTCTAACCGCACGACTTTCTTGACGCCGGGCATCGCCTCGGCGGGCGCGGTGTCAACCGACACCAGCTTGCCGCCCTGCACCGGCGCGATTGCGAGCGCGGCGTAGAGCATGCCCGGCAGGGTGAAGTCGATGGCATAGACGGCGCTGCCGTCCACCTTGGAGGGGATGTCGAGCCGCTTCGCCGAGGTACGGCGAATGGTAAAGGTGTCGGGGTTCTTGAGCGCCGGGCTGGTCGGCACCGATTCGGCCGCTGCCGCGCGCGCGAGTTCACCGTAGGTGGCGCTCTTACCCGAGGCCGCGTGGGCGACGCGCGACGCCTTGGCCGCGCACTCGGCGGCCGGCACGTTCCACTGCTTCGCGGCGGCCGCCACGAGCATCTCCTTCGCGGCGGCGCCGGCCACCCGCATGCCCCACTCGCCGGTGCCCCGCACCGCGGTCGAACCGCCCGTCACCATGAGGCCGAACCACTCCATGGCCTTGAAGGCGCCGTAATCGACGCCGCGCCCCAGCATGGCCGGCACGTAGCCGCCACCCATGGCGCGGATGATGTAGCCGTTGGCGTACTCGTCGAGCGCCGGTGCTTCTTCGGCGCGGACCAGCGACCAGTCGGCTTCCAGTTCCTCGGCCGCCATCATGGCCAGCGCCGTCGGCGTGCCCTGGCCCATCTCGCAGTGCGGGATCAGGATCTCGATCAGGTTGTCGGGCGTGATCGTGATCCAGGTCGTGAGCTGACCCTTGGCCGCGGCATCGTCCGACACGAGTGAGTGCCGGCTGGGTGCGAAGGTGAAGCCGGCGACGCCGATGAGGAAACCGCCGCCGGCCACCGTGCCGGCGCCGATGAACGCGCGCCTGGTCCACTTGTTCATGACACGCTCCCTTCGGTGGTGGTGCTGGCGACGGAGGCGATGGCATGAATGGCGGTCCGCACGCGCGTGAACGTGCCGCAACGGCAGACGTTGGTCAGGCGGGCGTCGATGTCGGCATCGGTCGGCTTCGGCGTCTCGGCGAGCAGCGCCGCAACGGCCATGATCATGCCCGACTGGCAATAGCCGCACTGCGGCACTTGATGCGCCACCCAGGCGGCCTGCACCTGGTGCAGCGTGCCGTCTTGCGCCAGCCCTTCAATCGTCGTCACACTCTTGCCCTCGGCAGCCGAGGTCGGCAGGACGCACGAGCGCACCGGCCGGCCATCGAGATGCACGGTGCACGCGCCACAGGCGGCGATGCCACAGCCGAACTTGGTGCCGGTGAGCCCGACGGTTTCGCGCAGCGCCCACAACAGGGGCATCTCCGGTTCGACATCGAGGGTGTGGGTCGTGCCGTTGACGGTGAGGGTGATGGCCATGAATCCTCTTTGGCCGCGCGGCGTACGCGGTGCCACGAGGATACGTCAATCGACCGAGTCGAGGACCGACCGCAGCTTGCGCCCCAGGGCGTCGGCGGTGAAGGGCTTGGGGAGAAAGGCAATGCCCGCCAGCAGGACGCCTTGCCGGTCGATGGTGCCTGGCGGGTAGCCCGACATGTAGATCACCTTCAAGGACGGCCGCTCGACGAGCAGTTCTCGGGTCAGCTCGGGGCCGCTGGCGCCGGGCATCACGACATCGGCGAGGATCACGGCGATGTCCGGGTGCTCGTCGAACAACCGCCGCGCCTCGCCCGCGTTGGCGGCGCTCAGCACCGTATAGCCTTGCCGCGCCAGCAGCAGGCCGATCAGGTTGCGCAGTCCGTCGGCGTCCTCGACGACCAGCACGGTCTCGGTGCCACCCAGCTGGTTGACGACCGCCGGCGGAGCCGGCGCGGTCGCCGTCGCCGCGGCGGCGCGCGGGAAGTAGACCTTGAAGGCCGACCCCTTGCCGATCTCGCTGTATACCGTCACGCTGCCGCCGCTTCGGGCAATGGTGCCCTGGACACTGGCCAGGCCCAGCCCCGTGCCGCTGCCGCGAGTCTTGGTGGTGAAGAACGGCTCGAAGATCCGGGCCATCACTTCTGGCGACATGCCGATGCCGGTATCGGTGACGGTGAGGCACACGTGCGGGCCCGGCGCAACGCCCGGGTGCCCCTGCGCATAGTGCTGGTCGAGCTCGACGTCGGCGGTCTCGATCGTCAGCGTGCCGCCATCCGGCATGGCATCGCGGCCGTTGACCGCCAGGTTGATCACGATCTGCTCGAGTTGACTGCGGTCGATCGTCACCA
Source organism: Acidobacteriota bacterium (assembly GCA_030697165.1). NCBI lineage: Bacteria > Pseudomonadati > Acidobacteriota > Acidobacteriota bacterium. Next base: position 259,775 of record JAUYQQ010000022.1, read on the forward strand.
GCGACAAGTCGGGCGCGAGGCCGAGCACGATCGTCACGTTCTCGCGGATCAACCGATCAAGCATCGCCCGCATGTCGGCGAGCACCACGTTGAGGTCGAAGGTCGAGGGCGCGATGATCTCCTTGCGGCTGAACGCCAGCAGTTGTCGCGTGAGTTCCGCCGCCCGCTGGCCGGCCTTCTGAATCTCGGTCACGTCGGCGCCATGGCGGTCGCCTGGCTGGAGGTCATCGAGCAGCAGTCCGCAATAGCCAAGAATGGCCGTCAGCAGGTTGTTGAAGTCGTGAGCGATGCCGCCGGCCAGTTGGCCGATCGCCTCCATCTTCTGGGCCTGTTGAAACTGCTCCTCCTGCGCCCGCCGGCTGGTGATGTCTTCGGACACCACCAGCACCCCGGTGACCTCCCCCTGCTCGTCGCGGTACGGCACCTTGACCGTGCGCACCCAGCGCCGCTCGCCGTTGGCGTGGTAGGGCTCCTCGATGTTGTGCAAGACGCCGCTGTCCATCACCTCGCGGTCGCTGGCGTTGGACGCCTCGGCCATGTCGGCCGGATGAAAGGCGGTCGCGTCCTTGCCGACGACATCCTCGACGCGCCGGCCGAGATCGCGGGCGTAGTTGGTGTTGCAGAACCGCACGACCGACTGTCGATCCCTGACGACGATGCGGTGGGGAAGATGTTCGAGCAGGTTGCGGTTGAGCCGTTCGCTCTGCCGCAGCGCGCTCTCGACCTCGAGGCGTTCCGCGGTCTCGTGCTCGAGCTCGTAGAGGCGGCCAATGTACCCTGCCATGGCCAGCACCTGCTGCTCTTCGGCGGCCGTGAACGCGCGCTCGTCGTTGCCGACCAGGCAGATCCAGCCATAGACGCTGGTCGGCGAGGTGATCGGCGCGATCAGGAAGTGCTGCACCTCGGGATGGCGGGCCGGGAACAGCCGGGACCCTGGCTCGGCGTTGGTCACTCGGCCGCGGGTCGAGCGCCGCTCGGTGATGACGGTCCCGAAAATGCCCGGCGGGCGGTCGCCGGCCGCGATCCACGGCTCGACATCGGGATCGGAGCACACCAGGCTGCGGAGCAGGCAGTCACGGCCGAGGATGCCAATGGTGACGTAGGACGCGCCGAACAGGTCGTGTACCGCCCAGCACGCGCGGCGCAAGCGGTGCGCTGAGTCGCGCATCGACGCGAAATCGAGGCCGATGTTGATCAGCGCGCGCAGGCGCGCGTTCGCCCGGCGCAGGTCGTCGGCCGTCTCCGACAACTGATCGCCCAGGAGCTGCAGCTGTTCGGCGTCGGCGCCGGCAACGCCGGCAGCGGCGGCACCGCCGGCCAGCACCAGATCGACAATCTTCAGCACTTCCTCCTGGAGTGGCGGCTTGGTGAGCACGTAGGGCACACCGCTGGCCCGCGCCATGGCCCGCGCCTCGCGTTCGCCGTAGGGCGCGGTGTAGAACAGCACCGGGAGGGCCGCGGTGGCGGGGTCGAGGCGGAGTCGGCGGACGAATTCGTAGCCGTCGAGCACCGGCATCAGCACGTCGCTGATCACCAGGTCGGGGCGATCGGACTGCACCACGGCCAGGCCAGCGTGGCCATTTTCGGCTTCGAGCAGGCGATGGCCGCGAGCGCTCAGCGGCGCAGCGAGCGCTCGGCGGTTACTGGCGAGGTCGTCGACGATCAGTATGACTGCCAAGCTCGCGGCCAGTATATGGGCCGCTCAGGGGGTGCGAGTGTTCAGAACAGGACAGCGCGCGGCCCGGCGCATAATGGCACATGCAGACACAACGCTTCCTCGTCACCGGCGGCAGCCAGGGCATTGGCGCCGCCATCGTCACTCAGGCGCGGGAGGCCGGCCACCAGGTCGTGTTTACCGGCCGCAATGAGGCGGAGATTGCCGCGGTGGCCAAGGCCACCGGCGCGCATGGCCTCAAGGCCGATGTGGCGGTTGACGCCGACAATGCGCGCACGATCGAGACCGCGCTTGGCGTGATGGGCGGCATCGACGTGCTGATCAACAACGCCGGCACCGGCTACAACGCCGAGATCGGCGCGCTCGACGTCGACAAGATGCGGCAACTGTTCGGCATCAACGTCTTCGGCATGGTGGATCTCACCAATCGCGTGGTGCCACTCATGAAGGCGCAGAAGAGCGGCGACATCGTGAACCTCGCCTCGACCTCGGGCACGAAGGGCGCCGTGGGCGGCACGGCGTACTCGGGCAGCAAGTGGGCCGTGCGCGGGATCAGCCAGTGCTGGCAGGCGGAACTGCGGCCGCACGGCATTCGGGTCGTGTGCATCTGCCCGTCGGAAGTGCAGACCAACTGGATGGGCAAGACCGGCCGCAACAACCCGAACAAGCTCTACGCTGGGGATATTGCCGCCACGATCATGGCAGGCCTGAACATGCCGCGTCGCGTGCTGTGGACGGAACTGGCGGTCTTTGCCAACAACCCCTGGAAGGAAGACTAGAAGGAGATTCAAGTGGGGAACAAACTGGGTTTTGAGGTGGAACTACCGATGGCCTTCGACGACGCGATTCCGCTGGTGAAGGACGCGTTGAAACAGGAAGGATTCGGCGTGTTGACGGAGATCGACCTGCGAGCGGCCTTCAAGGAAAAGCTCGGCAAGGACTTTCGTCCGTACGTCATTCTCGGCGCCTGCAACCCGCCGCTGGCGTACGCCGCGGTCACGGCCGATCCCTCGATCGGGCTGTTGCTGCCGTGCAACGTGACGGTGGAATCAACCGGCGAGGGTCGCAGCATGGTGCGACTGACCGATCCCGAACAGCTGCTCGGTGGCGTTGCTGCGGGCATGGCGCCGCACATGGTGGAAGTGGCGAAGGATGCGCGAGTCCGGATGGTGCGGGCGACGGACGCCCTGAAGCGCATCAGCGCGGCATAACGGCGACGTCGAGTCGCGACTCGCCGATCGCACCTCACCAGTGGGTTCCAATACGCTCATCCAGCACTTCGCTAGTTGGGAGCGGCGATCGTTTGGGCCGCCTCGAGTTCATCGAAACCGATCAGTGCACAGTGTTGCACTGATCGGCGGCGACCCCGTGCGATACTCGCCGCACACAGTGTTTTTTTTGGGCCGCGCGAGAAGTCACGGGAGAGAGGTCGATGAAGGCGAAGCAGGTGCGTCCCACCCGGAGCCATCATGATTGACCGAGCGTCGAGCTTCACCGATCGCCAGGCCCGCATCCTGATCGTGGACGACGAGCGCCCCAACCGGCAGTTGCTGGAGGGCATGCTGGCATCGGCCGGCTACGAGATCCGGATGGCGGCCGGCGGCCGCGAGGCGCTGGCGATGATCGATGACGAGCGTCCCGATCTCATCCTGCTCGACGTGATGATGCCCGACATGGACGGCGTCGACGTCGCGGCCGAACTCAAGAACGGGCTGACCACGCGGAATATTCCGATCGTCCTGGTGACGGGGCTCGACGACCGCGACGTGAGACTCCGCGGCCTGACGGCGGGGGCCGAAGACTTCCTGACCAAGCCGGTCGATCGCGCCGAGCTGTCGATGCGCGTGCGCAACCTGCTGCGCCTCAAGGCCTATGGCGACCACTTCGACCAGAATGCCCAGGTGCTGGAGGCCGAGGTCCTCGCCCGCACCTTTGAACTGCGCCAGGAGCGCGACCGCGCGGCGCGGTACCTGAGCACCGCCGACGTGTTCCTGCTCGCGCTCGACATCGACGGCCGCGTGACGCTGGCGAACCGGTATGCCTGCGAGGTGCTCGGCTGGGACGAGCAGGAGCTGATCGGCCGGGAGTGGGCCGAGAGCTGCCTGCCCGAACGCGCCCGGGCGGGGTTTCGTGGACGCTTCCTGCGCATGCTGACCGGCGAGTTCGCGCTCGCCGAGAACCCGGTGCTCGCGCGGTCGGGCGTCGAGCGGCTGATCGAATGGCGTAACACCGTGCTGCGCGACCCGAACGGCCACGTCACCGGGACCTTCAGCTCCGGCAGCGACATCACCGACCGCACCGCCGCGGTCGAAGCGCTGCAGATGGCAAACGAGCGCACCAGCTATGCCCTCGAGATTGCCAACGTGGGCATCTGGGATGTGGACTATCCGACCGGGGCCACGCGGTGGTCGCCGATCCTCGAGTCGCAGTACGGCCTGGCCCCGGGGGAGTTCGGTGGCACTCTCGAGTCGTTCATCGCGCGGATTCATCCCGAGGATCAAGCCGCCGCACGGACCGCACTCGCGGAGGGGGCGAAGTCGGGGGCCGACTTCTCGATCCACAACCGGGCGCTGTTGCCCGACGGCTCGCTGCGCTGGCTCCACAACACCGGTCGCTTTCAGTTGGGAAGCGATGGCGCGCCTCGGCGCGGCGTCGGCATCTCGCAGGATGTCACCGAACGGCGGCTGCTCGAAGCGCAACACCTGCAGGCCAACAAGATGGAGGCGGTCGGCCAATTGGCCGCCGGCGTGGCGCATGACTTCAACAACCTGCTGACGGTCATCAGCGGCTTCACCGAGCTGGTGGGCGAGACCTTCGACGCGGGCAGTCAGAATGCCACCGACCTGCAAGAAGTCCTCAAGGCGTCCAAGCGGGCCACCGAGTTGACGCGACAGTTGCTGGCGTTCAGCCGGCAACAGGTGCTCGACCCGATGCCCCTCGACGTCAACGCGCTGATTACCGACATGACCCGCATGCTCAACCGCTTGATTGGGGCCGACATCGCCGTGTCGCTGGTCCTGGCGCCAGGGCTGGCGGCGGCCCTGGCCGATCGTAGCCAGATCGAGCAGGTGGTCATGAACCTGGCGGTCAACGCCCGCGACGCCATGCCGAGCGGCGGCACGCTGACGATCGAAACCGCGGACGCCGACATCGAGAATTCGTCGTTCCACTCCGAAACCGTGATTGCCGGATCGTACGTCATGGTGTCGGTCACCGACACTGGCGCCGGCATGACCAAGGAAACCGAACGGCGCCTGTTCGAGCCCTTTTTCACGACCAAGCCCACCGGTAAGGGCACCGGCCTCGGCCTGTCCACCACCTACGGCATTGTCAAGCAAAGCAAGGGGTACATCTGGGTCTACAGCGAGCTCGGCCACGGCACGACCTTCAGGGTCTACCTGCCGCGCGCGGTTGGCGCGGCGGTCGCGGTCGCGCCTACCGCCGTGGCGACTGCGCCGGCGGCCCGTCCGTCAGAGACCGTGCTGCTCGTCGAAGACGAGCCGGGTGTGCGCGACCTGGCCAGGCGTATTCTCGACCGGGCAGGTTATCGAGTGATCGAAGCGGACAATGGCAATGACGCCGAACGGATGTACCATAGCCACGCTGGCGCGATCGCCATCGTGGTGACCGATGTGGTGATGCCCGGGTGTGGCGGGCCCGAGCTGGTGCAGCGGTTGCTGCTGGCGAACCCGGCACTCCGTTACCTCTACATGTCAGGCTACTCCGAGCACACCCTGATCAGGCTGGCTGACCTCGATCGCAGCCGGCCAGTCGTGCATAAACCGTTCACCGCCGCGAAGCTCCTGAGCCAGTTGCGCGAGACCCTGGATCGCTAGGCGCCGCCCGACCTGAAACCGAAGACGAGGACCAAGTGCATTCCATCCTGATCGTGGACGACGAAGTTGGCATCCGGCAGATCCTTTCGCGCTTTCTGACGCTGCCGGTCTACAGCCTGCGGGAGGCACCCGATGCCGAGACCGCGCTCGCCGTCATGACCGAGAGCCCAGCCGATGTGGTGTTGTGCGACATCGAGATGCCCGGCCAGGGCGGCTTGTGGCTGGCGGCGCAACTGCGCCAGCGGTTTCCGCACTCCGCCATCGTCCTGGCCACGGCGGTCGACACCATTCCTCCCACCACCAGCTTTCAGCCCGGCATCGTCGAGTACCTGGTCAAGCCATTCGAGAAAAGCCTGGTGCTGAGGGCCGTGACGAACGCGATCGCGTGGCGGGAGGCCGAGCTTGCCAAGCCCCCGGCGCGAACCGACGGCGCGGCCCGCCTTGACGCGTGGATGGACGCTGACCTCAAGGATCTTTAGCGCCGGCGTCGGTCTAACTCCAAAGTGTTGAGATCGGTGCCGCCACAATGCGGTCGGAGAGCGCGAACGCGCGGGGACCGGTATGCAGGACGATGCCGGCCACGAACTGCTCATCGAAGCGATCGCGCAGCGTCACCAGATGGCGGGCCGCCGCCGCGGTGGGCGCCGCGTCGGCCTTCACTTCAATCGCAATGAGCCGGCCGCCGCCGAGTTCCACCAGGAGGTCGACCTCGAGCCGGCCTTCCTGCTGCCGCACATGGAACAGCCGCGGCCGCGTCTCGCTAACCGGCACCTCGGCGCGGATCTGTGCGACCACGAACGTCTCGAGCAGCCGGCCGAACAGATCGCCCTGCCGGAGGGCGCCGCTGGTGTCGAGCCTCAGCGCGGCGCCGGCGATGGCCGGGTCGACCACGTGGCGCTTGGGACCCTGGACCAGTCGCTTGAGGCGGTGCGAGGTCCAGGCGGGCAGGTTTTCGGTCACGAACAGGTTGCTCAAGAGCCGGTCGTACGCGGCCGCGGTTTTTCGGTTGATCCCGGCGGCATCAAACAGCGTCCGTTCATCCGCCACACCGGCCGTGTTGAGCGCGTACGCTTCCACGTACCGGCGCAGTCGCACCGGATCGCGGCCGGCGTCCACGAGTTCAACGTCGCGAGTGAGCAGGTGCTCGAGGTAGCTGTCCAGCCAGCGCTGTCGAGCGGCGCCGGTGAGGCGCAGTGCCGGCTCCGGGAATCCACTCTGAAAAATCAGGTCCACGTAGCCGCGAAGATCGGGCGTGTGCCGGGCTGGCTCGAGCGGCGCCCCCGCGGCGACGCGGTCGACGAACGACGGCCCTCGGATGGCGCCCACCTGCTCGCGAATGGTCATGCCGAACATCGGCAGCCGCGTCACGCGACCAGTGCCAGGCCACCACTCGCCGTCCAGTTCAGCGCGAACCGAACCCGTGATGATGAAACGGCCTGGCTCAGGCCTGGTGTCTACGGCGCGCTTGACGGCGCCGAGCACGCCGGGCACCAATTGCCACTCGTCGATCAGCACGGGCTCCCGAAGTCCGCGCAGGGCAGCGTCCGGATCGGCCTTGAATGACTGCGCCTCGGCGGCGATGTCCAGCCGGACGATTGAGGCAGCGTGCCGGGCCGCCGTCGTCGTTTTTCCCGATGCTCTCGGGCCGACCAGCAGCAGTGCAGGCAACTGCCTGAACAGCAACTCGATCGCACCATCGAGCGCGCGCGGGGCATAAATCGCCACGCCCTAAAATACCACTATTACACACAAAGTGATGCCACTGTAACACATAGATCGATGCCAACATTACACGGAAGGCTAGCCGCTGAGGAACTGCCGCATCCGGGCCAGTTCCAACTCCAACTCGCGCTTGAACGCGGCTTCCCTTGGCGGCCGGCCCGCGACATAGCCGAGCGCAGCGAGCAATTGTCCGTCCTTCAGCGAGACGTTGGCCCAGCCGACGCAGCGGTCGCGCCAGAGCAGCGGCAGCGCGTAGTAGCCGAGCTTTCGCTTGGGCTCCGGTGTGTAGGCTTCGAATCGGTATGCCCAGTCCCACAACAGCTCGAAGCGCCGGCGATCCCACACCACGGGATCGAATGGCGCGAGCAGCCGTACGGCCTCTGGCGCCTGATCGTCCGGAATCGCTTCGCCCGCCGGCCAGTACCACGTCTGCCCATTGACCACGGCGTGTGACAGGCGCTGACGGGCGCGAACCTGGGCGGCCCGCACTTCGGCTCGCCAATGCGGCACCGCATATCTGAGCCGCGCGATCACGTACGACAGACTGGCCGCCGGCAGTGGCGCGTACTTGTGAACGACGATGTCGACCAGGGCGTCGAGGCGGGCGCGGCGGGCGAGTGCACCGCTGACGCCCTCGCCGGTCTGCTGCGCCGCATACAGGCGGATGCCGGTGTCGCGGCCGGCCACGCGCAGCAGCCCTTTGTAGTGCATGGCCTCGAGCATGTGCGTGGTGGCGCTGGAGGAGCCGCCCCAGTAATTGGTGACGCGGCCATGCGCGAAGTGCGCATCGACATCGCGTGGGTGAACCGTGCCGCGTTCGCGCACGAACGCCAGCAGCGCCGCCGCCCGCTTGTTGGACGCGTTGGGCGACAGGCCGGCGCGCGGGTGCATCAGCGCGTGCAGCCGCCGCGTGACGAAGCCGTAGTTGATGAAGACGTCTTCTTCGATCGGCAGGCGCGGGTACTGCCGCTCGAGATCGCCGGCGCGGTACCCCTCGACCCGTGGCCGCAGCGTCAAGTCCTGCGCGCGAGCCGGCGCGCGAATCGGGTCGGCCTGCACGAACCCCAGCGTGTCGATCGCGCGCGCCAGGGTGGTCGGCGGAAACAGGCTGCGCGTGACGGCGAACCGCCGCATGTCTTCGATTGTCGTCATCCGGGTCTTATGATCGACGGGATGCTACACTGGAGTCACCCCCCTGAAAGGACGAAGTTTGTCTGCGCTCACGAAGGTCGTGCTCCACGTGTGGAGCGACGGCACCTGCAGTTTGTTAACGGTTCCGCTTGATTGGCGCGCGGGCCACACCTTGCCCGAAAACGTGCCCGACGAGCGCTACGACACGCCGGAGCATGCGATGAGCGCGCTGGCCGATGCCGGCCGCTCGCAGAATCCCACCATGAGCTGGTATCGCGATCCCTCGAAGCGGCTCCCGGCCGATTCGGACGGCTCCCAACCGTCGGCGTGATGTAGCGTCCGGCTTTAGCCGGACCATCCCTAAAGCTTCTCGATCTTGCTGTAGAAGCCGCTGGTCTTCAGCGTGATCGTGACCGGTTCCCAGGTCAGGTTCTGCCAGAACCAGCCGTGGCGGCCATCGAACGGTGCGTGAAACGTACCGTGATCGCTCGCGGCTTCTTCGCCCTTCGCGTAGCTGGCCTCGCCGCCGGTGCCATCTCCGTACTCACCGTGCATGTCGAACTCGACGGTGCCGCCCGCGACCGTCCAACTGAACACGTAGCTGCTTCCCTTGACCATGGTCGCCTTGATCTCGACGCCCTCGCCGGGCTTTAGCGTCAGCGTCATCTCGTCGCTGCGAAAGGGCGCCTCGGGCCGGGTGACGGTGGCGGCGGCTTCGGGCGTCACCGGAATCGTCATGTCAATCGCCGACGCCGGCGGACGCAGCAGGCCGATCGCGTTGCCGATGCCCGTTGGGTCCATGCCGTACTCGGCCGGCAGGACGGCGGTAACCAGGACGGTCGCGGCGACCAGCAGGGCAATGCCAATCGCGCGCGCGAGCTGTGGCACGGTCGGCAGCGGTGGGGTGTTAGCAGAGGTCATGCGTTCCCAATCTGTGACTAATCGGTGTCTAATCTGTGGCCCTATTGCGTGGCGAAACCGACCAGTTGATAGCCGGCGAGGATGAAGCCGCAGGTCATCACGACGACGTTGGCGGCGAAGGCGTGGCGGTCGAAGCCGGGCGAGCGGCGCCAGAAGCCCATGGCGATCAGGATCGCACTTAGTCCCAGCACCTGTCCTAACTCCACGCCGACGTTGAAGGCGATGATGTTCGGCACCAGCCCCTCGGCCGACAGCGAGAAGTCTTGCAGCTTGGTGCCGAGACCGAGACCGTGAAACAGGCCGAAGATCCACACGGCCAGCTTGGTGTTGGGCTGAAAGCCGAACAGGCGCGTGAAGAAGCCCATGTTGTCGAGCGCCTTGTAGACCACCGACAGGCCGATGATGGCGTCGATCAGGAACGGGTTGACGTGCGTGCCGCTCATCACCGCGTAGAGCAGCGTGATGCTGTGGCCGACGGCGAACAGCGTGACGTAGAGCGCGACTTCCTTGAGGCGGTAGAGAAAGAAGATCACGCCGAACAGGAACAGCAGGTGGTCGTAGCCGGTGACCATGTGCTTGGCGCCGAGGTAGATGAAGACGGCCAGTTGCCGGCCCTGCGTGATCAGGTCCTTGTCGCTGGCGGCAACGCCGTGCGCGGACACGCCGTCGGCGAAGACCGTCGCCAGGACGAGGAGCAGGACGAGGTAGCGTCGGGTGGTCAATCGCCTGAAATTCTACCCTCAACGCTCGTCTGGTATAGTCGAAGAGTCTCGATGGTCCGGTCCACCGCACATCTCCTCGTCATCATGATGCTCCTGGCGTCGGGCCGGTTGCTCGCGTGCGGGTGGGAGTGTATGGACGAGCTCGCGGCGCCTGAGGCGGCTTCGTGCCACACGGAATCCGCGCCGGCCACGGCGATCAACGGGGACCCTGCGCACGCGTGCCTTCCTGACGTCGCTGAACCGCTGGTAAGGGTCGTCAAGACGCTCGAGGCGCAGGACCTGGCGGCGGCTCCGTTAGCGATACCGCTGGCCAGGCCCGACCGCGACCTCGCCCCTTCCAGTGCTCACCTGCATTCGTACCACCTCCGCCACGAGTCGCCGCATTTGGCGACACTCTCCGTCCTTCGCATCTGATCGTCCGCTCCTGTCGCCATTGCCAGGAGGGCGGCGCTTTAGCGCCGCCGTAATCGAACGAGGATGCATCAGATGATCAATCGACGTACGTTTGTTAAGGGACTTGCTGTGGGCGGCGCGGCCGCCGGCCTGGGCATGTGGCCGTCGCGCGGGTTTGCGCAGGTCGACTCGCGCACCAGCCAGGCGACGCTCACCGGCACCGAGTTCGACCTGCGCATTGCCGAATCGCCGGTGAACTTCACCGGCGCCCCTCGCATGGGCATTACCGTGAACGGCACCATCCCGGCGCCGCTCGTGCGCTGGCGCGAGGGCGACACCGTGACCATGCGCGTCGCCAACGCGCTTGATGAGGACACCTCGATCCACTGGCACGGCATGATCCTGCCGGCCAACATGGACGGCGTGCCGGGGTTGAGCTTTCACGGCATCCATCCAGGCGAGACCTTCACCTACAAGTTCGCCGTGCGCCAGGGCGGCACCTACTGGTATCACAGCCACTCGGGCTTCCAGGAGCAGCGCGGCCTGTATGGTCCGCTGGTGATCGATCCGCTCGAGCCCGAGCCGTTCCGCTACGACCGCGAACACGTCGTGCTGCTCACCGACTGGACCGACGAAGACCCTAAGCGCGTGTTCCGCAAGCTGAAGAAGCAGGCCGACTACTACAACCGCGATCGCCGCAACTTCGGTGACTTCCTGAAGGACGTCCGGGAGAACGGGTTCAAGGCCACGGTCGCCGAGCGGCGCGCGTGGGGCGACATGCGGATGTCGGCGACCGACCTGGCCGACGTCTCGGGCCACACCTACACGCACCTCGTGAACGGTGTTCCCCCCGCGGGCAACTGGACCGGCCTGTTCAAACCGGGCGAGCGGGTGCGCCTGCGGGTGATCAACGGCTCGGCGATGACCTACTTCGACGTCCGCATCCCGGGCTTGAAGATGACGGTGGTCGCCGCCGACGGCCAGTACGTGCATCCAGTGACGGTGGATGAGTTCCGCATCGCCACCGCCGAGACGTTCGATGTGATCGTCGAGCCGTCGGGGCAGGACGCCTTCACCATTTTCGCGCAAGCCATGGACCGCACCGCCTACGCGGCCGGCACGCTGGCCGTGCGCGACGGGCTGCAGGCACCGGTGCCGGCGCTCGATCCGCGGCCGCTGCTGAGCATGGCCGACATGGGCCACGGCGGACCAGGCCACGACATGGCGGCCATGGCGCCGCCAGCCGCCGCCGATCCCCACGCCGGACACAACATGCCGGCGGCACCAGCCGCGGTCGACCCCCACGCCGGACACAACATGCCGGCGGCGCCGGCCGCGGTCGATCCCCATGCCGGCCACAACATGCCAGCGGCACCGGCGGCGGCCGATCCCCACGCCGGGCACAACATGTCGGCCGGTGGTGGCGCCCAGATGCACCCGGACACCGAGAACAATCCGCTGGTGGACATGCAGACCATGGCACCGACCGCGAAACTCCACGATCCCGGCATCGGCCTGCGCGACAACGGCCGCAGGGTGCTGACCTACGCCGATTTGAAGAGCACGTTCGCCGATCCCGACGGCCGCGATCCGGGACGCACGGTGGAACTGCATCTCACCGGACACATGGAGCGTTTCGCCTGGTCGTTCAACGGCATCAAGTTCGCGGACGCCGAGCCGCTGCGGCTCACTTACGGCGAGCGCCTGCGCATTGTGCTGGTGAACGACACCATGATGACGCACCCGATCCACCTGCACGGGATGTGGAGCGATCTCGAAGACGAGGCGGGCAACTTCCTGGTGCGCAAGCACACCATCGACATGCCGCCGGGCACCAAGCGCGCCTACCGGGTACGCGCCGACGCACTGGGCCGATGGGCGTTCCATTGTCACCTGCTGTTTCACATGGAAGCCGGCATGTTCCGCGAAGTGCGGGTGGAGGAATAATGGCGGCCCTCACTCGGTTCGCTCTCACACTGTTGTTCGCGTGCGCGCTGGCCACCACCGCGGCTGCGCAGGTGACGCCCGTGCCGCCACCGACCGACGAGGATCGCCGGGCGGCGTTCCCGCCGGATCTGCAGGGGCATGCCGTACACGACACCGGCATCCACTACATGTTGCTGTTCGATCAGCTGGAATCCGAGTTCTCCGGCGCCGGCGTCGGCGCGCTCTGGGACACCAACTTATGGGTCGGCGGTGACGTGAACCGCATTTGGGCACGCACCGAAGCGGCCTACCAGGAGGGTGCGTTCGAGCATGCCGAGGGGCACCTGCTGCTCGGCCGCAACTTCTCGCGCTGGTGGACCGTGGTCGGCGGCGTGCGACAGGACTTCGCCCCCGGCGTCGGCCGCACCTGGATGGCGGTGGGCCTCCAGGGCCTGGCGCCACAATGGTTCGAAGTCGAGAGCACGTTCTACCTCGGCGAGTCGGCGCGAACGGCGGCGCGGCTTGAGGTTGAGTACGACCTGCTGTTCACCGACAAGCTGGTCATGCAGCCGCTGCTCGAGATGAACCTGTACGGCAAGGACGATCCCGAGCGCGGCATTGGCGCCGGCCTGAGCACCATCGAATTCGGTGCCCGGTTCCGTTATGAAATCCGCCGTGAGCTGGCGCCCTACGCCGGCCTGGTGTGGCACCGCAAGGTGTTCGGCACCGGCGACCTGGCCCGCGAACAAGGCCACGACGTTGGCGGCTGGCGCCTGGTCACCGGTTTAAGGGTATGGTTCTGACATGACCAGAAAAAAGGACTGAATTACAGGAGATCAGGAGATCAGGAGACCACTCGTCTTTGGTCTTCCCGGAATGAACGCCTGATCTCTTGATCTCCTGTGAATGGGCTACTTGGCCATCAGCGTGAACTTCTGCACGCGGCGCCCTGTCGAGGCTTCGCCGACGTACAGGTTGCCCCGGCTGTCGATGCTCATGCCGTGCGGGCGCAGGAACTGGCCGACCTGCCGGCCGCCGCGGCCGAATTCGCCAATGACCGCCAGGTCGCTGCGGCGGAGGATCCAGACCTTGTGGTTGGTGCCGTCCGCCATGTAGAGAAACTGCTGCGCCGCGTCCTGCGACGGCACCAGCACAAACGCCGACCCCGACGACCGCGTCAGCGGCGCGATGATCTTCTCGCTGAGGAACGTGCCCTTTTGGTCGAACACCTGGATGCGGTTGCCGCGGCGATCGGCCACGTAGATCTTGCCGTCGCTCGTGCCGGTCAGGCCGTGCACGGTCGAGAACTGCGTGTTCGGCACGTTCGGATCGTTCGCCATCTTCTGCGTATCGTCGGGCGGCTTCCCGTAGGCGCCCCAGTGGCGCAAGTACTTGCCGGTGGCGCCGTCGACCACGACGACGCGGCGGTTGCGGTAGCCGTCGGCGATGAAGGCCTCGTTGGTCTTGGGATCGACCCAGATGCCGGCCGGCCCGCCCAGAAGCGTGGTGTCGTTGCTGCCGGCGACCTTGTCGAACTCACCAATTGTGAAGACCAGCTTGCCGGCGCGCGTGAACTTCATCACCCGGTGATGCGCGTGGCTGCCGACCCACACGAAGTCGTTGTGGTCCACGAAAATGCCGTGGGGGTTCTTCGGAAACTGCGACGGGTCCTCGGTCGCCGCATCACCCCAGCCCTGCACCAGCTTGCCTTGCGGATCGAACTCGAGCACGACCGGCGCCGGCCGGCAACAGGTGCCCATCGGCGGCGTCTGCATTTCGTAGAGCTCTTCTTCGGTCAGCGTCTCGGGCAGGTGCGAGACCCACACGTGCTGTTTGGCATCGACAAACACGCCGGTAACGGAGCCCAGGATCCAGTTATTCGGCAACTCGAGCGGCCAGGAGGGATCGACCTGGAATCGGGGCGGGGGTGGCTGGGCCTGGGCATTTGCGGTCTCGCGCGGGGACCCGATGCCGCCAACCAGAATCGTCAGAAGAACAATGAGTGAGAGGTGCCATTTCGTTCGCATGGCCAGACGATAACACGGCCGCCGAAGCTTGGCACGTCGGTTGCAGCCACTGGGGTTATGTCCCCGATCACCCTTCGCAGCTGGCCGCTCATGCTCCGCGTGGTTGTGGCCGTGTTCGCGGCGGCTACCGCGGTGTTTGCCTGGGGTTTCTATACGCTCGTCTCCGGGATGCCCGGACGCGAGGAGTTACGCGCCTTCAGCGTGATGCCGAGCGCGACTGTTCTTTATGACGCGGCCGACCGTGCAACTTTTACCATCGCGAAGGAACATCGTATTGAAGTGCCACTGGCACAGGTATCGCCCTACCTGATCAAGGCAGTGATTGCCATCGAGGACCGCCGCTTCTTCGACCACGACGGCCTCGATCCCATCCGTATTGCCGGCGCTGCTTTCGCGGTCATCCGCGCCGGCGAAGCCGTGCAGGGCGGCAGCACCATTACGCAGCAGCTGGCCCGCCAGTCGGTGGGGCGCCAGAAGACGCTGCGCCGCAAGCTCCGCGAAGTGGTCTTCGCGGCACAACTCGAGCGCCACTTCACCAAGAACGAGATTCTCGAGCTCTATCTCAACAAGGTGTACTTCGGCGACGGCCTCTACGGCGTCGAAGCGGCGTCACGCGGGTACTTCAACAAGCCCGCGGCGGCGCTCACCCTGCCCGAGGCGGCGCTGCTGGCCGGCCTGCTGAAGGCGCCGTCGAACTACGCGCCGACGGTGGATCTGGCGAAGGCCGAAAACCGCCAGGAGGTCGTGCTGGGGGCCATGCTGGCCTCGAAGACGATCACCGCCACCGAGCACGCGCAGGCCATGCGCGCCCAGGTGACGATTGAGGACGGCCTGCGCGGACCGGAGCCGTTCGGCCACTACTTCAAGGAGGAAGTGCGGCGGCAACTGGTCGAGCGCTTCGGGTGGCCGCTCGTGTCGGAGGGCGGCCTGCATGTCTACACCACCATCGATCCGGCCATGCAGCGCGCCGCTGACGCAGAGGTCACGCGCAGTCTCGCCGACATCGATCGCACCCGCAAGGGCGCCGCGGGCGGTCCCGTGCTGCAGGCGGCGCTGATCGCGATCGAGCCACAGTCGGGCGCAGTGCGCGCGCTCGTCGGCGGCCGCGACTTCGTGGCCAGCTCGTACGATCGCGCCCTGGTCGCGCGGCGCCAGCCGGGCTCGGCCTTCAAGCCGTTCATCTATGCGGCCGCCGTCGAAGCGGGCTACGGCCCCAACGACACCATCGAAGACCTGAGTGGGCCGGTGATCGCCAATGCCTCTTGGGATCCCGCGGATGAACACCAGGAGGACGACTGGGTGACACTGCGCGACGGCCTGCGCCTGTCGAGCAATCGCGCGGCCGTCCGTTTGCTCAGCGACGTCGGGCTGACACGCACGCTGAAGTTGGCTCGCGGGTTCGGCTTCACCGACCTGCCGAATGTGCCGTCAGTGGCGCTCGGCGCCGGCGAGGTCACGCTCCTGGGGCTCACCTCGGCGTACTCGGCCTTCGCCAACGGCGGCGCCATCACGCCACCGTCATTGATCCGGAAGGTCGTTGATGCCGATGGCGTCGTGCTGTTCGAGTCGGCCGAGACGCCGCGGCAGGCGATCAAGCCCATGACCGCCTACCTGATGGCCGACATGCTGCGCGGCGTGATCGACGCCGGCACCGGATCCGGCGCCAGGCGGCATGGGTTCGCGTTGCCCGCGGGCGGCAAGACCGGCACCACCAATGACTACAAGGACGCGTGGTTTGTCGGCTTTACGCCGTCGATCGTAACTGGAGTGTGGGTGGGCTTCGATCAGCCGCGCACGATCCGCAGCAATGGCTACGCGTCGGAACTCGCGGTGCCCATGTGGTCGCGCTTCATGAAGACTGCCACAAACGGCCACAAGGCCACCTGGGTGAAGCGCCCCGCGGGCGCCAGTCGCGATGTGCGCCTCGCGCGCGCGGAACCCAAGCAGGACGCCGAGCCGGTGCTGCAGACCGACGCCGAAGCCGACGAGCGTGGCGAGCTTCAGGAGAACCCCAAGAAGAAACGGGGCTTTTGGGGCCGACTCTTCGGTCGCGGAGACAAAGACAAAAAATAGCGCACTCCAGGCACCTTAGGCACCCGAGGCACCCTAGGCACTCTATACTTGCCGCCGTATGGGTGCACACATGACTCGGCGGTGGAAGACACTATTGACCGTCGGCCTGCTGGCCCCGGCACTGACCGCCGTAATCACGCCGCTCGCACTACGGGCCGAGCGGCAGCCGGCGGCGCCGGCCGCTGAGGTCACCTTCACGCGCGACATCGCGCCGATACTCCAACGCAGCTGCGAGAACTGCCACCGCGCCGAAGGCGTGGCGCCCATGGCGCTGCAGACCTACGAGGAGGTGCGGCCGTGGGCGCGCTCCATCAAGCAGCGCACCGGCATTGGCCCGAAGGCCGGCGTCATGCCACCGTGGTACGTCGAGAAGAACATCGGCATCCAGAAGTTCAAGAACGATCCGTCGCTCAGCGCGGAGGAGATCCAGAAGATCGCGCGCTGGGCCGACAGCGGTGCGCCGCGCGGCAACCCGGCCGACCTGCCGCCCGCGCGCGTGTGGAACGACAGCTCGAGGTGGTCGATCGGCACACCCGATCTCGTCGTCAAGACCACGCCCATCCTGGTCAAGGGCACGTCGCCCGACTGGTGGGGCGAGATCCCGCGCGTGCCGACCGGCCTGACGGAAGATCGCTACGTCTCGGCCCTGGAGGTCAGGGAGGTCAACGACGTCGGGTCGAGTGGCACGGGCCGCGAAACCGTTGGCGGCCGTTTCGTGTTCCATCACATGATCTGGAGCACGCGCGTGATCGGCGACGAGGGCGCGCCGGCCGACCCGCTGGCGGCGGGTGACGACAGCACCTCGTGGCCAGTGCACGAGGTCGGCCGCGAAGCCGACTTCTTCGACCCCAAGTCGGCGCGGCTGCTGAAGGCCGGTTCGAGCATCGTCTCCGACTCGGTGCACCTGCACTCGAACGGCCGCGACACCACGGCGCATCTCGAGATTGCCTTCAAGTTCATGCCGCGGGGCTACCAGCCGGAGTACCGCCGTGCCACCTATGCGCTGGGCAACGGCGTCGACATCGACATCAAGGCGATGGAGGGCGGTCAGCAGCTGCACGCCTACGCGCTGCTGAAGGAGAACACCAAGATCCTGTCGTTCGAGCCGCACCTGCATGCGCCCGGCGCGCGCATGTGCCTCGAGGCGATCTGGGGCTACAACATCCAGACCATCAACTGCGTGGGCTACGACCACAACTGGGTCCGCGGTTACGACTACGACGATGACGCGGCGCCGCTATTGCCCAAGGACACCATCCTGCACATCGTCGGTTACATGGACAACTCGCCGTCGAACAAGAACGTGCCGGATCCGCGCAACTGGCAAGGCTCGGGTAATCGATCGGTCGCCAACATGTTCATCGACCTGGGCAACCGCGTGTTCCTGACCGACGAGCAGTTCCAGGCCGAGATGGCGGCACGGCGCGAGAAGCTGAAGCTGACGAGGAACAGCATCGTGATTGGCTGCCCGCTCTGCAATATTCCGCCGCCGCCCGCAGCGAGGCCACCGCAGTGACGGCGGCCGGAATGGTCCGGCTAGCCGCCTGCGTTCTGTCTGCATCTCTCGCGAGTGCGCAATCGCTGTCGTATTCGAGCGGGCAGAATGTGTCGCCGGCGTACGAAGGTTGGGAACAGGCGGCCGACGGCACGAAGTACTTCGTGTTCGGGTACATGAACCGCAACTGGGAAGAAGAGCTCGACGTGCCGGTGGGTCCCGACAACGGCTTCAACATCGGCGACGCCGACCAGGGCCAGCCCACGCGCTTTCTGCCGCGGCGCAACCGGTTCGTGTTTCGCGTGCCGGTGCCGGCGGGCTTTTCCGAGAAGGACGAGCTGATCTGGACCCTGACCACACAAGGGAAGTCGGAGAAGGCGTATGCGAGCCTGCGCCTCGACTACCAGATTGATGACGTGGTTCGGGCGTCGGAGACCGGCGCGCTCGGGGCTGGCTCGAGCAGCCCGGAAATTCGCGCCAACAAGCCGCCGACGCTCGAGGTGCAGGGACGCAAGGTCCTGAACGCGAAGGTCGGAGAGGCGGTCACGCTCGTCGTGCAGGTGGCCGACGACGGCGTGCCGAGGCGGCGGGGCTCGGGGCTGGCCGGCGCGGCCGTCGCCAATACCGGATCGCGGCGCGACACTGCGGCCGACCCACCAGCCGAATCGCAAGCGCCGGCGCGCGTGAACCGCGCGTGGTTGCCGCCGGCCCGGGTCACGGTCGGCAAGAACGTCGGCCTGCACGTGTCCTGGTTCGTCTACCGCGGCAAGGGCACGGTCACGTTCACACCCGACCAGGTGATGTCGTGGGAAGACACGCGCGCCGGCGCCAACTCGCCGTGGGCGCCGGTGTGGGTGCCACCGCCGATGCCGGCCGATGGGCACGTGTCGGTGCAGGCGACGTTCTCGGAACCCGGCGTCTACGTGCTGCGCGCGCGGGCCGACGACGGTGCGTTGACCGCCGACGGCCACGTCACCGTCACCGTTACGCGCTAGGGCCCGGCGCGGATGTGGCAACATCCACGGGTATGAAACCGGACGCGAAGGTCACGATCACTCGGGAAGAGGTGGATGTTCCGGAGTTTGTCCTGCGCGTCGATGGCGACCGGCTGGGCGGGCTCGACTACACGCTGCCCGAGACCGGCGTGATGCGGATCGAATATGTCGAGGTGTCGCCCGAGTTGCGCGGCACCGGCCTGGGGCGCCAGCTGGTCGCGGCCGCGGTGGACTGGGCGCGCGAGGGCGGGCTGAAGATTGTGCCCATCTGCGGCTACGCGCGCGCGGTCATCACGCGCGATCCCGAGATGAGCAAGCTGCTGCGCTGACCAAAAGACGGCCACAGATTACGCAGATTACACAGATTCAGTCACAGGTGCCGGCGCGCGCTGGCTCGTGAGAGCGGCCTGCGGCCGCTCCGCGGGCCTCACTGCGCAGCTCAGTCGACCAGGGAATTCAGCCAATGCTCAAGACTATCGAGCCGTCCGCTTTCGACCAGGCCAGCGAGCTGTCGGGCGGCACCTCGAACTGTCGTTCCATATGCGGAAATCGGGCCCAGGGGGTTCACATGGACTACAGAATTGAACAGTGCCCCATGGGGTCGACGTCGGCTGCATGCTGCCAGCAATCGAGCAGCATCGAATTCGTTTGTGATGAGTACGAACTCGAAATCTTTGCCGGCGTGTACCGCTATCTCACTGGCCTGTGGAATTCGTTGCATCAGGCCCGCGAGGACGTCTTCAAATCCCTCGCCGGCCAGATTCTTGCGCTTGTTTTCTGATCGAAGTAGAGCTGAATCTCACGTGTGAGACTGGGAGAATATCGGCGGGCGGCTCTGTGAGCCACGGGGCAAGCGACTCACGGATCAGGGACTCCAATGCGGCGCCAGACTCTAAGCAATCCACCTGTTACTGCGGGGCGCAATTCTTGCTCCACATTGCGCGGCGGACTTGGCGCGCGCTGGCATTGGAGCTGCGGCCCGCGGACGCCTGCGAAGCCGGCGTCTGGCCACGAACCAGCTGGCCCGAATTCAAGAGAGCCGTTTACGCCACCAGCGCTCTCTTGAATTCGCGCCAGCTGGCTCGTGAGAGCGGCCTGCGGCCGCTCCGCGGGCCCAATCGAATCTGTGTCATCTGTGTAATCGGTGGCCCGTCAAACCAGGCGCGCGACTTGAGGTAGGTTATCGGGATGCCGTTCATCGCTGTCAACGCCCTCCCGGTGCGCGAGATCTTTCCCGGCCTGCGCGCCCGTCTCATCCATACCGAACGCCAGACGCACTCGTGGGTCGAAGTTGACGCCGGCGCGTCGTTTCCCGAGCACCAGCATCCTCACGAGCAGATCGTCAGCGTCATCGAGGGAGAGTTGGAGGTGATCCTCGATGGGGTTGTGCATCGCTTGACCCCGGGATCGGTGTTGGTGATTCCGCCCGAGGCGCGTCACTCGGGCCACGGCGTCACTGACTGCCGCGTGCTCGACGTGTTCTCGCCGGCACGGGACGATTACCGGTAGTCGGGGATCAGGGATCAGGGATCAGGGATCAGGGATCAGGGATCAGGGATCAGGGATCAGGGATCAGGGATCAGGGCGGCCGAGCGTGATCTGCACGAAGTGAGTCGCGCCGTCGTCAACCAGCGGTATCGACCGGTGGTTCACGGCGGCGCCGTCCAGTTCGGCGCGGATGACGCCGTTCCCGGCGCGCTGGGGGTTGGCGACCTCGATTTGGTAGCGCGATGAGCCATGCCGCCACTCGATCGTGTAGGCGGACCACGACGAGGGCACGCAGGGATCGATCATGAACGTGTTGCCCCGCCGGCGCAGGCCCAGGATGCTTTCGAGGCCGGCCCGGTACAGCCACCCGGCCGAACCCGTGTACCAACTCCACCCGCCGCGCCCCGCGTGCGGCGGCCGGGCGTAGACGTCACCCGCCAGCACATACGGTTCCAGCCGGTAGCGCGCTGCTTCGGCGGCCGACCGCGAGTGGTTGATCGGGTTGATCATGTGGAACAGTTCGCTCGCCTCGTCGCCACTGCCGAGCCTGGCAATGGCCATCACCACCCAGACCGCGGCGTGCGTGTACTGGCCGCCGTTCTCGCGGATGCTGGGCGGATAGCCCTTGATGTAGCCGGGGTCCTGGTCCGACTTGTCGAACGGGGGCGTCAGCAGCAGGATCACCTTTGACTGCCGCGCGATCAGCGCGGCCCGGACCGCGTCCATGGCGCGCTCGGCGAAGCGGGTCGGCACCGCGCCCGAGAGCACGGCCCACGACTGCGCGATCGAGTCGATCACGCACTCGTCATTCTGGGCCGACCCGAGCGGCCGGCCATCGTCGTAGTAGCCGCGGCGATACCATTCGCCGTCCCACGCTTCCTCGAGGCGCGACGACAGGTCTCGGGCCTGTCGGCGATAGCGGGCGGCCAGGGTTCGTTCCTTGCGGCTCTCGCAGATCGGCACGAAGTCGGACAACACGTGGTGGATGAAGAAGCCCAGCCACACGCTTTCGCCGCGGCCCTCGGCGCCGACCCGGTTCATGCCGTCGTTCCAGTCGCCGGCGCCCATGAGCGGCAGGCCGTGCGCGCCGCTGGTCAAGCCGCGCTCGATGGCGCGGCGGCAATGCTCGAACAGGGTGCCGGTCTCTCCCGACAGCGTGGGCTGCTCGTAGGCCTCGGGTTCACCGGGTGGCAGCGGCGGCGCCGTGATGAAGGGGACCACCTCGTCCAGCACCCCGGTGTCGCCGGTCGTGCGCACGTACTCGGCGACCACGAACGGCAGCCAGAGCAGATCGTCCGAGCAGCGGCTGCGCAAGCCCCGTCCGGCCGGTTCGTGCCACCAGTGTTGGACGTCACCTTCGACGAACTGGCGCCCGGCGGCGCGCAGGATGTGCTCGCGCGCCAGCTGCGGTGCGGCGAGCAGCAGCGCCATCACGTCCTGCAGCTGGTCGCGGAAACCATAGGCCCCGCCCGGCTGGTAGTAGCCGGCGCGCGCCCAGATGCGGCACGACAGGTCCTGGTACACCAGCCAGCGGTTCATCAGCAGGTCGAATGAATCGTCCGGGGTCTTGACCTTGATCACGTCGAGGGTGCGATCCCAGAACTCCTGCACCTGCTCGAGGGCGGCGGTGGCCTGCGTGGGCGAGAGGTGGGCGTCGAGCAACTGCAGGGCATGGGCGCGGTTGCGGCCTTCACCGAGCACGAACACCACCTGGCGGGTCTCGCCCGGGTTGAGATGGACCCGCAGCTGCAGGGCCGCGCAGGGGTCGAGGCCGGCGCCGAACTCGCCGGTCAGGCTCTCGTCCTTGAGCGCAGCGGGATGCGTCGCGGAACCGTTGCGGCCGATGAACGAGCGGCGGTTGCCGGTGGCCGACACCGGCCGCTCGCTGGCTGCGGCAAAGCAGACGCGCCCGGCGAACTCCGTGTTGTAGGCGTTGGTCGCCAGCACGACGCCGCGAATCGGGTCGTAGTCGGTGATCACGTGCCGCTGTTCGGTTTCGCGCGGCGGCCCGATCACCCACTCGTTGTAGGCGAACACGCTCAGGTGCCGCGGCGACGGGGTGGTGTTGACCAGCGTCAGCTGCGAGTACTTCACCGGGTCGACCGCATCGACGAACACCTCGAGCGAGTGATGCACGCCCTCGAAGGATCGCGAGAACCGCGTGACGCCGGCGCCGTGCCGGATCAGGAAGCGCCCGCTCGCCCGGTGGCGCGCCATCGGGCCTGGCGTCGGCGACCACGCCGCGCCGGTGTCGTCGTCGCGAATGTAAATCGCCTCGCCACTCGGGTCGGTGACCGGATCGTTGGCAAACGGCGTCAGCCGGTTCTCGCGGCTGTTCTCGGACCAGGTGGTGGCGCCGCCGCTCGAGCTGAGCACGGTGCCGAAGCGGGGATTGCTGATGACGTTGGACCACGGCGCCGGCGTGTCCTGGTCGCCCTCGAGCACGATCGCGTAGGTCTTGCCGCCATCGGCGAAGCCGCCAAGGCCATTGGCCAGGGTGAGCGGCGGCACGCTGACGCTCATGCTGGGCCACGAGGGCGGCGCCAGCTCCGGCGTGGCCGGGTCGGTGAGGGTATCGGCGAGCGCCGGCAGCGTCAGCGAAATCAAGGGCGTCTGCGCCGGCCGGGCGAGGTGCGCGCGCAGGTCGCCGCGGCCCGATTCGAGCACCGCCCGCGCGACCGCATGAAACAGCATGCGCTCGGCGTGGCCCATCATGTCGGTGCGCAGCAGGAAGACGCCGCCCGGCTGGTGCTTCCACATGCGCCACGGCCCATCGTCCAAAAGCGAGGTCAGGCTCGACTGGACCTCGTCCATGTAGCTGATCGGGTGCTCGTTGAGGATCACGAGGTCGACCTTCAGGCCCTTGAGCCGCCAGTACTCCTGCGCCTCGAGGGCTTCGCGCACCAGGCCGAGGTCGTGCTCGAGGACGCGCACCAGCAGGATCGGCAGGTCGCCGGAGATGCCGTGCGACCACAGGCTGTTCTGGCCCATTTCGCTGGCGGCGAGCACGTCGGCGGCGGCGCGCAGCGAGCCATCGGCGCCGGCGACGCGCGAGGCCAGCCGTTCGAACAGCACCGCCTCGTCGCTCGCCACGTCCATGTGGCGGCGCGTGCTCTGCGAGTGGGCCAGCGCCAGGGCCAGCGTTCGGGCCGCGGTGCTCGGGTCGCGATAGGTCTGCGCGAGCGCCCGCGCGGTTTCGCGGTCGGGGGCGATGCCGGTGGCGAAGCACAGGCGCGCCGATTCGCCGGGCGCAATGCGCACGCGCTGGCGCAGGCTCAGGATCGGGTCCAGGACGAAGCCGGTGGTGCCCGACAACGGCCGGCCATCGAGGGCGATCGGGTTCTCGAGCGTGCGGCCGCGGCCGATGAAGCGGGCGCGATCGGTTTCCCATTCGAGGGGCCCTTGCGGGCGGCCCTCGAGGCTGATCACGTGCATGGCCCAGGTGCCGGCATCGCGGGAATCGCGCGGGCGGCGATGGCAGAGCAGCGCCGAGCGTTCCGGCATGTATTCGGTTTCGACGAACAACTTGCCGAAGGCAGGATGCGCGAAGTCATCGCGCATGGTGGCCAGCGCCACTTCGGCGTAGCTGGTCACGTCAATCTCGCGAATGCGGTCGCTGTGGTTCACCAGCTGCAGGTAGCGCACCTCGACGTCGTGTTCCGGGGCGACCGCGATCTCGAGGCGGGCGGCGATGTCCTGGCTCTTCGATTCGAAGAGCACCTTGTCGGGCAGGAACGTCGCCAGGTAACTGTCGGCGTCGTGGCGGGTCGGGTGATAGGTGGGCGACCACACGGCCTGGCTGCGGATGTCGCGCAGGTAGATGAAGTGGCTGCCGGGGTCGGTGGTCGCGTCCTGCCGCCGGCGCGTGACCGCCATGCGATCGGAGAAGCTGGCGCCGCCGCCGGCGTTGGTCACGACGGTCACGAACCTGCCGTTCGACAGGAACTGCGAGTGCGGGAACACCGTGTGCGGGGTCTTGTAGCGGCGCACCGGCACACCGAGGGCCGGCGTCGTCACCCGCATCTCGCCGAGCGGACGCGGTTCGGTGATGGGCTGCTGCCGCGGGATGCGTTCCTGCAACAGCAGCTCGGTCGCGCGCACCCGCGGGTCGGCATGGAACCGTTCGATCATCCGATCGCGGGTGATCGCGTTGGCGATCGCCACGAGCGACATGCCGGCATGGTGGGCGAAGAACGCCGGCACGACGACGCCCTCGCCGGCCTTGTGGCTGGCCCCGCCGCTGCCGCTGCGGTCGGTGTAGTCGATGGCTTCGAAGAAGCCGTAGTCGCCAAACATCCCCGCGTCGGCCAGCCGCCGCAGGTTGCGGGCGCTCCGGGCCGGATCGACGAGCACGGCGAGGGCGGCCGCGTACGGGGCAATGACCAGCTCGTCGCCGAGGCCGCGCTTCAGTCCCAGGCCGGGCACGCCGAACGCCTTGTACTGGTAGTTGCCGTAGCGATCGACCGCGGTGTACGCCGACTCGGAAATGCCCCACGGCGTGCCCCGGGCCGCGCCGTAGTCGATCTGCCGCCGCACCGCCATTCGGCACGACGTGTCGAGCAGCGTTTCCGGATAGCTGCGCATCAGCAGCAGCGGCATCAGGTACTCGAACAGGGTGGCCGACCACGACAGCAGGACCGGCGCGCCGTGCACGCTGGTGATCAGCCGGCCGAGCCGGAACCAGTGCACTTCGGGCACGTCACCCTTCGCGATCGCAATGAAGCTGGCGACGCGGGCCTCTGACGCGAGCAAGTCGTAGAAGGAGGCGTCGAGGCGCGCGCTGCCGAGCGGGTCGGCCAGGCGGTAGCCAATGGCAAACAACCGCCGCTTGCGGTCGTAGAGGAACGAGAAGTCCATTTCGTCGAAATAGATCGAGGCCCGCGCGGCGAGCGATTCGAGGCGGGCGGCCTGCGCCGGCGGGGTCGCCGCGTCGCGGGCGAGTTCCCGCAGGCCGACGGCGAGCGCCAGCAGCGCGCCGGCGAGGTTGCCGCTGTCGACCGTGGACACGTACTTCGGCAACAGCGGCTCGAGCGTCTTGGTGTCGTACCAGTTGAGCAGGTGGCCCTGGTGGTGCTCGAGCCGGTCGAGCGTGGTCAGGGTGCCTTCCAGGCGACCGAGCAGCGACCCGGTGTCGATGAAGCCGAGGTCGTGCGCCGACAGCGTCGCCAGCAGGCTCATCGCGATGTTGGTCGGCGAGGTCCGATGGGCCAAACGCGGTTCGGGATCGAACTGCACGTTGTCGGGCGGCAGGAACCGGTGCTCCTCGGTGACGAACGTGTCGAAGTAGCGCCAGGTCCGCTCCGCGACCGTCCGAAGGTAATCGCGGTCTTCGTCCGTGAGTGGCGGCCGCAGCGACGGCACCGGCCGGCTCAGCACGAACGCGATCAGCGGGGCGGCCACCCACAGCGCCAGGATCGGCAGCGCGACCGGCAGCGCCGCCGGCCGGACGGCGGCGACCGCCACGAGCGCGACGCCGGCGATGATCGGGCTGGCTCGCATCGCGTGATAGAACTCGGCCACGGCGAGCGTCCCGTGACGTTGGGCCACCGCCGCGGCCGTCTCCCATTGCAGCAGGCGGCCCTGCCCGCGCAGCAGCCGCGCCAGCGTGACCCCGACCGCGTGCAGCATGTCCCAGGCCTGGTGGGCGAGGAAGGTCAGCTGCAGCGCGACCCGCGCCAGGTCGGCCTCGAGGTCTTCGCCGGCGCCGCGCAGGTAGACGCGCGCGCCCTGGCCACGCTGGGGCCCGCCGAGCAGCTGCCCCAGCCGCGCGAGGACCGGAAAACCGATGGCGGCCAGCGCCAGCAGCGTCCAGGCCAGCGGCGCGCCGGGCAGCCAGGCCCAGCCGGCGATGAACCACGCCACCAGCGCCGGCGCCACCAGGCTGCGCCGCAAGTTGTCGAGGATCTTCCACCGCGAGATCACCGGCAGGCGGTTGCGCTCGAAGCCGGTGCGCGTCGGGACCCACGGGAACAGCCACCACAGGATCTGCCAGTCGCCGCGCACCCAGCGGTGCTGGCGTTTCGCATGCACCAGCACGTTCGACGGGTAGTCGTCGACCAGCTCGACGTCGGTGACGAGCGCCGCGCGCGCGTAAATGCCCTCGAACAGGTCGTGCGACAGCAGCGCGTTTTCGGGCACGCGGCCGTCCAGTGCCGCCGTGAACGCGTCGACGTCGTAGAGACCCTTGCCGGTGTAGATGCCTTCGCCGAACAGGTCCTGATACACGTCCGAGACCGCAGTGGTGTACGGATCGACGCCGGTGTGGCCGGCGTAGGTGCGCGCAAACAGCGAACCGGCCGCGCTGGCCATGGTCACGCTGACGCGCGGCTGCAACACGCCGTAGCCGTCCACCACCCGCTTGAGCGTGGGGTCCACGACCGCCTGGTTGAGGGGATGCTGGATGATGCCGATCAACTCCCGCGCCGCATCCCGCGGTAGCTGCGTGTCGGAGTCGAGCGTCAGGCAGTAGCGGACCCCCGGCAGCAGCTCGAGCGGCCCGACCGTGGTCGTGAAGCTGGTCTCGGTCGCGCCGCGCAGCAGGCGGTTGAACTCTTCGAGCTTGCCGCGCTTGCGCTCCCATCCCATCCACACCTGCTCGCGCGGGTTCCACAACCGCTCGCGATGGAACAGGAAGAAGCGCGGGTCGCCGGGGCTGTTGAACCGCGCGTTCAGCGCGGCGATGCCCTCGCGCGCGGCGGCCAGCACCGCCTCCTCGCCGGCCACCTGTGGCTGGTCGGCGTCGGCAAAATCGGTCAGCAGCGCGAAGTGGATCTGCGGATCGAGGTTGCCGATGGCGACCACCTCGAGGTGCTCCAGCCGGAGCTGGACGTTCTCGACCGACGTGATGATGGTGGGGATCACCACCATGGTGCGCGCCTCCTCGGGCACGCCGTCGGTGAGATCGAGGCGCGGCAGGCGGCGCGGCGGCACCAGCCTGGTGACGACCCGTTGCGCCAGCGCCAGCGCCAGGTCGCTGGCGGGAATCGCCAGCAGCAACGCCGCCCACACCAGGGCCAGTGGCCCGGCGCCGGCGGTGCGCGCGTACCAGAGGCCGCCGGCCGCCAGCAGCAGCGTCAGCGCCGCGATCGAACTGAGGTAGACGCCCGTGGCATGCCGCAACCCGAACCGCCGCAGCCGCTGGCCGAGCTTCGGCCGGTACGCCAGGTCGATCTCGAGACCCTCGCGGCCGTGGCCGACCAGGTGATAGCCCACGTGCGCCGCGGCCCGCGGCCCCTTCTTCTCGGCCGCCTGGCGCGCCGACTCCACCGCCTTGAGCGCGACGCGAATCTGCGCCTCGCCGCTCGCTTCGGCCAGCGCCTCCACCGCCTGGCGCTGGCGATCGCGGCTCAGGAAGTCCATCCGCGCGAACATCCCGCTCGGATCGCGGCGCAGGACGTTGTCAACCAGGCTGACCGATTCGACGTAGTGGCGCCAGTCGATCGTGGCGCACAGCCGGAGGCTGGTGATGGCGTTGGCGACCGAGGCCTGGCTGGTCGCCTGCCGCTGGTGTTCGATGCGGACGATTTCTTCGGCCACGGTGCCGCGCGCGATCAGGTGCGCCTCGAGCGCCGCCCGCAGCGGCGAGCGACGGGCGTCGTACTCGCGCGCGCGGTGCAGCATCTGCACCAGGTACGCATCGTGCGCGTCGATCGGGATCTGCACCTCGGCCTCGGCCGACCCGGCATCGATGCGGGCGACGTGCCGGTCGGCGGTCAGCCGGGCGGTGCGGGCGGCGGACACCTCGGCCACCAGCCGGCGCAGGTTTTCAACGAGCGCCAGCTTCAGCATGAGCGGCCACGCCCACAGCTCGCCGAGGGTCAGGGGCGCCACGCGCTGGTAGCTATTGAGGAACTGCGTCAGCTGGGGGACATCGAGGCGGCTGTCGCTATGCCGCAGCAGTTCGACGGCGATGGCATAGATGCGCGCCTCGCCCGCTTTCTCGCGCGTGGCCAGGGCCGGCAGCTGACGGTAGAACCGGCGCGGCAGGTGCTGCCGAATCTCGACAATCTCGGCCGAGATCAGATGGTAGTTGTCGAGAAACCACTCGGTGGCCGGCGTGACGAACTCGCCGTCGTGCACGTCTTCGGCCAGGGTCTGATAGCCATCGCGCAGGACGCGGGCATTATGGTTGAGCCGGGCGTAGATGCCGCGGGCCCGCCGCCGCTGGGGATCGACGGTAAAACTCGCCGCCAGGGCGAGCGCCCGCTCCTCGAGGCGTTCCGAGCTCAGCAGCTCGTCACGGAACGGTTTGTGGCTGTCGTCGTCGGTCGTCCAAGCGTGGAAGAACAGTTTCGTCGCCTGCAGCTATAGCGTATCCCGCCCGAGCCCGCGATGGGCAGGCGATCGCGTGGCGGCTTGCCAATCGGGCGCCGCTCAGCAGCCCGGGTGACCGCAGTCACACTTCAGTTCCGACACATCCTTCGCTGTTTCGCAGTGCGCGCTGCAGTACTTGCCGTGCGCACCGTTGTCGGGAACCAGGCATTTGCACGCCGGGTGGGCGCACTTGTTCAGGTCTTTCATGGGGAACTCCTTTAAGGCGTATACGAGGCGATTGACCAGCCGGACGAGCGCAGGCGATCGGCAATCACCGCGTGCCGCTGCAACGCCGAGGCCTGGTTCCGGAACGTTTCGACGATGCCGCCCTTGACGTCCCAGTGGGGCAACGTGATGACGCTGAAGCCGCTCGCGCCGTTCCTGGTGATGCCGCAGGTGAGCAGGCGATTGCGCATGCGGAACTGCCAACGCAGCATTTCGCCGGCGGGTGAGGTGAGGGGATTCGTGATCGTCTCCATAGCTCTTTACATACTCAAGATCGATGCCAGCCTGGAACCGCCCGCCCGCGGCGATATGCCGCGCTGCCTACCCATTGTGGGCAACCAATGGGTCAGGCATCGCCATGGCGACCGCCGGCGGCTGGACAGATGAGCCGTGATTGTCTTTAAATCGGCGTCATGCGTCCCGAGGCTTCGTGGGTAGACCGGCAGGCTTACCCGTTTCAATCCCGCTACCAATCCCTCTCGGCCGGCGAGATGCACTACGTGGACGAAGGCACCGGCGACCCCGTCCTCCTGGTCCACGGCACCCCGACCTGGTCGTTCGAATACCGGCATCTGATCGCCGCGCTGTCGAAACACCACCGCTGCATCGCGCCCGATCACCTCGGGTTCGGCCTGTCCGAGCGGCCGGCCGGCTTTGCCGGCACGCCCGAAGCGCACGCCGCCGCGCTTGGCGAGTTCGTCGATCGACTTGGCCTGGATCGGGTGACGCTGGTCGTGCACGACTTCGGCGGACCGATTGCCCTGCCGCTGGCGTCGCGATTGAAGCCGGCCGTGGCTCGCGTCGTGGTGCTCAATAGCTGGGCGTGGCCCCTTGATGATGACCCGGACATGGTGCGGGCGGCGCGCCTGGTGGGGGGCGCTGTGGGGCGATGGTTGTACAAGTACGCCAACATCGAGTTCCGGCTGATCGTGCCGTCGGC
Organism: Acidobacteriota bacterium; assembly: GCA_030697165.1. NCBI lineage: Bacteria > Pseudomonadati > Acidobacteriota > Acidobacteriota bacterium. Next base: position 289,657 of record JAUYQQ010000022.1, read on the forward strand.
CTACGGCGATCGCCGCAAGCTCACCGGCGCGATCCTGCGCCAGTATTCGGCGGCGTTTGACGATCGTCAGGCGCGCGGCCAGGTGCTGCACACGCTCGCGGCGGCGCTGCTGGGCTCTCGCGCGCATTACCAGTCGGTACTGGACGGCATGGCCGGCCTGCGAGCGTTGCCTGTGCTGATCGTCTGGGGCCTGAAAGACAGTTTCTTCAAGCCGCACTACCTCGCACGATGGCAACAACTGCTGCCCGAGGCGACGGTCGTCACGCTCCCCGGTGCCGGCCACTAGCCGCACGAGGAGGAACCGGCGCGCGTGATCGAGGAGATCGAGCGCTTCCTGAATCAAGTGAATTAAGATTGTCGGGCAGACATGCCCAATATCCTTCAGCGCCTTCCGGTCGGCGAGAACGTCGGCATTGCCTTTTCAGGCGGCCTCGATACCAGCGCCGCGCTGCACTGGATGCGCGCCAAGGGCGCGGTGCCGTTCGCCTACACCGCGAACCTGGGTCAGCCAGACGAGGCCGACTACGACGAGATTCCGCGCAAGGCGATCGGCTACGGCGCCGAGAAGGCGCGCCTGATCGAGTGCCGCGAACAGCTGGTGGCCGAAGGCATGGCCGCGTTGCAGTGCGGCGCGTTCCACATCACCACCGCAGGGCAGACCTACTTCAACACCACGCCGCTTGGCCGCGCGGTCACCGGCACCATGCTGGTCGCCGCCATGCGCGAGGACCACGTCAACATCTGGGGCGACGGCAGCACGTATAAGGGCAACGACATCGAGCGGTTCTATCGCTATGGCCTGCTCGCCAATCCCAGCCTGCGCATCTACAAGCCGTGGCTCGACCAGACCTTCATCGACGAGCTCGGTGGCCGCAAGGAAATGTCGGAGTACATGATCCGGCACGGCTTCCAGTACAAGATGAGCGTCGAGAAGGCCTACTCGACCGACTCGAACATTCTTGGCGCCACGCACGAAGCCAAGGACCTGGAATTCCTCAACAAGGGCATCACCATTGTCCAGCCGATCATGGGCGTCGCCTTCTGGCGCGACGACGTGGCGGTGAGGGCCGAGACCGTGACCATCCGGTTCGAAGAAGGGCACCCGGTCGCGTTGAACGGCAAGACCTTCGCGACCGCGCTCGACATGTTCATGGAGGCCAACGCCATTGGCGGCCGCCACGGCCTGGGCATGAGCGATCAGATCGAGAACCGCATCATCGAAGCGAAGAGCCGCGGCATTTACGAGGCGCCGGGGCTCGCGCTGTTGTTCATCGCCTACGAGCGGCTGATCACCGGTATCCACAACGAAGACACCATCGAGCAGTACCGCAACAACGGCCGTCGCCTCGGACGACTGCTGTATCAGGGCCGCTGGTTCGATCCGCAAACGCTGATGCTGCGCGAGAGCGCCCAGCGCTGGGTGGCGCGCCCGGTGACGGGGGAGGTCACGGTGGAGCTGCGACGCGGCAACGACTACTCGATTCTCGAAACCGCGAGCCCGAACCTGACTTACAAGCCGGAGCGCTTGACGATGGAGAGGGGCGAGGAAGTGTTCTTCACACCGCAGGATCGCATTGGCCAACTGACCATGCGTAACCTCGATATCGTCGATACGCGCGAGAAGCTGATGATCTATACCCAGCAGGGCCTGATCTCGCCGTCGACGTCCAGTGGCTTGCCGCAGTTGCCGGAAGCCAAGAAGGACAAGGACTAAGGCACCCTAGGCACTCTAGGCACCTTAGGCACCCTACTTCAAATACAACACCCCAAGATCCTCGCTATACCATTCGCGCAGCAGCAGGTAATTCGACAGCTGCACGAAGATGTGATCGACGGGATCGGTAAGGTTCTGCTCCCATTGCGCCCGCACGTCGGGTTCGAGACGCAGGGTGAGCGTGAGCCACTTGTTGCCCGACTGCGTGCTGCGGCTGATCAGCGCATAGGCTTCCCACCCTGAGCGCATCAACCGAAAGCGTTCCTGTTGGACGTGCGCGGGCGAGCCATCGGCCCACAGGCACATGCGGCCGGTCAGCGACCAGGTCGGCGGGTCCTTGACGAGTTCGGCTTCCTGATCCCAGATCATTGCGGCCTCTTTATATCGCGATTGTGTATAGATTGGTCAGCCGGGTGATAGTGCGGCTTCGACCAGCGATCTGGCCCATTCAGGCGTGCGACCGAGGGCGACCGGGTCGGTCGGGGAAGGGTGGACCAGACGTCCCTGCTCCAGCACCATTACGAGCACCGGGTCGGGGACCGGGTCGCCGGTTGCCGCCTCGGTGGAGTTGTCGTGGACGCTCAGGTGCGTCAGGTGCGGCATCAGGGCGATCAGATTGCGTTGTGCCTGCGGATAGCGGGCCCGGATCTTCGCTTCGGGAATGTCGTGGCCGCCTCGAGACACGCGGGCACGAACCCGCGCCAGATGCCGCTCGGGCGAATCAAGCCCGCAAAACCAGATAATGACGTCGTGCGTACCCGCTGCCGCCGCGATCTTCGTCGCGATGGTCTGCCCGCCCAGGGTCGTCTCGAACGCGTACGATTGCCCGCCAGCGATCGCTTCGTCGAGCCTGCGCACACCCTCGGACCAGGCGTGCCCATTGGCCGTTTCCTGATCGCATCCCGTGGCCGCGATCAACTCGCGCGCAAACGTGTCGGGGTTGAACCAGGTCAGACCGGCGCGCGTGAGGAGGTGACCGCCGATGGAACTCTTGCCGGCGCCGTTTACGCCGGCCAGCACGTAAAGTACCGGCCGCGCCATCAGTATCCCGAGCCGGCCTTCACCTTGCCGCGAAGTTTCGCCGGAGTCTTGCTGATCGCGCGCAGCCGATCTCCGGCATCAGGCTGTTGCAAGGCGGCGAGCCGTTCGTCAAAACGGCGGCGGAGCGACTCCAGCCCGGCTTCTGCTTTCGATGTGTTCGCATCCACCACCGCGAGCAGGCGGGTGTATTCCTGGGCTGAGACGATCACCGCTTCGGGCTCTGAGTGATTCGTCACTACGACGGTTCCACTAGCCGCGAGGGTGCGCATGACCCCCCGCCAGCCACGCTTCTTGAGGTCTGAGGCGGGGATGTTCGGGAGGTCAGCCAAGGTGGAACGCATGGGTGAATTATACCCTAAATGGGTAAAATACCCAGAAAGGGCTCACGGGCACCCTTGTCGTTAGCTCTTTTCGATCGTCACGGACTTCACGACAATTTCCTTGGCCGGACGGTCCTGCGCGCCGGTCTTGACCTTGCCGATGGCGCGGACGATCTCGATGCCTTCGGTGACCTCGCCAAAAATGGCGTGCTTGTTGTCGAGCCACGGCGTCGGCGCCAGGGTAATGAAAAACTGGCTGCCGTTACTGTTGGGGCCGGAGTTGGCCATCGACAGGATGCCGTCGCGATCGTGGCGCAGGCCGGGGCCGAACTCGTCGGCGAACTTGAAGCCCGGGCTGCCCATGCCGTTGCCCATCGGGCAACCGCCCTGGATCATGAAGCCGTCGATCACGCGGTGGAAGATCAGGCCGTCATAGAACGGCTTGCTGACCTTGGCCCCGGACTTCGGGTCGGTCCATTCCTGCGTGCCGGTGGCGAGGCCCACGAAGTTGGCCACGGTCTTGGGCGCCTTGTCGTCGTAGAGCTTGACCTTGAAGGTGCCCTCAGAAGTCTCAAATGTTGCTGTCGTCATTTGTCCATCATAACAAGCAGGGGGCCTAAGGTGCCTACGGTGCCTACGGTGCCTACGGTGCCTACGGTGCCTAGGGTGCCTAGGGTGCCAGGGTGCCAGAGTGCCAGGGTGCCAGGGTGCCAGGGTGCCAGGGTGCCAGGGTGCCAGGGTGCTGAGATAATGCGGCAAATGCGAATCCTGCTCACGGTCGGCTTGGTATTCTCGGCTTGTCTGGCGGTAGCTCAGACGCCCTTTAGTGGGGTCGTCGAGACAGCTGTGGAGAACGGCCGGCAGCTCAAGGGGCAGGTCGCCTTGACGATCGACGGCAAGCCCGTCAGCAAGCGCTTCGTCACGCGCGTACCGGTCAAGGACTGGAACGGGTCGCTGGTGATCGGCGCACATGGCGGATCTGGCGGCAACGCGGTCGATCGGGCCGGGCGGGTGTATGCCACCAGCGAAACCGCGTTGGACGATGTGATCGGGCAGTACGCGCTGGCCAACGGGTTTGCGTATGCGAGCGTCGATCGTGATGGCGCCATCTCGTCACGCGGCGGTCTGCAGCTGACCTATGAGTTCGCTGACCTTGCCAAAGCAGAAATCGCGCGTCTGGCCGGTCGGGCGCCGGCACACACCTACCTGGTCGGGTTATCGATGGGCGGCGGCATCGCTCGCCTCGCGGCCGAAGATTCCGAGAAGCGTTTCGCCGGTACGCTGATCATCGCCGGCGCCGGCGGCGACCTGGTGACGCGGCTCGATCGCCTCACGAAGATGAACGGGCTGTGGCGCCTGATCGATCCGCTCGCCCACATCGGCATGTCGTCGGACGATACCAGGATGATCGCGTACGCGGCGGCGGTCGGCACGCCGGTGGAGGCCCGCCGGCTGTGGCCGTACACCGGGTCAGGCGCGGCGGCGGCCATCAAGCAGGCCCAGACCGCCACCGAAGAAATCACCGGCGAGCTGCAGGTCCCGACGATTGAGGTCGTCGGCACCTGGGACGACCTGGTGATCAGGGAGATCCGCGCGTATCGCCTGCGCGCGCAGCCGGCCGATCGCCACCGCCTCTATCAAGTGACCGGCGTCTGGCACATGTCGGGTGATGACGATGGGGTGCAGGGGTTTCAGTACGCCGCCGACACGCGGATGCGGCTCAATAAGGATGTCGCCGACGCGATGGGCGAGGGGCCGTCGTACATCCCGACGGTGCGCGAGGCGTTCGACCAGCTGGTTCGCTGGGTGGAGAAGGGCGCGTCACCACCCGCGAGCCAGACCATCGAGCCTGGTCAGCGGCTCAGCGACCGCTAAAGCGGTCGCTCTCCGAACGTCAAGACAGCGTAGGGTGTTTCTTGTGCCACTCCGTGGCTTGTTCGTAGGCGAGCGCCACGCGGCATACCGTCGCTTCGTCGTACAAGCGGCCCGTGACCATGATCGACGCCGGCATGTTGTCGATGAACCCGCACTTGAGCGCCAGAGCCGGGTGACCGGTCAGGTTGGTGATGGTCAGGCTCGCGCTGCCGGGCGCCGGGCTCAGGAACACGTCGTACTGCGACATCAGCTTGTCCATCTCCTGCATCAGCAGCCGTCGCGCCCGCATGGCGCGGATGTACTCCACCGCGGGAATGAAGCGCGAACTGCGGAAGGTGTTGGGCCAGTCACCTGGTGATTGCGCCGTGAGCGTCGCCAGCTTCTCCTTGTCGCGCGTCAGATCGTCGAACGCGGCCGCCGCCTCGGCGCTCAGCACGAAGCCGATCGAGCCGGTCGGAAAGTCGGGCATGGCAATCGGCTCCAGCTTGGCGCCGGCCTTGCGGAACACATCAAGCGCCTGCGCGTACATCGCTCTCCGGGCGTCCGCGGTGGTCCGTTGCGCTTCGGTCGGATTCGGATTGTTTGGCGCTGCTTCGAGCTCCTTCTGGATGTAGCCGATCCGGAGTGAACCTAACGGCCGATCTGGCGACCACTCGAACGGCGCGTCCGTCACGGTGCCGTCACGGCCGTCGGATCCGTAAATGGCGTTCAACACCAGCACGCAATCCTCCACCGATCGACACATCGGCCCAATCTTGTCCATCGTCCAGCTGAGCGCCATGGCGCCGTGCCGGCTGACGCGGCCATAAGTGGGGCGGAGGCCCGTGACCCCGTTGGTCACCGACGGCGAGATGATCGAGCCGAGCGTTTCGGTGCCGATCGAGAAGCCCACGAGTCCGGCGGCCGTGGCGGCGCCAGGACCAGCAGACGACCCGCTAGAGCTGCGCTCGGTGTTCCAGGGATTGCGCGTCGAGCCGCCAAACCACACGCCGCCCTGTGCCAGCGCACCCATCGACAGCTTGGCGACGAGCACGGCACCGGCGTCGCGCAGGCGCTCGACCACGGTGGCATCCACGTCGATGACTTGATCCTTGTACGGCGTGGCGCCCCAGGTGGTCTTGATGCCCTTGGTGGCGAGCAGGTCTTTGGCGCCCCACGGGATGCCGTGAAGGGGACCGCGATACTTCCCGGCCTTGATCTCGGCGTCGGCGGCGGCCGCCTGCTTGAGGGCGAGCTCCTCGGTCAACGTGACCACGCACTTGAGCGTGTCGCCGTGCTTCTTCAAGCGCTCCAGATAGAGCTTCGTCAGCTCGGTTGATGTGATCCGCTTGCTTTCAATCAGCGTCGCCAGGGCCGTAACCGGCAGGAAGGCGATCTGATCGGGCGTGAGGTTGGCGGGCACCGTCGTCCTGGTCACCTTGAGGCGCGCGCCGGGCGTGGCTTTGCCGGTCGGCTTCTTGCCGGGCAGGTAGGGCCGGAAGGTGATGGCCGGCTCGGTGTCGAGCGGGATGTTCAGCTTGCGCAACTCCTCGTAACTCTGGAGGTTGCGATTCACGCTGCCCAGCGCCATCTGCTCCTCGGCCTCGGTGAAGTCCACACCGAAAATGCTCTCGGCGGCGTCGAGTCGCAGGCGGTCGATGCGCGGCGGAGCGGCGGCAGGGGCCTGGGCCAGGGCGGGGGCGGCGGCACCAGCGGCAAAGGCAGAAGTCAATGTCGAGAAGAACCGTCGTCTGTTCATAAAGGGACCTGCTCCATTTTTACCGAAACCGTAAAAGGGGAGCAGGTCCCTTTTAGGGCGGAGTAGCATACGGAGATGGCCCCAACCCTGGCGAGCGCGGCGATCGAGGCGATCGCGCGGGGCCTGCACGCCGATCCGTTTGCGGTGCTCGGTCCGCACGATGTCGAGGGCGGCGTGGTGATTCGCGTCTTCCGTCCCCACGTCCGCAGTGTCGAGGTGATCCCGTTCGGCCAGCCCGACGGCCTGGTCCTCACGCGCATTCACCCCGAAGGCCTGTTCGAGGGCGTGGTGCCCAACGAGCGGCGCGACGACTTCGACTATCGCCTCCACCTGGTCTGGTCCGACGGCTCCTCCAGCGAAACCGACGATGCGTATCGCTATGGGCCGGTGCTGACCGACTTCGACCTGCACCTGCTCGGCGAGGGCACGCACTACCGCGTCTACGATCGGCTGGGCGCGCGGGCCATCACGCACGGCATTCGCCACGGGGTGCACTTCGCGGTGTGGGCGCCGAACGCGAAGCGGGTGAGCGTGGTCGGCGACTTCAACGGCTGGGACGGCCGCGTCCACCCGATGCGCGCGATCCGCCCGGGCGGCTACTGGGAGATCTTCCTGCCCGACCTCGGCCAGGGCGATCGCTACAAGTTCGAGGTGATTGGCCCGGGCGGCCAGGCGGTGCTCAAGTCGGACCCGTGCGGCCGCCGCTTCGAGCTTCCGCCGCAAACCGCCTCGATCGTCTGGCACGACGAACCATTCGAATGGACCGATGCTGCCTGGATGGCCGAGCGATCGCGCGCCGGTCAGTGGTTACAGAAGCCCATGTCGGTGTACGAAGTGCACCTTGGCAGCTGGCAGCGCGCGCCGGACGGCCAGCTCCTGACCTATTACGAGATCGGCGAGCAACTCGTGCCGTACGTGAAGGAGATGGGCTACACCCACGTCGAGTTGCTGCCGATTATGGAGCATCCCTTCACCGGCTCGTGGGGCTACCAGGTGATTGGCTTCTTCGCGCCGACCAGCCGCTTCGGCACGCCCGACGACTTCAAGGCGTTGATCGATGCGTTTCACGCCGCGGGGATCGGCGTGCTGCTCGACTGGGTCCCGGGCCATTTCCCGAAAGACCAGCACGGGCTGGCGCGCTTCGACGGCACCGCGCTCTACGAACACGCCGACCCGCGCCAGGGCGAGCACCAGGACTGGGGCACCCTGGTCTTCAACTACGGCCGCCACGAAGTGCGCGCATTCCTGTTGAGCAACGCGCTGTTCTGGCTGCGCGAGTTCCATCTCGATGGCCTGCGCGTGGATGCCGTCGCCTCGATGCTGTACCTCGATTACTCGCGAGACGAAGGGCAGTGGGTGCCCAACCAGTACGGCGGCCGCGAGAACCTCGAGGCGATCGAGTTCGTCAAGCATTTGAACCAGCTGGTCGAACACGAGTGCCCCGGCGCGATCGTCTGCGCCGAAGAATCCACGTCGTTCCCCGGGGTGACGCACGCGGTGTCGGCCGGCGGCCTCGGCTTCACCTACAAGTGGAACATGGGCTGGATGCACGACATGCTCGAATACACCAAGAACGAGCCCATTTACCGCAAGTGGCATCACAACAAGATCACCTTCTCGATGATGTACGCCTACAGCGAGCGCTTCGTGCTGCCGTTCTCGCACGATGAAGTGGTGCACGGCAAGCGCTCGATGCTCGACAAGATGCCGGGCGACGTGTGGCAGAAGCACGCCGGCCTGCGCGCGCTCTACGGCTACATGTTTGCCCATCCCGGCAAGAAGCTGATGTTCATGGGCGGCGAGATCGGCCAGTGGCGCGAGTGGAACCACGACTGGCAACTCGATTGGGACGTGCTGGGCGACCCGCGCCATGCCGGCCTCCAGCGCTGGGTGCGCGATCTCAATCGCGTCTACAAACAGGAGCCCGCGTTGTGGGAGGCCGACAACGACCCGTCCGGCTTCCAGTGGATCGATCCGGACGATGCCGAACGCAGCGTGATCGCGTTCGGCCGCCGCGGCAATCCCGACAAGAGTCACTCTCCCGACACGGGGTTCCCTCCCGACCAGCAGTTCCCTCCCGCCGTGATCGTGGTCGTGAACTTCACTCCCGTCCCGCGCCGCGACTATCGCATCGGTGTGCCCGTTGCCGGCAGTTACAGCGAGCTGCTGAACAGCGATGCCGAGGCTTACGGTGGCAGCAACATGGGCAACGCGGGCCTGGTCGAAACCGACGCGGTGCCGGCTCATGGGCATCCCCAATCCGTTCGCCTCACCGTCCCACCTTTGGGATTCCTGCTCTTGAAACCGAACAACTGACCCCCGCGGTTCTTCAAACTCCCGTATTTCAAACGCGTCCAGTCGCGTCGTATCCCTGAAAACACGCGATAAATCCCTGCGTCCCGCTCTCGGCACGTTCTTCGCTATAGCGCAAGTGCGATGCGACCGCTTGGGACGAACGGTGTGATGAGAGGCAACGTGCTTGACCGCAGGCGGCGGCAGGCCGATAGTGCCTTCATGACCACCAATCCCGGACGAGTGCCCGTTCGCGTGATCTTCGGTGTGGCGACTGCGCTTGGTTTCTTCTCCGCGTTCGCCGCGTTCTATTTCATCTCGACGTTTACCGACAAGCCCGCGGGCTTCGGCCTGCTGCTCTCGCTCAACCTCACCTACTGGTATTCGTGGGCGGTGTTGACGCCGGGCATTCTCTGGCTGACGCGCAAGTTCCCCTTCGAGCGGGCCACGTGGAAGATCGCCATCCCGGTGCATATTGCGGGCGTCGTGGTCGCGGTGCTGTTACACGTGGCCCTGGCGGTGGCGTCACGCATGGCTACCTACTGGGTGGTCGGCGAGTCGCTTGATTCGTGGCTGATGGAATTCCAGCAGATGTTCTTCCTGAACTTCGACTGGGAGATGATGACCTACTGGACCATCGTCGGCGTCGGCCACGCGCTGCGGTATGACTCTCAGGCGCGGGCCAAGGCGCTGAGTGCCGCGCAGATGGAGACGCGCCTGGTCGAGGCGCAGCTGCATACCCTGCAGAGCCAGATGCAGCCGCACTTCCTGTTCAACACGCTCAATACGATTTCGGCGCTGATGCACCGCGACGTCGAGGCCGCCGACGCGATGATCGCGCGCCTGAGCGACTTGCTGCGGATGTCGCTGCAGCGGATCCACGTGCAGGAGGTGGAGCTCAAAGAGGAGCTCGACTTCCTCTCCAAGTATCTGGAGATCGAACAAACCCGCTTCCGCGACCGTCTCTCTGTAGTGTTTGACATCCAGGCAGACACGCTGGACGCATTGGTCCCCAACCTTTTGCTCCAGCCGCTCGTCGAAAACGCCATCAAGCACGGTATTGGTCCCAGGCCCACACCTGGCCAAATCGTGGTCCGCGCCCGCCGCGCGGGCGCCATGCTCGAACTCGACGTGCAAGACAACGGTGTGGGGCTCTCACAGGCGCGATTGACTGACTTCAATCGCGGCGTGGGGCTTTCGAATACCCGGTCGCGGCTCGATCACCTGTATGGGTCGCTGCACCGGTTTGAATTTCGGCAGCCCGCCGAGGGCGGACTGCTGGTGCTCATTGCCATCCCGATGGCGGAGCTTGCACTAGAGGCTGGTGAGGGCGAGGCCGTGGCCTAGTGTCTCTTGCCCGCGCT